>NZ_NKIG01000011.1:0-176316 GCF_002255865.1 Pseudomonas sp. PGPPP1 | reverse complement strand
ACCTTGAACCTGTAAATTGGTGGAGCTAAACGGGATCGAACCGTTGACCTCTTGCATGCCATGCAAGCGCTCTCCCAGCTGAGCTATAGCCCCTCATCGGTGAGGACGGGGCGAATCTTAATGGCGGTTTGGAAGTGTGTCAAATTTATTTTCAACAATTTCCAAAGTTTTTTGCCGGGATAACAATCACTTACCGGCGAAACCCCGGAAAACCGGGGTTTCGTCGTTGCAGCAGGCTGATTAAGCGATAGCGCCCAACAGCTTTTCCCACTCTTTGTTTTCTTTCTTCGACACACCACCAAGCAAATCAAGGGCTTGGCGCAGACGGAAACGCGTGAGGTCCGGGCCGAGAATTTCCATCGCATCCAGCACCGACACCGAACTCGCCTGCCCCGTGATCGCGGCAAACATCAGCGGCATCGCATCGCGCAATTTCAGTTCCAGGGATTCCACCACCGCCTGGATCGTCGCGGTGATCGCATCCTTCTCCCACTGGCGCAGGCTTTCCAGCTTCCACAGGATCAACTGCATCAACTGACGCACTTGGTCGCCGGAGAGCTTCTTGGACTCGAACAACTTGGCATCCGGGTTCACACCACCGGCGAAGAAGAAGCTGGCCAACGGTGCGACCTGGCTGAACGTCTCCACCCTGCCCTGCACCAACGGCGCGATCTTCATCATGTACTCGGGGTTCAACGCCCACTCCTGCACGCGGCTGGCGAACTCTTCCACCGGCAGATCGCGCAACCATTGGCCGTTGAGCCACGACAACTTCTCGATATCAAAGATCGGCCCGCCCAGGGACACGCGGGACAGATCGAAGTTATCAACCATTTCCTGCAGCGAGAACTTCTCGCGCTCGTCCGGCATCGACCAGCCCATGCGGCCCAGGTAGTTGAGCATCGCTTCGGGCATGAAGCCCATGCGCTCGTAGAAGGTCACCGAAGTCGGGTTCTTGCGCTTGGACAGCTTGCTCTTGTCCGGGTTACGCAGCAGCGGCATGTAGCACAACTGCGGTTGTTCCCAGCCGAAGTATTCGTAGAGCAGGATCAGCTTCGGCGCCGATGGCAGCCATTCTTCACCGCGCAGCACGTGGGTGATGCCCATCAGGTGGTCGTCGACCACGTTGGCCAGGAAGTACGTCGGCAGGCCGTCGGTCTTCATCAGCACTTGCATGTCCATGCGATCCCACGGAATCTCGACGTCGCCGCGCAGCATGTCCGGCACCACGCACACACCTTCGCTCGGCACTTTCATGCGGATCACGTGGGGTTCGCCGGCAGCCAGGCGTTGGGCCACTTCTTCCTTGGACAGCAGCAGCGCACGGCCGTCGTAACGCGGGGTTTCGCCACGGGCCTGTTGTTCGGCTCGCATCTGGTCCAGTTCTTCAGCGGTACAGAAGCATGGGAACGCATGACCCATGTCCACCAGTTGCTGGGTGTATTGCTTGTAGATATCGCTGCGCTCGCTCTGGCGATACGGGCCGTGCGGGCCACCAACATCCGGGCCTTCGGCCCAGGTAATGCCCAACCAACGCAGGGCATCGAAAATTTGCTGCTCAGACTCACGGGTGGAGCGCAGTTGGTCAGTGTCTTCGATCCGCAGGATGAATTCACCACCGTGCTGCTTGGCAAAGCAGTAGTTGAACAAGGCGATGTAAGCAGTGCCGACGTGGGGATCCCCAGTGGGCGATGGCGCGATGCGCGTGCGGACGGTGGTCATGGCGGGTCTCGAATGGGCGATAAAACTGAAATTGAAACAAGGGGCGAATGGTAACAGCCCAAGGCCCCCGGGCTCCAGCATGGGGCTTAGCCACGCCGCTCAATCTGCCGCATGGCAAACCGTCAAGCGTTCAGGTTTGCGACCGTAGGCCAGGTATTCTCCCACTTTGGGGGTAACGCAGGCGTCATACCCGCTGAAGGAAACACCATGTCGGTACGCGCCATCGAGCACAATCAGGTGGGCATTGGGCACACTCTCAAACGCCCGTACGGCACCACTTTTTGGCGTCTGGTCGTCAAATTCGGCCTGCACCATCACGATACTGTCTACCTGCCTCAAGCCATTTTGCGGAACGCCCGACAGTTGCTTGCCGGCCCAGGCAG
The DNA here is from genome assembly GCF_002255865.1 of Pseudomonas sp. PGPPP1. NCBI lineage: Bacteria > Pseudomonadati > Pseudomonadota > Gammaproteobacteria > Pseudomonadales > Pseudomonadaceae > Pseudomonas > Pseudomonas sp. PGPPP1. The sequence goes on along the minus strand of NZ_NKIG01000011.1, from coordinate 174,211 downwards.
TGCAATGCCGGGCATGGAAATAACTGCCGCCGACCGGATAACGAGCGGCATACAGCGTTTCTTTCCCGGTCCAGAACGCCTCATCCGAATAAGTCGAGTCGTTGCACAACACCGTGCTTCGCACAGATACCTCGGGCGTGAGTTTCAGCGGGCCCAAAGGAATGCCATTCCAGGGTGGGGGGCGCAGGCTGGCCGCCAGTAACTGCATAAATGCCTGTCGCGCGGCTTGTCCCACCTCTGCATCAGGACTGAATCGAAAGGTTCGAGCCATCGCCATAAGCTCGGCCTCCCCTATATCAGGCCAGGCCCGCTGCCACTCGCTGAGTACCCGCGCAGCCAGCAAGTATTCAGGCGCGCTGTAAAAATCATTATCGGAGCGCAGGGCAGCCCTGACCTCTGGCAACAGCTCCAGAAAAGTTTCACGAATGGCCCAAGGGTCATCGCCCAAACGATACGCCGACGGGTTGGCAGCAGCGCGTTCGGCAACAAAGCGCTCAAAGACTCGCTCTTTCTCCCATGCCAGACTCAAACTGGCGCTTTGAAACGTCGACGTCCAATCCACATTGGAGTCCAGCACCATGCGGCCTACCTGTTTAGGGAATAGGCCGGCATACCAGGCACCCAGCCAAGTGCCATAGGAGTTACCGAAATAGTTAAGTTTGTTTTCTTTGAGCAGTACGCGAACAAACTCCATGTCCCGCGCGGTTTGATCCGTATTGATATAGCGCGCCAGGCGCTGATTCGCGCAACCACGGGCCAACACCCCAACGTTATGCTGCAAGGCAGCAAAGTTGGCGGGTGTTTGATCTTCAGAAATATCGTTTTGCGCGACAATCACTTCGTCGGACTCACACACCAACTGCGAGTCCCTCTGACTGCCATGCCCTCGCGGTGTAATCCCGATCACATCGTAGGCATCGACCAAATGCCGAAAGGCCTCCACCCCGGAGTCATCGCCAAAGCGCTTCCACACTGACGCCAATACCAGGGTGAACGTGCTATTACCAAACGAGCCAGGCCCGCCCGGGTTAGTGAATACGGCCCCTTCACGCTTATAAGGCCACCTGGCGTTAACGCGGGTGATGTCCAGGGCCAAGGTGCCGGCTTTTGGGTTCAGATGGTCCAGCGGCACGGTGACGATGCCGCACTGGGTTCGGGAAAAAACTTCAGGGTCCAGGCCAGCGGCAGCAATAGCCTCGCACGCCGGCAACCACTTTATCCCCAGCCCAGCAGGCTGATGCATGCCAATGCAACCGACAAGGCTCAAAAACAGGGTACTCACCACAAAGATGCGCCCACCTGCTGCCGTCAGTGCAACCCCTCCATTGCTCATCATTTTCCCTCCCTGCACGGCCCGTAAGGGGCCGAATTATCACAAGGAGGTATCCGCAAAAATGTAGGAAACGGACGATTTCAGACTGCCAATAGGCGCACGTAAGGTGCCGTTTCAGACAGCCAACAAGCGCTCGCGCAACTTGCCAATCTCATCGCGCGTCTGCGCCGCCGCTTCAAACTCCAGATCCCGCGCCAACTGGTACATCTTCTCTTCCAACTGGCGAATGCGCTTGGTGATCTCACTCGGCGAGCGCAGTTCGTTCTCGTACTTGGCGCTTTCCTCGGCGGCCTTGGCCATGCCCTTGCGCTTCTTGCTGCGCGAGCCGGGCACAGTGGCGCCTTCCATGATGTCGGCAACGTCCTTGAACACACCCTTGGGCGTGATCCCGTGCTCCAGGTTAAAGGCAATTTGCTTGTCACGACGGCGCTCGGTCTCGCCAATCGCTCGCTCCATGGAGCCGGTGATGCGGTCCGCGTAGAGAATCGCCCGGCCATTGAGGTTACGCGCAGCACGGCCGATGGTCTGGATCAGCGAGCGCTCGGAACGCAGGAAGCCTTCCTTGTCTGCATCGAGGATCGCCACCAGCGACACCTCCGGCATGTCCAAACCTTCACGCAGCAGGTTGATCCCCACCAGCACATCGAAGGTGCCCAGGCGCAAGTCGCGGATGATTTCCACGCGCTCCACGGTGTCGATGTCCGAGTGCAGGTAGCGCACGCGCACGCCGTGGTCGGCTAGGTAGTCGGTGAGGTCCTCAGACATGCGCTTGGTCAGCGTGGTGACCAGCACCCGCTCTTCCAGGGCCACACGCTTGGTGATTTCCGAGAGCAAGTCATCGACCTGGGTCAGCGCCGGGCGAATTTCGATTTGCGGGTCTACCAAGCCGGTTGGGCGCACCAACTGCTCGATCACACGACCCGCATGCTCGGCCTCGTAGTTGCCAGGCGTGGCAGACACGAAGATGGTCTGTGGGCTGATGGCTTCCCACTCATCAAAGCGCATCGGCCGGTTATCCAACGCCGACGGCAGGCGGAAGCCGTACTCCACCAACGTCTCTTTCCGCGAACGGTCGCCCTTATACATGGCGCCCACTTGCGGCACGCTGACGTGGGACTCGTCGATCACCAACAGCGCATCGTCCGGCAGGTAGTCATACAAGGTCGGCGGCGCCGCGCCGGAATCACGACCCGACAAGTAGCGCGAGTAGTTTTCGATGCCGTTGCAGTAGCCCAACTCCAGAATCATCTCCAGGTCGAAGCGGGTACGCTGCTCCAGGCGCTGGGCTTCCACCAGCTTGTTGTTGGCGCGCAGGTAGTCCAGGCGCTCGGCCAGCTCGACCTTGATGCCTTCGATGGCACCCATCAGCGTTTCGCGGGGAGTGACGTAGTGGCTTTTCGGATAGAAGGTGAAGCGCGGCAACTTGCGGATGACCTCGCCGGTCAGCGGGTCGAAGGCCGACAGGCTCTCCACTTCATCGTCGAACAGCTCGATGCGGATCGCTTCCAGGTCGGATTCGGCTGGGTAGATGTCGATCACATCGCCACGCACGCGGAACGTGGCGCGGGCGAAGTCCATATCGTTGCGGGTGTATTGCAGGCTCGTCAGGCGCCGTAGCAGTTCACGCTGGTCAAGTTTGTCGCCACGGTCGACGTGCAGCACCATCTTCAAATAGGTTTCCGGACTGCCCAAGCCGTAGATGCACGACACCGTGGTGACGATGATCGCGTCCTTGCGCTCCAGCAGCGCCTTGGTGGCCGACAAGCGCATTTGCTCGATATGGTCGTTGATCGAGGCGTCCTTCTCGATAAAGGTATCGGACGACGGCACGTAGGCTTCAGGCTGGTAGTAGTCGTAATAGGAGACGAAGTATTCCACCGCGTTGTTCGGGAAGAACGACTTGAACTCGCCGTACAACTGCGCGGCCAGGGTTTTGTTCGGCGCCAGCACCAAGGTGGGGCGGTTGACCTGTGCGATCACGTTGGCAATGCTGAACGTCTTGCCCGAACCGGTCACCCCGAGCAGCGTCTGGTGGGCCAGGCCGGCCTCGATGCCTTCGACCATCTGGCGAATGGCTTCCGGCTGATCGCCGGCGGGTTCAAAACGGGTGACTAGTTGGAAATCCGACATAACGTACCTCGTGAAGTCACCCCGGACTGTAAACCCGTCGGGGACGAAAAAGGCCACTTCCCGCGAAGATTCAGAGCGGGTCGTAGGAAAAAACCATGATAGGCATAGAAGTGGTGGCGAATGTGACGGGTTTCAAGGCAATCGTCTGACACCCCGTCCACGTTCAATGTTGCAATAAGACTAACGGTCAGCAAATAAACCGAAAAACTTGGCCGAAAAGCCGTTTCGGTTGTCGCCCTGCGCCGTGATGGCCTCTATACTAGCTCCCCGTTTGTGCACCGCTCTAGTGCATTCGGCTGGAGCGCGACACGTCCCTCCTATCCCCCATAGAGCTGCCGCAAAAATGAGCCTGTTCTCCGCTGTCGAAATGGCACCACGCGATCCTATCCTGGGCCTCAACGAAGCATTCAACGCCGATACACGAACCGCCAAGGTCAACCTTGGCGTGGGCGTTTACTGCAACGAGGAGGGGAAGATTCCACTCTTGCGTGCCGTTGCCGAAGCGGAAGCCATTCGCGTGGCGCAACACGCCGCTCGTGGCTACCTGCCCATCGATGGCATCGCAGCTTATGACAAAGCCGTGCAAACCCTGCTATTTGGCGAGCAATCGCCTTTGCTGAGCGCTGGCCGCGTTACCACCGTGCAGGCCGTTGGCGGCACCGGCGCCCTGAAGATCGGCGCTGACTTCCTCAAGCAACTGCTGCCAGACGCCGTCGTCGCCATCAGCGACCCAAGCTGGGAAAACCACCGCGCGCTGTTCGAAACCGCCGGCTTCCCGGTGCAGAACTATCGCTACTACGACGCCGCCACCCACGACGTGAACCGTGCCGGCCTGCTCGAAGACCTCAACGCCCTGCCCCCACAGTCCATCGTGGTGCTGCACGCCTGCTGCCACAACCCGACCGGCGTCGACCTGAGCCCAGCCGACTGGCAGAACGTGCTGGACGTGGTCAAGGCAAAGAACCTGGTGCCGTTCCTCGACATGGCCTACCAAGGCTTTGGCGACGGCATCCACGAAGACGCGGCTGCGGTGCGCCTGTTTGCTGAGTCGGGCCTGACCTTCTTTGTGTCCAGCTCGTTCTCCAAATCGTTCTCCCTGTACGGCGAACGTGTGGGCGCACTGTCAATCGTCGGCGAGTCCAAGGAAGAAAGCGCGCGCATCCTGTCTCAGGTCAAGCGTGTGATCCGCACCAACTACTCCAACCCGCCTACCCACGGTGCAGCGATTGTTGCCGCGGTGCTCAACAGCCCTGAGCTGCGCGCCCAGTGGGAAGCCGAACTGGCTGAAATGCGCCTGCGCATCCGTGGCATGCGCGAGCAGATGGTGGCCGAACTGGCCAAGGCTGCTCCGGGCCACGACTTCAGCTTCGTCGGCCGCCAGCGTGGGATGTTCTCCTACTCCGGCCTGACCGTTGAGCAGGTCACTCGTCTGCGCAGCGAGTTCGGCATCTACGCCCTCGACACTGGCCGTATCTGTGTCGCGGCGTTGAACCAGTCGAACATTGACGCGGTCACAAAGGCAATCGTTCAGGTGCTGTAAGCCTGTAGCCGTTGCACAGGAGGGGAAGCCGATGGTTTCCCCTTTTTTGTCCCCAGCTCCTAGACTGAACCTTGCCCGCCCCTTTGCTGTGAGAGACCTATGAGAAACGACGACCTGGACCTGCGCGCCGACCGCGACGAACTGGATGACTATGCCCCGCGCGCGCCTCAACCCAAGCGCCAGAAAAGCCTGGTGTTGCAAGTGGCGCTGGGGGTGTTCCTCGGCGGGTTGGCGTTGTGGTTGGTGCAGTTGGGCGCGACAGCGATCATGGCAAAACTGGCCATGGGCACCCTGCAATTTGGCGGCTGATGAAGATCAAAAATGGATCTAGGGCGCTACCAAATCGCGTTCTTCCAGCAGTTTTACGAAGCTGTTAAGGCTCTGCGACACAGTCCCCCGCCGCCAGATCAGCCAGGTGTGCAAGATCCGAAAGCTATCCGCCAGCGGCCACACACTCACCGCCGCAAACCCCGGCATGCTTTCCAGCATGCTGCGAGGCATCAGCGCCAAACCCGCACCCGCACTGACACACGCCAACATCCCGTGGTACGACTCGATCTCGAAAATCTTGCCCGGCACCGCGCCATCCTGTGAAAACCAGCGCTCAAAGTGGTGCCGGTACGAGCAGTTCGAACGGAAGGTGTAGATGTTCTCGCCGTTCACATCCTGCCCACGCGTGATCGGTGCGTGATGCAGCGGGGCGATCACCACCATCTCTTCTTCAAACACCGCCACACCTTCCAGCGTTGCATGCAACACCGGCCCGTCGACAAACGCCGCCGCCAGGCGCCCTGACAGCACGCCTTCGATCATGGTGCCCGACGGCCCGGTGCTCAGGTCCAATTCGACCTTGGTGTGCTTCTGGTTATAGGCCGCCAACAACGCCGGAATACGCACCGCTGCGGTGCTTTCCAGCGAGCCCAACGCAAATGCGCCTTGGGGCTCCTCCCCTGCCACCGTGGCGCGGGCCTCCTGCACCAGGTCGAGGATACGCCGCGCATAGCCCAGGAAATTCCAGCCGGCCGGCGACAACCGCAGACGGCTTTTCTCGCGAATGAACAACTCAACGCCCAGGTCCTGTTCCAGTTGCTTGATGCGCGTGGTCAGGTTCGACGGCACGCGATGAATCAACTGTGCGGCGGCGCTGATACTGCCTTGCTCGGCAACGGCCTTGAAGATTTCCAACTGCACCAGGTCCACGTCATTCTCCAATCGTGAATGTATTGCTTAATATTATTCAGTTTCCAGAAAAGAGATAGCCCCGTAGGCTGAACTCAACCCACTCATTCAGCAGGACGGTGCCATGAACGCAACCACCCACGCCCTTTCGATCAACCCTACCAACGGCGAAACCGTCGGCAGCTACCCGTACGAAAGCGAGTCGCAACTGGATGCCGCCCTGGACCGCACCACCGCCGCGTTCCGCACCTGGCGCCGCCAACCGGTAAGCCAGCGCGCCGAACTGCTGCTGGGCCTGGCCGCTGCACTGCGTGAACAAGCCGAAGACATGGCGCAGATGATCACCCTGGAAATGGGCAAACCCATCGCCCAGGCCCGCGCCGAAATCGAAAAATGCGCCCAGCTCAGCGAGTGGTACGCCGCCCACGGCCCGGCCATGCTCGCCCCGGAACCCACCCTGGTGGACAACGGCAGCGCGCAGATCGAATACCGCCCACTGGGCCCGATCTTCGCCGTGATGCCGTGGAACTTCCCGGTCTGGCAAGTACTGCGCGGTGCAGTACCGACCCTGCTCGCCGGTAACACCTTTGTGCTCAAACATGCACCGAACGTGATGGGCAGCGCGTACCTGATCCAGCAAGCCTTCCAAAAAGCCGGTTTTGCCGAAGGTATTTTTGAAGTGGTCAACGTGACCAACGAAGGCGTGTCCAAAGCCATCGCCGACCCTCGCGTCGCTGCCGTCACCCTCACCGGCAGTGTACGTGCCGGTATCGCCATCGGCTCCCAAGCCGGCGCCGCGCTGAAAAAATGCGTGCTGGAACTGGGCGGCTCCGACCCGTTCATCGTGCTCAACGACGCCGACCTCGACGCTGCCGTGCAAGCCGCGCTGATCGGCCGCTTCCAAAACAGCGGCCAAGTCTGCGCCGCCGCCAAGCGCCTGATCATCGAAGCCGGTGTGGTGGACGCCTTCACCGCCAAGTTCCTGGAGGCCAGCCGTGCGCTGGTGATGGGCGACCCGACGTCTGCCGCCACCTACATCGGCCCGATGGCCCGCTTCGACCTGCGCGACGAGCTGCACGGCCAGGTCCAGGCCACCCTGGAAGAAGGCGCCACCCTGCTGCTGGGCGGCAATAAAGTCGCAGGCGCAGGCAACTACTATGAGCCGACTGTATTGGCAGACGTCACCGACCAGATGACCTCGTTCAAACAGGAACTGTTCGGCCCGGTGGCATCGATCATCACCGCCCGCGACGCCGACCATGCCGTGGCCCTGGCCAACGACAGCGAGTTCGGCCTCACCGCCAGCATCTTCACCACCGATGCCGCAAAGGCTCGGGACATCGCTAATCAACTGGAAACCGGCGGGATCTTCGTCAACGCGTTCAGCGTGTCCGACCCACGGGTAGCCTTTGGCGGGATCAAGAAAAGCGGCTTTGGCCGTGAGCTGTCGCACTTCGGCGTACGCGAGTTCTGCAACGCGCAGACTGTGTGGCTAGACCGCAAATAACCTGTAGTGAGCGGGCTTGCCCCGCGCTGGGGGGCGAAGCCGCCCCAACAAGGCCGCTGAGGTGTTTCAGAAAAACCGAGGCGCCTGGGTTTAGGGCGGCGTCGCCCCCCAGCGCGGGCAAGCCCGCTCACTACAAAGTTCCCGTAAATCACTGTGATCGACTACCATACCGCGCCGGTTCCCAAACGGGACTAATAGGGAATCCGAAGCGCGACCCCTCGCGTCAATCGGAACTGCCCCCGCAACTGTAAGTGCCGAGCCTGCTCCTCAATGCCACTGGACCCCGTCCGGGAAGGCCGGAGCCTGGCGATGACGCATGAGTCAGGAGACCTGCCGGCCAAGCGTTATGACTCACCGGCGGGGTGTCCGGGAAGGACATCCTTGCCCTGCCCCTCGGCAGCGTTCATGGCTGTATTTCCACACCGTACCTCCCCAGCTCACTGTACGGTTCTCACGGAGATTGCCCCATGCTGCCACGCGTTACCGCCCTGCTCACCGGCCTTGGCTTCTGCGCCCTGGCCCAGGCCGCGCCCACTCACTACCCGCTGACAGTGGAAAACTGCGGCAGCAGCCTCACCTTCCAGCAAGCGCCCGCGCGCAGCGTGACCATCGGCCAGGCTGCCACCGAGATGCTCTACGCCTTGGGCGTGGGCGATACAGTGGTCGGCACTTCGTTGTGGTTCAACAACGTATTGCCGCAGTTCAAAGCGCAGAACGATAAGATCGAACGCCTGGCCAACAACGAGCCGAGCTTCGAAGCGGTGATCGCCAAGCGCCCGCAACTGGTAGCCGCCGAACTGGAATGGGTAGTCGGCCCCCAAGGCATGGTCGGTACTCGCGAGCAGTTCCACGAATTGAAAATCCCCACCTACCTGCTGCCCTCCGACTGCGAAGGCAAGGACAACCTGGTGGGCGCCGACGGCACGCGCCTGGAGCCGTTCCGCATTGAGACGATCTACAAAAGTATCAGCCAGTTGGCTGAGATCTTCGACGTCCAGGATCGCGGCCAACAGCTGAATGACGAACTCAAGGCGCGCCTGGCCAAATCCATCGCCACCGCGCAGGGCAAAGGCCTTAAGCAAGCCAGCGCCTTGGTATGGTTCTCCAGCTCCGAAATGGCCAGCGACCCTTACGTGGCTGGCCACAAAGGCATTCCGCAATTCATGCTGGAGACGCTTGGCCTGCACAACGTGGTGCAGTCAGATGAAGAGTGGCCCGCCGTCGGGTGGGAGACCATCGCCAAGGCCAACCCGACCTTTTTGGTGATCGCGCGCATGGACCGCCGCCGCTACCCCGCCGACGACCATGAAAAGAAACTCGCCTTCCTGCGCAGCGACCCGGTCACCCGCAACATGGACGCGGTGAAAAACAATCGCATCATCATCCTCGACGCCCTGGCATTGCAGGCCAGCATCCGCATGTTCGACGGCCTTGAACAACTGGCCACGGCCATCGACGGCTACGACCTGCCCAAATGATCCGCACCCTACTCGCCCTGGCCCTGCTCGTGGTTGCCGTACTCGCCGGCGTGGCCATCGGCGAAACAGCCATCTCGCCCCAGGTAGTGCTGCAGGTACTGGCCAACAAACTGTGGGCCGCCGGTTATGTGCTGGACCCAATCGATGAAGGCGTGGTGTGGAATTACCGTCTGACCCGCGCCCTGGTCGCCGCCGCATGTGGGGCCGGGCTGGCGACGTGCGGGGTGATTCTGCAGTCATTGCTGCGCAACCCGCTGGCAGATCCGTATTTGCTGGGCATCAGCGCCGGCGCCTCAACCGGTGCGGTGTTAGTGGCGCTGATGGGCGTGGGCGGCGGTTTGATTTCGTTGTCCGCTGGCGCATTTGTCGGTGCGATGGCGGCGTTTGCGCTGGTGATTTTGCTGGCGCGCGCCAGCGGTTCGTCCAGCAGCACCGGGCAGATCATCCTCGCCGGCATCGCCGGTTCGCAGCTGTTCAATTCACTCACCGCGTTCCTCATCACCAAGTCCGCCAGCTCTGAACAGGCGCGCGGCATCATGTTCTGGCTGCTGGGCAACCTCAGTGGCGTACGCTGGCCTTCCGTATGGCTGGCGGTGCCGGTGGCGGTCGCAGGGTTGGCGGTGTGCCTGTGGCATCGTCGCGCGCTGGATGCGTTTACTTTTGGCACCGACTCGGCGGCGTCGCTGGGCATTCCGGTGCGGCGTGTGCAGTTTGTGCTGGTGGGCTGCGCGGCGTTGGTGACAGCGGTGATGGTGTCGATTGTCGGCTCCATTGGCTTTGTGGGGCTGGTGATCCCCCATGCCGTGCGCCTGCTGTTGGGGACCGGGCATTCGCGCTTGCTGCCTGCGAGTGCGTTGGGCGGCGCTTTGTTTTTGATTGCGGCGGATGTGCTGTCGCGCACGTTGATCAAGGGCCAGGTGATTCCGGTCGGCGTGGTCACCGCATTGGTCGGCGCGCCGGTGTTTGCACTGATTCTGATCGGCCGGAGAAACGCACGATGAGCGTGATCAGTTGCCGCGCCCTGGGCTTCAAGGTGCGCGACGCCGAGTTGCTGCGCGACATTCACCTGGACGTGCAACAAGGCGAAACCCTCGGCATCGTCGGGCCAAACGGCTCCGGCAAATCCACCCTGCTCAAGCTGCTGGCCGGGTTGCGAGCACCGGCGTGCGGCGAGGTCCTGCTGGGCGGCCAACGCTTGGGGCAGTTGTCTCGCCGCACGATCGCGCAGCATTTGGCGGTGGTGGAGCAACAGGCCAACACCGACGACGCCATCCGCGTGTTCGACGCCGTGGCCTTGGGCCGCACGCCCTGGCTGTCGGCGCTGAGCCCCTGGTCCGTCGAAGACGACGCCATCGTGCGCCAGGCCTTGCACGATGTAGACGCCACCCACCTGAGCCAACGCGCCTGGCGCAGCCTCTCCGGCGGCGAACGCCAACGCGTGCACATCGCCCGCGCCTTGGCGCAACGGCCGCAGATTTTGTTGCTGGATGAGCCGACCAATCACCTGGATATCCAGCATCAGTTGGCGATTCTCAAAGGGGTTCAAGGGCTGCCGGTCACAACGCTGATCGCCCTGCATGACCTGAACCAGGCACTGACCTGTGATCGCCTGGCGGTGCTGGATCGCGGACGGTTAGTGGCACTGGGCAAGCCGATGGAGGTGCTCACGCCGCAACGGTTGCAAGACACGTTTGGGGTACAGGCGCATTACCTGACAGACCCGTTCGACGGGGCGCAGATTCTGCGGCTACGTTCGCACTGACCGATCACGATTACAAAAACACCCGCTCCCACAGATTCCTAAAGCAATCGCTGCATATGCGTCGTCTGCCACACCACATCCGCCTCGACATCCACCAACGCAAACCCCTGCCTCACCCAGAAATCAATCGCCCCCGGCAAAAACGGATGGGTATGCAAGTACACCACCTCAACCCCCTCCGCTTGCGCCAGCGCTTCAAGTGCGCGATACAACCGCCCTGCCAAGCCAAATCGACGAAAGGCTGGCAACACAAACAGGCGCACCACTTCCACCGTCTTACGGCCTTGGTAATTGAGTTGGGAGAAACGGTGGTCATACGGCAGATAACCAATGGCTGCGACGATCTGGCCGTCATTACGGGCGACCAAGAATCGCCCGTCGCCCTGTAGGTAAGTAGCTTCGAATTGCGCGAGGTCATCCGGCATGCCGACGGCGCTGAGCTTGGGGAACAATTCGGCGCGGGCCTGCAGGACGAAGGTCAACACTTGCGGGATATCAACCGCCACAACAGGCTGGATGATCACTGACGCAACTCACACACTGCACTGCCCTTTATCCCCGACGCATGCACACTGACATGGCGCACCGTAAAGCCGGGCTTCGCGACCAGCTTCTTCTCCTCCCAGGTACCAGCGTTTTCAACCTGATAACCGATAGCCCCATCCGCTTGCCAGGTCAGGCGCAGCGTATACACCCCGCGTTGGTCAGGGACCTGCTGGAACACGGTGTCGATGACCGGCTTCGCCTTGTTGAAGGTGCGCAGCTTGAATACACGCTGGTCACTGTCGGCCGGCGTGTAGCTGGAAAGGAACAACGTATCGTCCTCGGCCTTGTCCTCGGCGGCCGCAAGGATCACTGATGGCACCCACTTCTCGCCACGGTCCTGGTTGTCAGTGGTGACCTTGCAGGTCAACTGGCCATTGCCGGCGACGTCCTGGCGCAATGCGGTCTCGAAGTAGCCGTAGGGCACGTCGAAGCGCAACGTCTTTTCGGTGACGTGCTCGCAGCCGGCCAGCAGATATAGAGCCGATAGACCGAGGAATCCTTGCAGAACTTTCACGTGCATTCCTTGCCTTTGACATTGGGAGGCGAGAGGTTACTCGGACGGCAAGGGATTTAGAATCGCGCCGCTCAATTGATGGGTTATCCACTCGCGACCATGAGCCAACACACTTCTCGCCATCCCCACCGGAAAATGAATAAACCCATGCGCCGCCTCCGGCACCCGATACACCTGCGCCCCAGGCCATCGCTCGCCGATCAACAGCGTGTCGTCTTTAAGCGGGTCCAATTCCCCGACAAACATCAACGCCGGCGGCAACCCAGTGAAGTCGCCATACAGCGGTGACAACGGCGGCTGTCGGCGCTCATCGTCGCTCAGCCCCGGTGTGAGCAGGCGCAGCGCGTCGACCATGCCTGGCCCGTCCAGCAATAAGGTATCCGGCCCAGCGGCGCGTACGCTCGGCGTACCGGTCAGGTCGTAGACGCCGTAATACAGCAGCGCGCCGCTCACTCGCTTGAGCAGCTCCGGCGATTGTTTCAAGGCCAGCAACGTCGCCGCCGCCAGGTGCCCGCCTGCCGATTCGCCGACGATAATCACCGGCAGGCCCGCAAACTCATCAGCGTTCAGCAACCAGCGTGCGGCAGTGAGGCAATCCTCCAGCAAGCCTTCGACCGGCGTGTCGACCGCCAGCCGATAATCCACCGACACCACTGCCACATCGCAGGCGTCGACCATGCCCAGGTTGAGCTCGTCATCCATCTGCGCGTTACCGATTACCCAACCACCGCCGTGGATATCCAGCACCACGCCCTTGGGTTTACCGCTAGGGCGCAGGATGCGCAGAGGGACCGAGCCCGCGTACTGTATTTCAACCGCTGGTGCGCTTTTGAGTTTCTGACTGACGCGCAACAACGCCTGGATCAAACGCGGGGTCACGCGATTGCGGATTTTGAAGCGCGGCATCCACGCGAGCTTCTTGTTGAAACGACGCATCTCGTCCAGTTCCGCGTCGCTGGCAGGCCACAGGTTGTGAGCCATCAGCGGTTATTCCGCAAGATCGAAAAATTCAACGCCGCCGCCACGCACAGCCACGCCAGGTAAGGGAACAGGATCAAGCCGGTGATCAAATCCAGGCGCACCGCCAGCACCACCATTGCCGCCACGGTGAGCCACAGCACCGCCAGAATCACCATGCCCGCCAGGATGCGATGCGCGCCGAAAAATACCGGCGTCCACAGGGTATTCAACGCAATCTGCGCCGCCCACAGCGCCAATACAACCTGGCTGCCCGGGATCAAACTTAGGCGGTAACCGGCCCAGGCCAATAACAGGTAGATGATCGTCCACGCCACCGGGAACAGCCAGTTGGGCGGGGTAAAGCTGGGCTTGACCAGGGATTCGTACCAGGCACCTGGCTTGAAGAGGACGCCGGTGCTGGCGGCGGCGGCGCAGGCGAGCAGGAAGATGAAGAAGGTCATGGTCGGTCCTTGGCTGGGTGTTTCAGCTTGGACGTGTGGTAGACGGGTAAAAGTTCACTGCCAGGCGGCAGGCTACACAATCTTGAGCCAGGGCCAGCGCGCCTGATAACTCTTGGCCTTCGCCTCAAACAACGCCTGCTCTGGATGCACCGGGTTGATCCGCAGCACGCCCTGCTCCACATCCTCCAGCCCATACGGCGCATACACCTCGCCCGTCGCCACCTCCAAACCGATGCACGTGCCCGCTACCAGGTAGCGATCAATCCCCTGCTTGGCCGTGTGCAATTGCGGGTAAGGCCGGCCAAACCGCTGCCCATACCAAAGGTGCACCCGCGCCTGGTTCTTCACCTCGACATTAACACCCAGGTCCTGGAACAACGCCTCTGCCGCACGAATGACCGCATCCTCTGCCTCGTAGGACACGTCCGTATCGAAATAGAACACGTCGTAGTCCTTCACCCCTTGGTCAGCAGGCAAATTCGACTGATGATTCCACACGGCCTGGAACAGACAGCCTGCCGTCAGAAAACACTGGTCCAAGCCCAAGGCAGGCAGGCGCGCAGTGATTTCGGCGTTGACGGGATTGGCCATGGCCAGTTTGAGTAAGGTGTCGACGGTCAATGTCATGTGCAGTCCTTTAAGCGTGGCGCGCGGTCGCCTTCAGTTCACTGGCCCGATGGGTCGCCGCGTCATCGTAAACCACATACAACGACTCGGCGATCTGGCTTTTGATGGCTTTGGTGGACTCCAACCCCAGCACGAAACCTTCGGCTTTACCGCCTGCACGGTTAAGTTCTTCGTGGGTGGCGGCGCCGGTGATTGCGTCAAAGAGCTTGGTGGCGTGAGGGCCTACGCCTTTGGGCAGGCTGATTTGGTCGATGGACATGAGCGATACCTTGCAAGAGAGAGATCGGTAGCGCATGGAACCACTGCCGGGGAGGCATGGTAGACCGATATCTCCATCAAGGGGCTGTTTTCATGACCGCGCCTCATCCCATCGAAATCGCCTTATGCACGGCGATGTCGCGATATTGCCCTTTGAAATACAGCAATGGCTGAGCAGTTGCGGTTTCTTGCAGGTTCAGCGCTTTTACCTCACCGATAACGATCAGGTGATCACCTGCAGCATGTTCCGCGTGAATTTCACAATCAAGCCAGTGCAGGCTGCCGGCAATGATTGGATTACCCAGCGGCGACGCCTGCCAATCGACATCAAGCCATTTGTCGGTACCTCGCCGAGCGAACTGGTTGGAAATCCTGACCTGCTCACCCGACAGGATATTGACTGCAAACCGGCCCGCCTGGCGAATCTTGGGATAGCTGGCCGAACTGGACATGACGCTGAATGACACCAGTGGCGGGCTCATCGACACGCTATAGAACGACTGGCACGTGAAGCCAATTGGCTCGCCATCAATGTGTGAGGTAATCACTGTGATACCGGATGCGTAGTGCCCGAGCGCTTCGCGAAAGCTCAATGGCTCGATAGCAGTACTGGAAAGTGACATAGCAAATCCTGGATAGGGAGTACCACTCGAAAGTGCCACGGAGGGCCCACAGCGGATCGTTCATTGTTCGACCGACTGCGTCCCTTCCCACACACCACTTTCGACGTCGGTTCAACGCGAGTTCAACAGTTCTCGTCGGACTATTTCAGCACCTGCGCTTAACGCACTTAACTTGCCTCTTGCGACACCACGAGATAAAGGCGCCATGCCACAGTTGGTGCAAGGATAGAGTTTGTCGGCATCGACAAACTCAAGTGCCTTGCGCAACGTATTGGCGACTTCCTCGGGTGTTTCAATAGTATTGGAGGCCACATCAATAGCCCCGACCATGACTTTTTTGCCTCGGATGAGCTCAATCAGATCCATTGGGACGTGAGAGTTGTGGCATTCCAGCGAGACGATATCGATGCTGGATTTTTGCAGCTTGGGGAAGGCCTCTTCATATTGTCGCCACTCAGATCCCAGCGTTTTTTTCCAATCCGTATTGGCTTTGATGCCGTATCCATAACAAATATGCACAGCGGTTTCACACTTGAGGCCTTCGATCGCCCTTTCCAGTGTGGCAATGCCCCACTCGTTCACTTCATCAAAGAACACGTTAAAGGCGGGTTCATCGAACTGGATGATATCAACGCCCGCGGCCTCCAGCTCCCGCGCTTCTTGATTGAGAATCTTGGCGAATTCCCAAGCCAGTTTTTCGCGGCTTTTATAGTGGTTGTCATACAGCGTATCAATCATGGTCATTGGACCTGGCAGCGCCCACTTGATGGGTTGCTTGGTTTGCTGACGTAGAAACTTGGCGTCTTCGACAAACACAGGCTTTTGGCGCGCCACAGCACCTACCACCGTCGGTACACTCGCATCGTAGCGATCGCGAATTCTAACGGTCTCACGCTTTTCGAAATCTACGCCGCTGAGGTGCTCAATAAACGTAGTGACAAAGTGCTGACGTGTTTGTTCGCCATCGCTGACGATATCGATCCCGGCGTGTTGCTGTTCATGCAATGACAAACGCAATGCATCGTGCTTGCCCTCAACTAACGCCTCATCCTGCAATTTCCAGGGCGACCAAAGTGTCTCGGGCTGCGCAAGCCAAGAAGGTTTAGGCAAGCTGCCTGCCGTTGAGGTAGGTAATAACTTCTTCATTACAGATAACCTTGTACGTTTAATGAATCAAAGCGTGCAGTGAGCCGACCATTGTTCCAGCGTCGCTTGATACGGTTTGATGAAGTGTTCTTCAACGAACCGTCCCTGCTCAACGGCCAGCCGGCTGCGCTCTTCTCGGTCATAGACAATGAGCGTCAATGAATAATCCTGATGCTTCAAACTGGGTTGATAGCATTTTCCGGCTGCAGAATTGGCGTTGTAGATTTCAGGTCGGTAGATTTTCTGGAACGTGTCCATTGTGCTAATGGTACTGACCAGCTCAAGAGTAGTGTAATCACCCAGCAAATCGCCTGAGAAATAAAATGCCAGCGGCGCAACACTATTGGACGGCATGAAATAACGAACTTTCAAACCCATTTTCTGGAAGTACTCATCGGTTAACGAATACTGATCCTGCTCATACTCAACACCCAGCACGGGGTGCTGGTTTTCAGTTCGGTGATAAGTCCTGCTACTCGAAACACTGAGGCAAATAACCGGCGGCTTATTGAAATGATCCGCATAGGCTTTTGAGCTCACGAAATACTTGAATAGTTTTCCATGCAAATCACCAAAGTTATCGGGCGTGCTGAATTCGGGCTTGCCTTGGTTGTGCCCAAGCAACACCACACTGAAGTCATAATCTCGAACATATGAGGAAAAATTATTCCCGACAATGCCTTCAATGCGCTCATTGGTTTTTCGATCGACGATATTCGTTTTCAATACTTCGATCAACGGTACGGTATTGCCGCCATGGCCTTCATCAACGCCCATCTCAACGGAGATAATTTCAAGTTCGACAGCATAACGATCGGCCGTGGGATTATCCCAATGCGCCAAGGCATTGAAACGGTTGTCAATCATTCGCAAGGTATTGCGCAAGTTTTCTTGGCGGCTCTTGCCTCTGGCCAAGTTAGCGAAGTTCGTGGTAATACGCGTATTTTCAGAGGGATGATAATGTTCGTCGAAACGAATACTCTTGATGGAAAATGTAAAGGCTTCATTCATTTTAATCTGACACCCTAATGCCCGAAACCCAATCGCCCTCGAGTGTTTACTTGGCGATTGACTCAGCGATATAAATAATATCTTTTATTAAGGTGCAGTGTAGGCTGACAAAAGCGTGAGTAAAACTGAATTGATTTCACTGACTCTTTAGCCCTGCTCATGATGGGCAACGCAATAATATGAAGAAGTCTCTGAAACCGACTGTTCTTACAACTCACCCTAGGGAACAGGCAGCCATTTGAGCTACCTCCCCAACAACTCCCGAACCCTCCCTCCTAGCGCCTCAACCGCAAACGGCTTCGTCAACACCCCCATCCCGGCACCCAACTGCCCATACCCCATCACCGCGTTCTCTGCATACCCGGTGATAAACAACGTCTTCAATCCTGGCCGCAAATCCATCCCTGCTTCGGCCATCTGCCTGCCATTCATACCGCCTGGCAACCCCACGTCTGTCACCAGCAAATCAATATGCACGTCCGAACGCAGCAGTTTCAGCCCGGCTGCGCTGTCCGCCGCTTCAATCACGGTGTAGCCCAACTCTCCCAGCACATCCGCGAGCAACATACGCACGGTGGACTCATCGTCCACCAGCAACACGGTCTCGCCATGCTGCGCAATCTCCAATGGCGCCTGCCCGGGTGCCAGCTCATCACCCGGCGCAGCGCCGTGGTGGCGTGGAAGGTAGAGGGACACGCACGTGCCCTCACCCACTGCGGATTGAACATGCACCTGCCCACCCGACTGCTGGGCAAACCCATAGATCATGGACAACCCCAACCCCGTGCCCTGGCCAATAGGCTTGGTGGTAAAAAACGGCTCAAACACATGCGCCATCACCTCGGGGGACATACCGGCGCCGGTGTCGGTAACGCTCAGGCACAGGTAGGAGCCTTCGCTAAGGTCGTAGGCACGGGCGGCATCGTGGTCGAGCCAGCGGTTGCTGGTTTCCAGCAGGATGCGGCCGCCTTCTGGCATGGCGTCGCGCGCATTGATGCACAGGTTGAGCAGGGCGTTTTCCAATTGGCTGACGTCAACGAAGGTGGTCCACGCATCAGGGGCGCCGGTGGTTTCGATCTGGATGCCAGGGCCGGCGGTGCGTTGGATGAGTTCGGCCATACCGTACATCAGGGTGTTGACGTTGGTGGCGCGGGGTTCCAGGGTTTGCCGGCGGGAGAACGCCAGCAGGCGTTGGGTGAGGACAGCGGCGCGTTTGGCCGAACCTTGCGCGGCAACCATGTATTTGTCGACGTCGCAGAGGCGGCCCTGGTGGATGCGGCGATCCATCAGTTCAAGCGCGCCGGAGATGCCGGCGAGCAGGTTGTTGAAGTCGTGGGCGAGGCCGCCGGTGAGTTGGCCGACCGCTTCCATTTTTTGCGATTGGCGCAGTTTTTCTTCGGCCTGCATCAGCATGGCGGTGCGTTCGGCCACGCGTTGTTCGAGGGTTTCGTTAAGGGCACGCAGTTCGGCTTGGGCTTCGCGCAGGGCTTCGTCGGCGATGGTGCGCTCCAGCAGGTCAGCGGCTTGACGCGCGAGGATGTCGAGCAGGCGCAGGTCACGGTCGGACGGCTGGTGCGGTGTGCTCCAGTGGGTGGAGATCATGCCGAGCAGGCGACCGTCACGAGAGCGCAACGGGGTGGTCTGGGCCGAACGGATGCCTGCGCGGCGGAAGGCGATCAGGTCGTCGGTACCGGCAATGTCGGCCCATTCTTCGAAGTCGGGGATGATGGCGCGCTGGCCCAGTTGCAGGGCCATGGTGCAGCTGCTGTAGGCGAAGGGGCTCACCCATTGCCAGAACCCTACGGCCTCGGGCGGCAGGCCCCGTGAGCACAGCAGTTGCAGTTCGCCGCCATGGCCGGAGGGATGGCCTTGGGGGCATAGCAGCTGCATGGTGCCGAATTGCGAGCCGGTGATGGATACCGCGGCGTCAACGATTTTGCCGTAGAGGGCTTCGAGGTCTTGTTCGCCGATCAGGTCGAGGCTGATGCGGTGCAGGAATTCGATGTCCGACAGCGCAGTTTCCGAGTCACGGGAGGCAACACGGGGAAAGGCTCCCGGAAAGGCGGTGCGTAGGGTTTTCATGGGACTACCAAGGGAATGGCATTGAGCTATTAGCAGCGTATCAGCAAAGCTATGACCACGCGCTATGGGCAGACGTTCGGTGCCGATCGCATCAACGGTTGCCCCCTACGAACTCGCCGCCCTGCCCTCAGCTGTGAATCGGCAAAGCCACCCCAAACAGCACAAAGAACCCACCACACACCTTATTAAAGCGCCGCCCGGTTCGCGCCAGCCAAGGCCGGACCCGGTTGGCAGCACTGGCCACCATGAATTCCACAAAAAACTCCACCACGGCGTAGGTCAGCGCAATGGCGGCTGTTTGCGCAATGAGGTTCCTGTGCGGGTCCAGGAACGGTGGGATAAACGCGGTGAACAACAACAGCGCCTTGGGGTTTGAAATGGCTGACACCAACCCTTGGCGGAACAGCGACCAACGCCGCAGGCTGGGCATACCAGAGGTCTCCAGGCTGACGGGTGCGGATCGCCACAGCCCGAAGCCCAGCCAGATTAGATAAAGCCCGCCCGCAATCTTCAAGGCCGTGAACCAGGTGGCCGAGGCCTGGATCAGCGCGCCCAGGCCCAAGGCGCACAGCGACAGTACGAAGGCAAAGCCGAGCACGCCGCCGCTGATGGTGAACAGCGTTCTGCGCTGCCCGTAAATCGCGCCATGGGTTAGCGCCAGCAAGGCATTGGGCCCAGGCACTACTGCGATGCCAAAGCAGGTAAACAGGTACAGCAACCAGGTGTCGAAGGGCATGGTCTGTCCGCTAGGTTTTGGTTCAAGCCAGCATCTTGCGATGCGGACATTTCTCCTGAAAAGCGCATAATTCACGCAACAGCCATTCGATTAACGAATAGAGGTCAGCCCGATGCCTTCCAGTGATTTGCAAATCGATTGGCTCAAGTGTTTTGTCGCGGTGGTGGATGCAGGCTCCCTGTCCGGCGCAGCCCATGAGGTCAACCGTTCGCAGTCGGCCGTGAGCATGCAGATGAAGAAGCTCGAGACCGCACTGGGGCGCCCCTTGCTGAACCGTGGCCCCAGGCACCTGCAACTGACCGATGACGGCCAAACGCTGCTCGGCTACGCGCGGCGCATGCTAGCCCTGCATGCCGAGACCCAGGCGGCGTTTCATGGTGAAACGTTGACCGGGCGGATCCGCCTGGGTGTCGCCGAGGATTACGCGGCCAAGTACCTCACGCCTGTGCTCAAACGCTTTGCGCCGCGTTACGCCGGCGTCGATATAGAGCTGACCTGCGAACAGTCCACCGCACTCATCCCACGCCTGCGCAGCGGCGACCTGGACCTGGCGCTGGTGTCCAGAGACTCGCCGCAGAGCGGGACGTTTCTGTTTCATGAGCCAATGGTGTGGGTGGGCTCGCCTCAGTTCGAACTGTGGCGACGAGACCCGGTGCCGATCGCCGTCTACGAAAGCGAAAGCCTGGCCCGGCGCTATGCGGTGAATTCACTGGCCCAGCAGGGGCGGCAATTCAAGGTGGTGTACAACAGCTCCAGCCTGGCAGGCCAGGTGGCGGCGGTTGAGGGCGGGCTTGCGATTGCGGCGATTACACAGTGCACGGTGCAGGCATCGCTTCAAGTGTTGAGCGGTGAGCACGGTTTGGGAAATATCCAACCCATGGAGGTGTCGATTCTGCGCAGCCGCGCCTCGCGTGGGTCCAAGGCGGTTGATAGCCTGCATGCGTTCATCATCAGTGCGTTGAGACAGCAGGCGTAGTCGTGTGGCACATGAACATCAACGAGTACCGCCGCAATCCAGCCAAAAGGAAGCTTCATCGCTGCTGAAACCGCGCCCGCACCCTGCTAACCTGCGACGCTTGCCTGCATTCGGAGCGCTCCATGGCCCTATCCAAACGCGACACCACCCGCATCGAACGCGCTTTGGTCGCCACCCTCACCGACGCCTGCGAAACCGCCAAAGGTGAAATCCCGGGTTTTGAGTGGCTGACCCACACCGTCAACTACGCCGACTTCCCGCAAAGCCTGGTCATCACCTGGGTCTTTGACACCCGCGCCAATAAAGAGCACGCCTTGGCAACTGGCCTGGACGCCCGCATGCGTGAACTCACCGCCACCGCCCTGCGCGAGGCAGATATCCCGAGCGTGCCGTTAAAGCGTTGCGTGCACTTCGATTGCGATGAAGCCTGCCACGCTCAGCACGGCGGCAATTGGCGCTTGCGCCTGACCCGCTCAGCCAACTAGAGCCCGTCACCCAACTGCTGGATAATGCCCCACCCTGCTCCCCGCCCTTCGATAAGGAAGTCCCGCCCCATGAAGTTGCCGTTTCCTGCTGCCCTGCTCGCCTCTGCCCTGATGGTGCCGGCTCTCGCCCACGCCGACGATACCGCACTGACCGACACGCTCAAGGCCTTCACCCGCTGCGACGCAAGTTTCTTCAGCAGCCTGAACACCCACCACAACGCCTGGCAGGCCTATGCGCCGCTCAAGCAGGAAAAGAACTTCACTTGGATCGCGGTCAAAAATCGCGCCGACCGCAACGCCAACGCGGTGCCGGTCAGCGCACCGCCCATCGCGGGGTTGAAGCTGTTGTCCTATAACGACGAAGTCACCGACCTCGGCCCACTGGGACTGTTCTATTACTGGGGCTTTATCGTTGACGGCGGAGTCGACGAGGTTGCCAAGCGCCTCGCGCCGCTGCTTGACCAACCCGGCGCGCTGCAAAAAGGCGAGGCGGAATATACGCGCAGTGAACTCAAGGTCGGCAACGGCTGGCAGTCGATCAAACCGCAGCCGGGTAAGGCGCCGGGCCTGCGCCAAGTGGAGCGTGTGCTGATCGTGGAACCCGAAGGCAAGCAAGGCACGCAATCGCGCGTCAGCTGCTCGGTACAGGGCGGGGTCAACGCTGGGATCCTGGCGCACTTGCGGCCAGACATTGCGACGACCGATTACCCGCGCACCGTGGCAGAAACCAACATCAGCGACGTCGACGTACCCGCCAACGTGCTCAAGCACCTCGACTCGCCCCTGCTGCAGCCGAAGTTCAAGACGCTGAGCTATACCTACCTGTCCAAAAAAGGCGATGGCAGCAAAGACCTGCCTACATCGGTCACGTTCAAGGCCGAGGGTGGTTTGCTGGTGAAGAACGAGGTCTACGGCAACACCTTCAACGTGGATCGCCTGACCCAGGCCGACCTGATCCAGTTGAAGTCGAAGATGAACGGCGTGGGCGATGGCCGCGTGCTGCAAACCCGTGACGTGCAGTTGAACGTGCCGACCCGTTGGACGCCGGGCCAGACGCTGAGCGCTCAATTGCACATGGTCAATGTGCCCGCCAAGCCCACTGACAACCCCGTCGAAACGACGTTGACCTGCAAGGTCGGCGAGCGCATTCCGGCGCGCCAGGTGTTTGCATCATTGACCGGCGACGCCATCCGGCTGGCCTGCGACCAGGGCGACTACAAGACCTCCCGCGTGTTTATCGAGGACCTGGGGGTTGCGCTGACGCTGGAGTCCACCTCGAGCCAGACGCATTATGTGAGTGAATACACCGCGCTGGACGTGGTGCGCTAACCAACCGTTCTCTCAACGAAGCCTCTCAAGCGAGTATCAACCTTGGAACGATATGAATCGCTGGTCATCGGCCTGGGCGCCATGGGTGCCGCCACGGTGTACCAACTGGCGAAAGCCGGTGTAAAGGTCGCCGGCATCGACCGTCATCACCCGCCCCACACATTCGGCTCAAGCCATGGCGATACGCGGATCACGCGGTTGTCGGTGGGTGAAGGCGCGCAGTACGTGCCGATTGTGCGTAACTCGCACCGTATCTGGCGGGAGCTGGAGGCACTGTCGGGGGAGGCGTTGTTCGAACAGTCGGGGTTGCTGGTGTTGACGTCATGGGAGGGCTTCGACCCTGACGACGCAAGCGACTTCACCCTGCGCACCCTTGGCCTGGCGCAAACCTACGGCATCGAGCATGAAGTGCTGGACGCCACGCAGATTCGCCAACGTTTCCCGCAATTTGCCCAAGTGACGGACAACGCCATTGGCTATTACGAACCTGAAGGCGGGTTTGTGCGGCCAGAGCGCTGCATTGGCGTACAGCTCAAACTGGCCGAGCAACACGGGGCGACGCTGTACAAGGGCGAGACCGTCACCGATATCCGTTCGGACGCACACGGCGTCACGGTAACCACCGACCAGCGTACGCTGCAGGCCGACAAGCTGGTAGTGAGCGCCGGCAACTGGGCCGGCGGGTTACTGGGTGCGCCGTTTGACCGGCTGCTCAGCGTCTATCGGCAACAGTTGTTCTGGTTCGAACTGGAACCGGGGGCGGAGCTGGAGGGAGTGTCGCCCACGTATATCCTCACCCATGGCCAGGACGAGACCCACTATGGCTTCCCGGCATTGCACGGCGAGGGCAGCTTGAAGATTGCCACGGCGCAATATCACACCGTGTCGACGCCTGAAACGCTGAACCGCAGCGTGTCGGCGGCGCAGGCACGGGAGATGTATGAACAGCAGGTGCAAGGCCGTATAGCCGGGGTGACGGCCAAGGTGGTCAAGTCGGCAGTGTGTGCCTACACGGTGACGCCGGACCATCACTTCATCATTGATGAGCACCCGACGTTGCAGCACACCCTGGTGGTGTCGCCGTGTTCGGGGCATGGGTTCAAGCATTCGGCCGCGCTGGGTGAGGCGTTTGCCCAGTGGTGCATCTACGGAAAGAGTGAGCTGGACCTGTCTTCGTTTTCGTTGAAGCGCTTCGAAGGCCAGTAACGTGGGACACACGCCTGTCCGGCTCACAAAATGGCGTTACTTGGCGAATGCGTATTCGCCGCCCTGCTCCACCGCCTTGCGGTAAGCAGGTCGCGCCTGGAAGCGTTTTACCCACGCCGCCAAATGTGGATACGCCGGCAACTTGCCCTGCGCGCCGGCGACTTCGCCGATAAAACTCATCTGGATATCTGCACCACTCAACGCCTCGCCGACCAGGTACGGCGTCTGCCCCAGCACGTCGTTCAGGTAGCCCAGGTAGTTGGCCACTTCCGATTCAATGCGCGGATGCAGCGGCGCACCCGCCTCGCCCAGCCGGCCGACGTAAAGGTTGAGCATCAACGGCAGCATGGCCGAGCCTTCGGCAAAGTGCAGCCATTGCACGTATTTGTCGTAGGTGGCGGTGGCGGGGTCTGGTTGCAGGCGACCGGCGCCGTGGCGACGGATCAGGTAGTCGATGATCGCAGCGGACTCGATCAGCACCTGGCCGCCGTCCTCGATCACCGGGGATTTGCCCAGCGGGTGGATGGCCTTGAGTTCAGGCGGTGCAAGGTTGGTTTTCGGGTCACGCTGATAACGCTTGATCTGATACGGCAGGCCGAGCTCTTCAAGCAGCCAGAGGATACGCTGCGAGCGGGAGTTATTGAGGTGGTGAACAGTGATCATCGGGCGGCTCCGCTGGGTGACAGTGAGTGACTGATCAAGAGACTACGCCACTCGCAGGGAGTGCCACGAAATAAATTTCGGTGTGACCGGCGCCATGGGAAGAGGCGACGCTGGAAGCGCTTATTGCGAAGGCATTTGACTGATCGACGCCCACGCCGCCTGCGCCAGCAACTGCGCGTAGGCATTCGGGCTTTTCTTGACCCGGCCAGACAACCACGCCCGGGCATAACTTTCCGCCGCGCCGATGATGAGCGACAGTAAAAGCTCGGGGGGGACATGGCTGAACGACGCGCTGCGGCCTTCGTCGCCCATCCACTCGCTCAACTGCCGATTACGCTGTTTGTTGCGGGTAAGCAGTTCGTCCTTGAATGGGCCGTTGGCGACGGCGAAACGGCTCTGAAACACAAAGCGCGCCCATTCGGGTTGTGCGTCGACCCACTCCACATAGCTGCGCACCAGCGCCTCGACACCTTCCTGGGCCGTATGCGCCGTTTCAAGATAGCGCTCTCGCAGCGCGGCCTGGTCCTCCAGGGCGGCGAAAAACAGCGCAGCGACGATGCCTTCCTTGCTACCGAAATGATGGTAGATGGCGCCCACACTGGTGTCGCAGCGCGCACGGATGGTTTCGATATTGGTGGCTTCGATACCCACTTCGTTAAAGCAGGCCAGGGCCTCACGCAGAATACTGCGCTTGAGGTCGCTGCGCCGGCCCGCAAAGGTGCGTTCGATCAGGTCTGGTGCGTGCATGGAAAGGCTCGCCAAATATGCGAAGTCTAAAGGTACAACAGCCCGCAGAGAAGGCATGGCTTGACACCCTTGCATTTAACGGAATATTGTTCTGTTACAGAATATAATTCTGTAACTCCAATAAGAGGATCCTCCATGAGTCAGTTCCTAAGCATGTTCAACAGCGTAGGCCCAGCAGCGTTCAGCCAGATGGCCTGCCAGGTGGCACCCTACTTCAGCACCATCGCCCCGGAAATTGCCGAGCTACGCCCTGGGCATGCCGTCGTCAACGTGCCGTTTCGCAAGGAAATCACCAATCACCTGGCATCCATCCATGCCATCGCCTTATGCAACGCGGCTGAGTTGGCGGGAGGGACAATGACGGATGTGTCGATTCCGCCAGGCGCCAAATGGATTCCCAAGGGCATGACCGTGGAGTACCTGGCCAAGGCCAAGTCGAACATCCGTGCAGTGGCGGACGGCAGTGGCATTGACTGGGCAACCGCAGGGGACAAGATTGTGCCGGTGGATATCTACGATGAAGGCGAAGTGAAGGTGTTCACCGCGAAAATCACCATGAATGTAAAGATCGCCTGAGGCCTGATCAGCGGGTTCAGCCATTGGCCGGCATCCCCCTCGCTAAAGCTCGCTGGCCCCCACATCTGTATGGGAACCATAGATGTGGGAGCGGGTGCTCAACCCAGCCGGAACCTTGCGGTGTTATCACTCAACGCCTGGCTGCCCTTGCTCAGGGTATCCGCCGCCCGGTTCACCGCTCGCGCGCCCTCCAGCAAACGCCCCGCCGCCTGGTCCACTTGCTGGATATTGCCGCTCACTTCATCCGCTGTCGCCGCCTGCTCTTCTACCGCCGTGGCGATTTGCGCCAGGGTGTCGGTGACGTTCTGCACCGCGCCGGCAATCTCGCCCAACCGCGTGCCCAGCCCGGTGACGGACTCGGCATCGGTCAGTGCCTGCTCGCACGCCGCGCCCATCAGGTTCACGGCCTGGCTCACCGTCGCACGCAGGCTGTCCACGGTGCCGGCGATCTGCGCCGTGGAGGCCTGGGTACGTTGCGACAGGCTGCGCACTTCATCGGCCACCACCGCAAAACCTCGGCCCTGCTCTCCGGCGCGGGCGGCTTCGATGGCGGCGTTCAACGCCAGCAGATTGGTCTGCTCGGCAATGCCACGAATGGTGTCGACCACCGATTGAATCTGCTGGCCTTGCTGGCTCACCTGCTCCAGCGCGTCGGCCGTGTCGGTGAGGCGTTGGTTGAGCTGCTGGATGCTGGCCGTGGTGCGCTGGCTGTCGCGGCTGCTGTCTTCGGCAATGCGCCGGGTGTGCTGCGCGCTGCCCGAGGCTTGCTCACAGCTGCGGGAGACGCCCATGGAGGTGGCCGCCAACTGAGTGGCCGCTGCAGCAATCTGGCTGATTTGTTGTTGCTGGTCTTCGACTTCGGTGAGGGTGCTGCCTGATTGCGAATTAAGGGTCTGCACGGCAGTGCCCAACTGCTGTGTTTCGTGGTTCACGCCCAACAGGCTGGTACGCAACTGCAGCACCGCCACGTTGAGCGCGGTGCTGATGGCCGCCAACTCATCACGCCCCTCCACCGCCACTTCCACACACAGGTTACCGTCGCGCAGGGATTCAGCCAGGGTGGTGATGCCGCTGGCACTGCGCCGGATGGACGCTTGCAGGCACATGAACAGATACAGCGCTGCTAACGCCAGCAGACTAAAGGTGGCGGCCACCGGGATAAATTTTTGCAGTGAACGGTCACGGTAATAACCCAGGCGCGCATCCAGCGAACCCAGCGACCTGTTACGCAGCTCGCCCAGGCTGCCGAGCATGGCATCGACACTGCTTTCGAACGCTGCCGTATCGAGCTTGATGCTGCCGCCGAACACGCCGTCGTCGAGCACTTTGAGTTCGCTGTCCAGGCGTTGCAGGCTGTTGTCGTACTGCGTGGTCCAGGGCTCCATGCCCGAATATTGCTTGGCTTTGAGCGAGGCGGCGGCCTTGGCCAACTGATCGCGCGCGTCACCGATACGCCCGCGCAAGTCGCGCATCTGCAAGCGGCTTTGCAGGGTGAACTGCCCCGAGGCGATGGACGATTGGCCGACACTGGCCATGCGTCCGATGCGTTCGATCAGGTCAGGGGTGTGCTGGGTGGAAATCTGCATCAGCAGGTAGGTTTCCAACCACGGGTCGAGGATCAGGCCGGCGTCCAGAGTGATCTGCTCGCGCAGGGTTTGCATCGCGGTCAGCGCCGAGGTGAAGCGGTCATAGCCGTCCGGCCACCACCCTACGGTGCGCAAGGATTGGGAATCCATGCCCTTGACGGTGGCTTGCAACGCCTCGAAGCGCACCAGGGTGTCTGGGCTGGCGCTGAGGGTTTTCAGCGACTCGCCGAGGGCTTGCAGGCTCTGCAGGATCAGCGGGAAATTCGCATCGACCTTGTCCATCGCCGCCTTCGCTGCAGGCGTCGGCGCATGCAGAATGTCCGCGGCTTTCCAGCGCGCCGCCAGGTTGCGCTGGGCCGTGAGTTGAGCGTCCAGCGTATCCAGCGCCAGCAGTTGGCGAACACCGGACTGCTCGCTGGAGATCACGGTGAGTTTGTCGCGGTAGTCCGCACCGATCATCCACAGGCTGCCGGCCAGGGGCAGCATGAACAGAAAGAACAGGATCTGGAATTTGCGCGCAAAGCCGAAGCGCCCAAGCAGGCGGATACCCGGTGATAAAAGGCTGTGCATGTCCGACCACTCCCCAAAAACGACCCACGCAATGCACCGCAGGACGAAGCCTTGAAATGACTAACGGCAAAATGCCATGTCATTGATTGGGAAGGGCCAAGCAAGATACGGGCCGCAGGTGCGGAGGCCGGAGATAGGCGGGGTGGCACGCTGAAGGTGCAGGGGTTGCGCACTGAAATGGGGCGAAAGCACTCAGCACCGAGTGCCAATTTGTAACCTCACCACAAATCCAATGTGGGAGCTGGCTTGCCTGCGATGGCGGTGGGTCAGCAAAAAACGGGCTAACTGACCTACCGCCATCGCAGGCAAGCCAGCTCCCACATTTTCGACCTCGTCAGGTCTGCTTATTCGGGTGTCTTTGCGAGCATGTACCGGCTGAAATTATTGATGTGATCATCCAGGTTGTCCTCCAGCATCATCCGGTACTGATCACAGAAGTACTTCAACATCGCTTCACGCGCATCGGCCATTTCCGCGCCGGACTTGAAGTTTCGTGCACTGGCCCAGGCGTTGAAACGCGTGGTGCCGAACATCATCGAGGCACTGACCTCGCCGAGGTTTTCACAGGTCTTGAGCTGCTCGTTGGACAGTTCGATATGCGCATCGGCGCGGTCGTAGAAGGCTTGGTCTGTGGCGTCGGCCATTGCAGGGTTCCTTGGTAATAAAGGTGTATCAAGCCAGCAGCGCGGTGATCCAACTGGCCTGCTGGGTAATCTCTTGCAGTTTTTCTGGCGGTACCGCCTGCCGTGCCTGCTCAAAGCTGGCCAGGGTCTTGTGTTTCTGGCGCAACATCCGTTGCCACTTGGCAATAAATACCGGGCTTCGCGCCTGCATTTGCAAGGGACCGAAATACAGCTCTTCGGCGCTGTACAGCACCGGCCCTGTGCGCTCGGCAACGATGATCTCGTAATAAAAGCGGTTCTCTTGCAACAGCTCTTCGCTGAGGATCGAGTAGCCGTTGTCCATCAACCATTGGCGCAGCGGTTGTTCGCCGCCGTTGGGTTGCAGAATCAAACGTTCCTGGCCACTGAGATGCACCTTGCCGCTTTCGAGGATGTCGCGGATCGTCTCACCGCCCATGCCGCAGAGGCTGATCGCGGTGATACCGTCGTGCGGTTCGACAGCCGCCAA
The DNA here is from genome assembly GCF_002255865.1 of Pseudomonas sp. PGPPP1. Classification (NCBI taxonomy): domain Bacteria; kingdom Pseudomonadati; phylum Pseudomonadota; class Gammaproteobacteria; order Pseudomonadales; family Pseudomonadaceae; genus Pseudomonas; species Pseudomonas sp. PGPPP1. The sequence continues at coordinate 145,049 of NZ_NKIG01000011.1, read as the reverse complement.
GCCATCGGCCAGGCGCACGGTGACCTGCTGCTCCAGGCCATTGTCACGCACGGTACGTTGGGCGGCATGGAAGGGCGTGGTCGCCACCTCCCCCGCCACTGCTGCCGTGATTGCGCCGCGGCGCATCAAGGCCACGGGCAGGTAAGCGTGATCAGAGCCGATATCGGCCAGGCGAGCGCCCGCAGGCACATTCGCCGCCACGCGCTCCAAACGCATGGATAAAGTGTGTTCGTTCAACGGCCTTACTCTCCGGAAAAACGGTCGCGACTGTTGGTCAAGTGCAGCACCATCGCGGCGCGGGCAGCATCTGGGTCCTGGCGTTTGATCGCATTGAAGATCGCCTCATGCTCCAGGTTCGCCAATTGCCCCAATTGGGCGAAGTCCGCACCGCCCCGCTCGGCAGCTTTCACTTGCGTACGGGGAATCATCGCGTTGCCCAGGTGCAGCATGATTTCGGTGAAGAAGGTATTGCCGGTCGCTTCGGCGATCAGTTGGTGGAAGCGTTTGTCTTCTTCCACGCAGCTGTCGTTATTGGCCAGGGAGGCTTGATAGTCAGTCAGCGCCTCACGCATGCGGACAAGTTGCTCATCGCTTCTGCGCAGCGCCGCCAGGGCCACGGCCTGCACCTCCAGGCCCAGGCGCAGTTCGAGCATGCTGCGCACACTGGCGAGCGTGTCGACATTCAGGCGTAGCCCGGATTGCGCCTGCGGCGCCAACGCGAAGGTACCGATGCCGTGTCGCGTCTCTACCAACCCCGACGCCTGCAACTTTGAAAGCGCCTCGCGGACCACGGTGCGGCTGACGCCATGCTCGGCCACGATAGTGGATTCGGAAGGCAGTTTTTCACCGGGCTTCAACTGCCCCAGCAGGATGCGCTGGGTCAGTGCCTCGACCACGCCTTGGGCGAGGTTGGTGGAGCGTTTACGGACGGGGGTTCCGCGTTCAATGGGCATTGCGATGGGTCCACGGGGCTGGGCTGGATGGGAGCTTAACACCCGCCCAGAGAGCAGGCGGATCTGAATGAAAAAACAAGCAACTTGTATGACAACCAATATGATCAGTCGAAACAGCATCCCTCGATACCAAGACCATATCCGGACCGGCGCGCACCGACAAAACCCTCACTAAACCCAATAAAAACGGATAAATAACCAAAACAAAGGCTACATACACAGTCTTATAAGAACAAATACACGGCTCACCGCATTGCGATCTCCAGAAACCTACTTGTATGATGTCTATCAACAAGACACACAAACCCGCATAAAAATAATCAGGGGGAGTTTTGAATTGTGACTAATTCAAGCCATGCATCTGCCGCTTCAGAACAGGATTGCGTGCTCACGCGCGCCGTGAGCAAAGTGAAGGGCCATGTGCTCCCGCTGTTCGTGATCATGTTCATCCTCAACTACATCGACCGGGTCAATATCGGCTTTGTGCGCACGCACATGGAACACGACTTGGGCATCGGCGCAGCGGCCTACGGCCTGGGTGCCGGGCTGTTCTTCATTGGCTACGCCCTCTTCGAAGTCCCCTCAAACATGCTGCTGCAGAAAGTCGGCGCACGTATCTGGCTGACTCGCATCATGTTCACCTGGGGCATCGTCGCCACACTGATGGCGTTCATCCAGAACGAAACCCAGTTCTATATCCTGCGGTTCTTGTTGGGGGTGGCCGAGGCCGGCTTCTTTCCGGGGGTGATCTACTACTTCACCCGCTGGCTGCCGGGAGTGGAGCGTGGCAAAGCCATCGCGATTTTCCTCAGCGGGTCGGCGGTTGCCTCGCTGATCTCCGGCCCGTTGTCAGGGGCACTGTTGCAGATCGAAGGCTTTGGCTTCCACGGCTGGCAGTGGATGTTTGCCATCGAAGGCCTGGCCTCGGTGGCACTGGGGTTCTTTGTGTGGTTCTGGCTCGACTCCAAACCCCACGACGCCAAGTGGATGACCCGCGAGGAGCAAGACGCGCTGGTCAACGCCATTGACCAGGAACAGCGCGATCGCGAAGCGCTGACCACCGTCAAACCAACCCTCGGCAAACTGCTCAAGGACCGCCAGATCCTGTTGTTCTGTGTCCTGTACTTCTGCATCCAACTGACGATCTACGCCGCCACGTTCTGGCTGCCGAGCATCATCAAGAAGATGGGCGACCTGAGTGATGTGCAGGTGGGCTTCTTCAACTCGATCCCGTGGCTGATCTCGATCATCGCCATGTACGCCTTCGCATCGTTGTCGGGCAAGTTCAAGAACCAGCAGGCATGGGTTGCAGCAGCGCTGTTGATTGCCGCAGCGGGGATGTTCATGTCCACCACCGGCGGGCCGGTGTTTGCCTTTGTCGCAATCTGCTTTGCGGCCATCGGCTTCAAGTCGGCCTCGTCACTGTTCTGGCCGATCCCACAGGGCTACCTGGATGTGCGCATTGCCGCAGCGGTAATCGCGCTGATCAACTCCATCGGCAACCTGGGCGGGTTCGTTGCGCCCACCACTTTCGGCTTCCTGGAACAAACCACCGGTTCGATCCAGGGTGGCCTCTATGGCCTGGCCGGTACCTCGGTGCTTGCGGCGATCCTGGTGTTCTTTGCCAAGACATCGCCCTCTGCCGTGTTGACCTCGCCCAGTGCCGTGCCAACCGGCGCCGCCATCAGCAAACCTCTTTGAACCTGCCTAGGAACCTGCCATGAATACGCCCGTCGTTACCCACTTCCAGGTCATCCCCGTCGCCGGCCACGACAGCATGTTGCTCAACCTGAGCGGCGCCCACGGCCCTTACTTCACCCGCAATATCGTCATCCTCAAGGACAGCAGCGGCAACACCGGCGTGGGCGAAGTGCCCGGCGGCGAACGCATCCGCGAAACCCTGGAAGACGCGCGCAGCCTGGTGATCGGCCAACCGATCGGCCAGTACCAACGCATCCTCAACCAGATGCGCACCACCTTCGCCTCCAGGGATTCTGCCGGTCGTGGCCTGCAGACATTTGACCTGCGCATCACCATCCATGCCGTCACCGCCATGGAAGCCGCCCTGCTCGACCTGCTGGGGCAATTTCTTGAAGTGCCGGTGGCGGCCTTGCTCGGCGAAGGGCAGCAGCGTGACGCGGTGAAGATGCTCGGTTACCTGTTCTATGTCGGCGACCGCAACGCGACAAACCTGGCTTACCGCAACGAAGCCGACGCCGATGACGAATGGTTCCGCTTGCGTCACGAGAAGGCACTCACCAGCGACGCGGTGGTGCGCCTGGCCGAAGCCGCCAAGGCCAAGTACGGCTTCAACGACTTCAAACTCAAAGGCGGCGTCTTGAGTGGCGATGAAGAAATCGAAGCCGTCACCGCCTTGGCCGAACGCTTCCCCGATGCACGCATCACCCTCGACCCGAACGGCGCCTGGTCCCTCAAGGAAGCCATTCGCCTGTGCCGCGACCAGCACAAAGTGCTGGCCTATGCGGAAGACCCATGCGGCGCAGAAAACGGTTATTCAGGTCGCGAAGTCATGGCCGAGTTCCGGCGTGCCACCGGGCTGAAGACCGCCACGAATATGATCGCCACCGACTGGCGCGAAATGGGCCACGCAATCCAGTTGCAGTCAGTGGACATCCCCCTCGCCGACCCGCACTTCTGGACAATGCAGGGCTCGGTACGTGTAGCGCAGATGTGCAATGAGTGGGGCCTGACGTGGGGTTCTCACTCCAACAACCACTTCGATATTTCCCTGGCGATGTTCACCCAGGTCGCAGCCGCCGCACCGGGCGAAATCACCGCCATCGACACCCACTGGATCTGGCAGGACGGCCAGCGCCTGACCCAGGCACCGCTGAAAATCGAAGGCGGTTACGTGAAGGTGCCGGCCAAGCCAGGCCTGGGCGTGGACATCGACATGGACGCCGTGGCCAAGGCACACGAAGTGTACAAAGGCATGGGCCTTGGGGCGCGGGATGACAGCGTGGCGATGCAGTTTTTGATTCCGGGCTGGGCGTTTAACAACAAGCAGCCGTGCCTGGTGCGATAAGGCAAACACAGATAATAAAATGTGGATGCTGGCTTGTGTGGGAGCGGGCTTGCTCGCGAATGCGGTGGTTCAGCTAAAAATGCTCAAGCTGACACACCGCATTCGCGAGCAAGCCCGCTCCCACATTAGATCTTTGTTATGTTCAAGTCCGCGCCTTAGGGGCCGCAATCGGCTGCACCGTCAACTCCACACCCAGCGCCAGCATGAGCTTCTGGACCGTCTCATAACGGGTTTTCGAACCGCCTTTGAGCTTCGTGTATAGAACCACTCCCCAGCTCGATAGCTGCTTTTCGTATTAAGCACTTTGCTGCACCCGCGTTAGGGTGGCTCACCCTTTGAGAGAGCGAAGCGCTGAGTGATCAAAGCAATCATGGTCGATGTCGATGGTGTCCTGGTTCACGGCCGACCCGACGATGGCCAACCTTGGGCGTCATCTTTGCAAGCGGATCTAGGGGTGAGCCCTGCGGATTTGCAGCGCGAGTTCTTTGCGCCGTATTGGGAGGCCATCGTCACCGGCCGATTGAACCTGCACGAACAACTGGGCCCCGTGCTCGCACGTATTGCACCGACCGTCAGTACGGAGGCCTTCACCGCCTACTGGTTCCAAAACGATGCCCGACTGGACACGCAGTTACTCAACGAACTCGACGAGCAGCGTCGGGCGGGAATCAAGGTGTTTTTGGCGACCAATCAAGAGCACCTTCGTGCATCGTTCCTGGTCGAGCAACTGGGGCTGAGCCAGTACTGTGACGGCATCTATTATTCGGCGGCACTGGGGTGCAAAAAACCTGATGCCGGGTTTTACGAAAAAATCACTGATAGCTCAGGCCTTGCCCCGGACCAACTCCTCTTGCTGGATGACACGCCTGCCAATGTGCTGGCAGCAAGAGCGCTGGGGTGGATGGCGTTGGAGTGGACCAAGGACAGTCGCCTCGCAACCGCGTTAGCCAAGGTGCACGAGTGAACGCCCATCGTGTGCGATGTCGGCAATTTAGCCTTCCTCGTTATCGACGATCGCTCACAAACCCCACCACCCGCGCCAGCATCTGATCGCACGCGTCCAACTGTGCAACGCTGATAAATTCGTCCGGCTTATGCCCCTGCTCCATGCTTCCGGGGCCACAGACCACCGTGGGAATACCCGCCTGATCAAACAGGCCACCCTCGGTGCCGAAGGCCACGGTGCCGAATTCCTGGGAGCCGCAGAACCGCGCAACCCACTCGGCAGCCTGGCTTTGCAGCGACGTAGCCAACCCCGGATAGCTGGACAGTTCACTGAAAGTGATCGCCGACTGCGCGCTTACTGCCTGCATCGCGGGCAGCAAGGTCTGCTCGGCATAACGCTGTAATTGCTGCGCAACCTGCCAAGGGTCCTGGGCCGGTAACGCGCGCACTTCAAAATCAAAGCTGCAGTTTTGCGGGACAATATTCAACGCCTTGCCGCCGCTGATCACTCCGGTCTGCACCGTGGAAAACGGCGGATCGAAACGTTGATCCAGCTGCTGGGGCGTCTTGAGCCCTTCGCCAAGCCGCACCAGTTCGCTGATCAAACGCGCCGCGTATTCAATGGCGTTGACACCCGACGGCGCATACGCCGAATGGCACGCCGCGCCGTGCACTTCACAGCGCACCGCCAACTTGCCTTTGTGGCCCAACACCGGCTTGAGCTCGGTGGGCTCGCCGATCACGCACAGCAGCGGCTTGACGGGTTGACCGTGAAACCTTTCGATCAACGAGCGCACGCCCAGGCAACCCACTTCCTCGTCATAAGACAGCGCAATATGCACCGGCATGCGCAGCGGCGCCTTCACCAGCGCCGGCACGCAGGCCAATACACAGGCGATGTAGCCCTTCATGTCCGCCGTGCCCCGACCGTACAATTTGCCGTCTTTTTCGGTGAGTTCGAACGGCGCCACGCTCCAACGCTGACCGTCCACCGGCACCACATCGGTGTGCCCGGACAACACGACGCCCGGCACATGCGCCGGGCCGATGGTCGCCAGCAGGTTGGCCTTGCTCTTGTGCGCGTTGTACACCAGTTCGCAGGCCACGCCGTGGTCTTGCAGGTAGGTGCGCACGAAGTCGATCAACGCCAGGTTGGACTCGCGGCTGGTGGTGTCGAAGCGCACCAGTTGCGCCAGCAACTCGCGACTGTTCATCGGTCATCTCCCGGCACCGCATAACCCGGCGCGATCTGCGGGTTGAGGGCGCGGTCGATGTAGTCTTGCAGTTGCCCGCGATAGGCCTGCCAGAGTTGGTCGAGTGCGCCGATGGGGTCTTCATCAGCCCAGTCGACGCGCAGGTTGACGATGGGCCACGGCAAGTCGTCGACCACGATCAGCGCCGCCGAATGCACCGGCCCCGCTTCACCGCCGTGAGCCTGACCGGTGTGCATCGCCGCAAGCAGCCGGTCGGCGAGATGCCCCGGTGCGTTTTCAAACGCCCTCACCATCGCCTCGATCACCCCAGGATTGGCGAGCATATTGCCCGCTGCGACACACTGCTCACCGCTGACCGCGCTATGAATACCAAGGGTCTTGGCACCACTGAAATGTGCCGTGCGCCCCAGGCGATCAATCACCGTCACCTGGCGATACTCGCTGTGTTCCTGTCCCGCCAGAGCGGCCAACACTTCACTGGGCGCCATGCCGCTTTCGAGCAAGTCCAGTCCCTGCGGCCCCAGGCTCGGCAAGGTAATGTTCTGCGACGCCACCGCGCCCACGCCCGGCCGCAACCACGGGCAACGCGCACCCACGGCAATGCTCGACGAGCTAATGGCAATACCCAACTGGCCGGTTTCAGCGCAGCGGGCGACAACGGAAAAAGTCATGGGGTTTCCTCAGTCGAGCACGGAAGGGTCAGCGTCGATCATCAACTGCTTCATTTCTTCAAAGTGCTGGCGCGAAAAGTCCGCGATACCTTCCCAGCCGCGTGCGGTTTTTTCCGCCACTTCATCCGACAACACCCGCAACGGCTGCCCGGTAGACCACGCTGTGACGAGGATCTGGCAGGCGCGTTCCAGGGTCCAGATATCGTCGAATGCTTCACCGATGGACGATGCCGTCACCATCACGCCGTGGTTGCCCATCAGCAGGCGGCTCTTGCCGTCCAGCAGCCCGGCCAGGCGTGCACCTTCGGCTTCGGTATCAGCCATGCCGCCGTACAGTTCGTCCACTGCTACGCGGTTGAAATAACGTGCGGTGTTCTGGTCAATAGGCGGGATATGCGGCGTGGCCAGGCATGCCACCGCCGTGGTGTACACCGGGTGCAAGTGCAGCACCGCGCGGGTTTGCGGCAACAGCCGGTGGATCTGCCCGTGGATCGACCAGGCGGTAGAGTCCACGTTCGGGTGATCGGCACAGGACGTGTCATCGGCATTCAGCAACAGCAGGTCGCTGGCACGGATACGCGAGAAGTGCTTCCACTTCGGGTTGAGCAAAAACTGCTTGCCATCGGTCGACACGGCGGCACTGAAGTGGTTGGCCACCGCTTCGTGCATGCCCAGGTGCGCGATGATGCGAAAGGTCGCCGCCAGGTCGATGCGCGTCTGTTCTTCGTGGGATAACGCCATGAATCGGTCTCCGCAGGGCGCGGCCGCAGCGGGCTGCGGCACGCGCTGTAGGCTTACTGCGGCATCAGCGCCGCGATGTCGGCATCGGTGGGTGCCTGGAAGTTGTACTTCTTGAGCAAGGCCGCGTATTCCGGGGTGGCGCGGTATTTTTCCAGGCCGTCGAGCAGGGCTTTCTTCACCGTGTCATTGCCCTTCTTCACGCCAAAGCCGTTGAGCACTGGATAGATGAGGGTGTCGGAAGAAATCACCACGCGGCTGCCCAGCTTGTCGATCACGCCACGGGCCACGGCGGCGTCGGTGATTTGCGCTTCAACGGCGTGAGCCAACAGGGCCTGGGTGGTCTGCGGGTCGGTGCTGTACTCGCTGATCTGGATCGGTTTCAAGCCCTTGGCCACGCAGTATTCGGCCGACAGTTTGTTCATCTGCGCCAGCCACGAGGTAGCGCCCATGGAGCCGATCTTGTGGCCGCAGAATTCTTCTGGGGTCTTGGGCTGGAAGGCGTTGTCCTTGAGGGTAAGGATCGACTCGCCGCTTTTCAGATACGGAATCATGTCAATGACCTTCACCCGCTCTGCGGTGATGTACATCGACGAGTTGGTCACATCAAAACGCCCGGCTTGCAGGCCGGTGATCAGGTTGGGAAAGCGCGTGTCGAGGGTCTCGACCTTGCGCCCCATCACCTTGCCCAAGCCGTCCATGAACTCGATATCGAAACCTGCCGGCTTGTTGTTATCCATGTACTCATAAGGGAAGAAGGTCACATCGGAACCGGCGATGATCTTGCCTTCCTGCTGGAACGCCGAAGCCGCCAACGAGGTCATTGCAACCGCTGCGCCCATCAGGCAGACGGCAAGGGGACGAACACGCATACGAAACGCTGTCATGGTTTTTACCCGCAAGGTTTTAGGGAAGTTAGGCAGTGGCTGAATCTTGTCCGGCCTGTTGCACGAAGAACGAGGCGCCACGGGGTTTCTGCGGCAAGCGCATGTGGTTGTCCGTGGAGCGCACCAAGCCGCTCTCTTCACCGGCCACCAACAGGCCGGCGTGTGCACTGGGCAACGGGTTTTCGCCGAATGGCAGCGCGTCTTCAGCGGCGTATACGCTGATGAACAGAGTGCGCGGGAGTTCGGTCTCGTTAGGGCTGGAAGCATGCAAAAGACGCGTGTGCATGAAGCACACCGAGCCGGCCGGGCCGTAGCAGGCCACCGGCTGTTGGCAGTGTTCTGCGACGACGGCATCGTCCACCGAACCTGTGAAGCGCTGGTTCTGCCAGTGAGACCACAGCGGGCCCTTATGGCTGCCGGGAATCACATTCAAGGGGCCATTTTGTGGGGTCACTTCGCTGACCATCAACAAGGCAGTGACGATGTCGTCGTTGCTGTGGGGGGTGAACAAAAAGTCCTGGTGCCACTTCACCTGCGTCGCGGTGTGGGGCAGTTTCGAGTTGATCTTGCTGTGGTGAAAACGCGCGCCGTTACCGCCAATAAGCTGCGCGGAAATCGCCGCCATACGCGACTGCAACGCCACGCGCTCATACGCTGGGGAAATCTCGGTGGGCGAACTGACCCGACGCAGCGACGGGTGATCGGCGCGGTGGTCACCCTCCAGGTCAAAGCGCTCGCGGCCATCCACGGTGGCGCCCCAACCCTGATCATGGCGGCGGCTTTCTTCTACCCACTGGTCGAAATCGTGCTGCAGGGCGGCGACTTCGTCCGGCGACAACACGTCTTCGACCACCAAGAAACCGTCGCGCTGGAATTGTTCGATGTGCGATTGCGAGATCATTTTAGTTTTCCTGAACGTTAAAGAGGTCACGCCAGCGAGACGTCCTTGAGGAACGCCTCCACGCGTGGGTTGTGGCCGCTGCGCAAGGCACTCGGCGTGTCGTCGCAGACCACGCGGCCCTTCTCCATGAACACGATGCGATCGGAGACCTTGAAGGCGAAGTTCATCTCGTGGGTGACGATCACCATGGTGATGCCCTCCTCGGCCAGGGCTTCGATCACTTGCAGCACTTCGTTGACTTTCTCTGGGTCGAGCGCCGAGGTGGGCTCATCGAACAGCATGATTTGCGGGCGCATCATCAGGGCGCGGGCGATGGCTACGCGCTGCTGCTGACCGCCCGACAGCTGGTGCGGATACTTCCAGGCGTGGTCGAGCATGCCGACCTTGTGCAGCAGCGCGTAGGCCTGCTGTTTCAGCTCGGAGGTTGCGCCCAGGCGGTGGTATTTGGGCGCCATGAGCAGGTTGTCGAGCACGCTCAAATGCGGGAACAGGTTGAAGCTCTGGAACACCATGCCGATGTTCAGGCGGTGCTCGGCGTGTTCGATGTACTGGGGCTTCTGCGCACCGACCTTGTTCAGGTGAATGAACGGCTGGCCGTTGATCCTGATCTCGCCGTTGTCCAGTTGCTCAAGGCCGTTGAGCAAGCGGATCAGCGTGGTCTTGCCAGAGCCGGACGGGCCGATCACCGACACCACCTCACCGGGCTGGATCTGCAGATTCACCGAGCCGAGCACCTCGATATCGTTGTAGGCCTTGTGCAGCCGTGCCGCTTGCAACGCAGGTTCGCCGTTGGTGACCGGGCGCTGCAACGCGGTGCGCTGTTGCATGGCCAATGCCAGCACTTCGGCATCCGGCACGCGGGAGACATTACGCTGGTTGACGTCGAGAAAGCGCTCCAGGCGTTTGAGCAAAAAGTCGAACACGGTGACGATAAACACGTAGAAAAACGCCACCGCCGCCATGGTTTCGATCACCAGGAAGTTTTGCGAATACAAGCGCTGGCCGACCATCAGGATTTCGGTGAGGGAGATCACCGACACCAGGGAGGTGAGCTTGACGATGGAGATGTATTCGTTGGCCAGCGAGGGCAAGGCCACCCGCAGCGCCTGGGGGATTACCACGCGCCATTGGGTGCCGAAAAACTTCAGGCCCAATGCCCGCGCCGCTTCGCCCTGGCCCTTGGGAATCGAGAGCAGGCCACCGCGATGGATCTCGGCGACGTAGGCGGTCTCGCAGATGACCAAGGCCAGCAGGCCGGACCAGAACGGGTCGGCCAAGATCGCCGAGGTACCCGGCAATGCTTGCGGCAAGTTATAGATAAAGATCAGCAGCACCAACAACGGCAGGCTGCGGAACAACCAGATGTAGCCACGGGCCGGCACGCTGAGCAGGCCGTGTTTGGATTGCTTGGCTAGCGCCAGCAGAAAGCCGAGGGCGATGCTCAATATCCAGGTCAAAGTACTGAGCTTGATCACCGTCCACGTCGCACGCCAGAACTCGGCATCGCCCAGCAAACCAAACATGTAATTCCAGTCGAATGTCATCGTCGCTGTGCCCTGAATAAGTTGATCTACATCGATGGGTTGAGAGTCGTGGCGGGAGGGGGTAAGGGTCAATTCGTAAAAGCCGGGGCACTGGGTAGGCAGAACCTATGCAGCCAAAAACCACGCAGAAACCCGGTGAACGAAGATCAAATGTGGGAGCGGGCTTGCTCGCGAATGCGGTCTGTCAGTGACTGATGTACTGACTGATACAGCGCATTCGCGAGCAAGCCCGCTCCCACATTTTTGATCTCCGTTGTTCTGGGATCGTGCGCACCAGCCAAGATGGTGCACAGGCAAACCCAGCACACCGCACACGCCACTTATTGGTGCGCTTTCAACCCACCTCACTCATCACTCGCACCGCATGCGGGTCAAAAAAGCTCGGCGGCGCCATGCCGGGGATGTATTGGTCGGAGACAAACATGCGGCAACGCTCGGCAAACGCCGACACCACGCGCGACAGCTGCGTGTTGCTGGCCGTGGCGTAGCCCAGTTGCATGGCGCGATGGGCGCCCGCCAGGCGCAGGCGGATCACCCGCTTGCCGTCCTGGGACATGTTGGATTTTGGCCGTGCATTCGCGAAGGAATAGCCAATACCGTTGCCCACCATGGCGCGCACCGTTTCGAGGTTGGTGGAGCGCATGATGATGTTCGGCGTGGTGCCGGCCTGGATAAACAGGCTGAGGAAATAGTCGCGGCTCCAGGGCGTGTCGAGCAGCACCACCGGGTAGGCCTCAAGGTCTTGCATGCTCACCGCCGGCAAGCTCGCCAGCGGGTGGTACTCGCCGACCATTACATAAGGCGGCAGCTGCGCCAGGGGTTGGAAGTCGATGTCCGGGCTGGTCACCAGGTCGTAGGTGAGGGCGATATCCAGCTCGCCGCTGCGCAGTTTTTCCAGCAGTTCCTCGTGGTTGCCCTCGGCCTGGGTCAGCCGTACGCCGGGAAACGCACGGCCAAAACCGAATACCAGTTCCGGAGTGATCATCGGCGCCAGCGACTCCAGGCAGCCGACCCGAAGCGGCCCGCGCACGGTGTTCAGCGATTCGGAAGCGATGGTGTAGAGGTTGGTCATCTGCTCCAGGATCAACTTGGCTTCCTGCATCACCAACCGCCCCACCGCCGTCAGCGAAATGCCCTGGGCGTGGTGCCGGATAAACAGCTGGATGCCCAGTTCCGCCTCCATATGCGTGATTGCCGCCGAGATCGACGGTGATGACACGTGGATGCGTTCCGCCGCAGCACTGATGCTGCCGGCCTCGCCGGACGCGACAAAATATTCCAGTTGGCGCTGAGTAATACGACTGAGCATTACGCCTTCACCTCAACAATGACTGTACCGGCAACATTGCACGGTTCATGCCGGGTAATAGTGCCAACCGATGAGGGGTACGGGGTTCGGTTTTTCCTAAGCACTACCCCGCATAAATGCTGGTTTCGCTAGAACGATGGCGGTGTGAAGCTGGTTTTATCCCGCTTCCGACGAGCCATTAGTCATGCCTACCCATACCCGCATCCGCATGTTCAACACCAAGCAGACCTACCCCAACCAGAGCCTGGACAACGACCTGTGCCAGGCCGTGCGTGCGGGCAATACCATTTATGTGCGCGGCCAGATCGGCACCGACTTCGAGGGCAACCTGGTGGGGCTTGGCGACCCGCGTGCCCAGGCTGAACAGGCGATGAAAAACGTCAAGCAACTGCTCGAAGAAGCCGGCAGTGACCTTAGCCATATCGTCAAGACCACCACCTATTTGATCGACCCGCGCTACCGCGAACCGGTGTACCAGGAAGTCGGCAAATGGCTTAAGGGCGTATTCCCGATCTCCACCGGTTTGGTGATCTCGGGCCTGGGCCAGCCAGAGTGGTTGATGGAGATCGATGTGATCGCCGTCGTGCCGGACGACTGGACCGTATGAAAGCCGTCATTGCTCGCGAGCCGGGTGGGCCCGAGGTGCTGGAGCTTGTGCAGCGCCCGGTGCCGACAGCCGAGGCTGGCGAAGTGTTGATTCGCGTTGTGGCCGCCGGGGTCAATCGTCCCGACCTGATGCAGCGCAACGGCGCGCCGGTACCGCCTGGCACCCCAGATATATTGGGCCTGGAAGCCGCCGGCATCGTGGTAGCACTGGGCAGTGGCGTAGATGAATTGGCCGTGGGCGACCGCGTGATGGCGCTGCTCAATGGCGGTGGTTACGCCGAGTACTGCGTCGCCCAGGCCGCCCATTGCTTGCCGGTGCCTGCGGGGCTGTCGCTGGAGGCTGCCGCCGGGGTGCCGGAAGCGGCCTTTACGGTGTGGCACAACCTGTTCGAACTGGGCCGCCTGGGCAGTGGCGACACCGTGTTGATCCACGGTGCCGCCAGCGGCGTCGGCAGCTTTGCCGTGCAATGCGCGCATGCCGCCGGTGCGCGGGTGATCGCCACCGCTGGCGGGCCGCACAAGGTAGCGATGTTGCAAGCACTGGGGGTGTGGCGCGCGATTGATCGCCACCTCGATGACTTCGCCTGTGTGGTCAACGACTGCACCGAAGGGCGCGGCGTGGACGTGGTGCTGGATAACGTCGGCGGCCCGTACGTGGCGCGCAACCTGGCGGCGATGGCGATGGGTGGGCGGCATGTGAGCTTGTCGTTCCTGCAAGGCGCCAACATCGAGTTGGACTTGCAGGTGCTGATGCGCAAGAATCTCAGCCTTACCTCGTCGACCCTACGCCCCAAAAGCCACGCAGAAAAAGCCCGGCTGGCGGTGTGCATTCGCTCGCGCATGTTGCCCTGGTTGGCATCCGGCCTGGTCGCGCCGCAGCTCCACGCGCAACTGCCGCTGTGCCAGGCCGCCGATGCCCATCGCCTGCTCGAAGCCAACGCCAATGTCGGCAAAGTCGTGCTGACCGTCGCCCAATAAACTGGAGAGCCCCATGACCCATCGCGTGTTTTTCCTCAACGGGCCCAACGCCAACCTCTACGGGCTGGACAAGCACGGCACCTACGGCAGCGAAAGCTTTGCCAGCATCGAAGCACGCTGCCAAAGCCTCGCCGCCACGCTGGGCCTGAGCCTGGATTTTCGCCAAAGCAACCACGAAGGCATGTTGGTGGACTGGATCCAGGAAGCGCGCCTGCACGCCGACGCCATCGTGATCAACGCCGCCGGGCTCAGCTACAGCTCGGTGCCGATCCTCGACGCGCTGCTGGCGTTCGACGGCCCGATCATCGAAGCCCATATGAGCAACATCTGGAAGCGCGAAAGCTTTCGGCATCACTCCTACGTCTCCAAGGCTGCCACCGGTGTGATCGCCGGGTTGGGAGTGTTGGGTTATCAACTGGCACTCACCGCCGTGGCTGAGTTGCTCACCTCGTGAAAACACAGCCGATCAAATGTGGGAGCTGGCTTGCCTGCGATAGCAGTGGGTCAGTTGGCATCTCATCCACAGGCAGACCGCTATCGCAGGCAAGCCAGCTCCCACATGGGAAATCCGGTATTGCTGAACAATCTCTAACCTTCCAGGAAACGCCCATGTCAGTCGAAAAAATCAACACCCTGGTGGTCGGCGCAGGCCAGGCCGGTGTGGCCATGAGCGAGCACCTGTCCCTGATGGGCGTGCCGCATATCGTGCTGGAGCGCAGCCGCATCGCCGAGCGCTGGCGCTCGGAGCGTTGGGACTCGCTGGTCGCCAACGGCCCGGCCTGGCATGACCGCTTTCCCGGCCTTAAATTCGAAGGCATCTCGCCGGAAGCCTTCCCGCCCAAAGAGCGCATGGCCGATTACTTTGAAGCCTATGTAGACAAGTTGCAGGCACCGGTACGCACCGGTGTGGACGTGCAATCAGTGGAACGCCACGTTGGCCGCCCAGGCTTCAAGGTGACCACCTCGGCTGGCGAGTTTGACGCTGCCAACGTGGTCGCCGCGACGGGCCCGTTCCAACGCCCATCCATCCCGAACATCGTGCCGGCCAGCGCACCATTGCATCAGCTGCATTCCTCTGCCTACAAAAATCCCAGCCAACTGCCCGAAGGCGCCGTGCTGGTCGTCGGTGCCGGCGCCTCCGGCTCGCAAATCGCCGAAGAACTGCAAAAAGCCGGCAAGACCGTGTACCTCTCCGTGGGCGAACACTACCGCCCTCCCCGCGCCTATCGCGGCCGCGATTATTGCTGGTGGTTGGGGGCGTTGGGCTTGTGGGATGAGGTCAAAATCCAGCCGAAGAAAAAGCACGTAGCGTTTGCAGTGAGTGGTTATGAAGGAGGCAAGACCGTGGACTTTCGCCGGTTGGCGCATCAGGGCATCAACCTGGTGGGCGTTACCCAGGAGTGGAACGACGGCGTGATGACGTTCCAACCCGGCCTGGTGGAGAACGTAGCCGAAGGCGATCGTGCGTATTTTGATGTGCTGCGCGATGCAGATGCGTATATCGAGGCCAACGGGTTGCCGTTTCCGCTGGAGCCTTCCGCATGGGAGTTGTTGCCTGACCCAGAGTGTTTGGTTGAGCCGATCCTGAGCCTGGACCTGGCGGCGGCGGGCGTGACCACAATTCTGTGGGCGACGGGTTTCAAGTTTGATTTCAGTTGGTTGAAGGTGGATGCCTTTGATGAGAAAGGCGAGCCGTTCCACAAACGCGGGATCTCGGCGCAGAGTGGGGTGTACTTCTTGGGGTTGCCGAACCTGGTGAACCGAGCGTCGTCGTTTATTTATGGGGTTTGGCACGATGCCAAATACGTGGCGGATCATATTGTTTTGCAGAATGACTATATGAACTACAGCAAACCGTGAAACAGGAAAGTCCTAAGCGGCCGCGCCTTGCTCCTTTGCCTACGCTTGCGTCAGAATCCGCCGGCTTGTGCGCTTGAGTGAGCGTCTCTAAGGTTGCCCGGTCGCTGAAAACTCAGTGATCGGGTTTAGTAGCCCTTGGTTGAATTACGTTCAGTGCACAAGCTTCATCAATCAGACATTCCTGTCTGTGCTTGATGGCGGCTGTGCGCAGGGCACCTTCGGGTGCGCCGGCTTTGCGTAATTCCCCGGTCTACTAACCTGCGTACAGCTGCCACCCTTTCGTTTAGTAGCGAAACGGTGTCAGCCCAACTCAGGAATTGCGCTCATGTTCAAAGTCACGCCGAATCCTCCAAACCAACCAGACCTGAAGCCAAATCAGGCTGCGCATCGTGCGATTGATCGCTACCTCAATTCAGAAACCGCCCCACCGTTGCCACTCCCGTGTTTATTCAGCGTTGCCGCTGACGTCAGCACCGAAACCCTCATCACCAACAGCTACGAAACCTTCTCCTCGGTTACCGCCTTGTTACTGGACCTGTCGGAAGATTTGACGGGCAAGCAGCGCGATGTAGCGCTGGCGATTCATCAGTTGAGTGAGTTGGGGGTGTTGTTGATGGATAGGCTGATGGAGCGGGAGGCGTAAGTAGCTCAAACCTAAGACCGTCAAGTCTATTGCCCGGCAGGTCTCTGAGTCGTCGTCGTTGCGTTGTGACGACTCAGGGGCCTGCGGGGCATGGTGCTTTCCAGTCGGGATATGTGAATACGTATATGCCGCTACGATGGGCAATAATACTTGCCCTTGTAACTGCGAGAGGCGTCTAACGGCCAGAAGCGGACGCTCATCCCGAACGTCTGAAGCTTGAGAGCCTCCCTCACAAGGCTACCTCGCACAGCAAATATTGACTCTGTGTTCGCCCCCTTTTCCGTTGGTCTCGCTAATACCCTAGCTGTGAATGGGAGCTTTCCAAACGCCCAAGCCAAGAGTAATGTAGCTTTTACTACATAATAAATACCTTACTCTACATGAAAAATTGGTTAGCTCTGATTCTCGGTTTACCCACTGCCAATGCCACTGAACGCATGCGGGCCTGGCGGGCTTTGAAGGCCTCAGGTGCAGCGGTTTTACGCGATGGTGCCTATTTGTTGCCTGATACCAATGTCTGTCGTGAAGTCTTGGCATCTGTCGAACGCGACATCCTCTCCATCAATGGCACCGCTTACATCCTGCCGGTGGTCGATCCGCAGGGTGAGCGTTTTGTCGAGTTGTTCGACCGTAGCGATGACTACAGCAAGCTACGCGCAGAGATCGAAGAATGCCGTGGGCAACTCAATCCTGAAAACGCATTGGCCACCACCAAACAGATTCGCAAGCTGCGCAAAACCTACGATCAGCTTTCCAGCATCGATTACTTCCCAGGCAAGCCCAAGGAGCAGATTGATTCAGCCTTGCAGGAGCTTGAGACGGCAGTCAGCAGAGCGTTATCTGCGGATGAACCCCATAGCCGCGACGAGCCCATAACGGCACTCAACCGTGGCGACTATCAAGGTCGTGTCTGGGCGACACGTAAGCGTCCATGGGTTGACCGTCTGGCTTGTGCCTGGTTGATTCGGCGCTTCATTGATCCTCAAGCCCAGATCCTCTGGCTGGATACTCCACATGACTGTCCAGCAGACGCGCTGGGCTTCGACTTCGATGGTGCGACCTTCAGTCATGTCGGCAATCGCGTGACCTTCGAAACCCTGCAAGCCAGTTTTGAGCTTCAAGAACCCGGCCTGAACCGCATCGCGGCCTTGGTGCACTACCTCGATATCGGCGGTATTCAGCCTTTGGAGGCTGCCGGCATCGAGCGCGTGCTGGCAGGACTGCGCGAAACCATTGCCCATGACGACCACTTGCTGGTTGCTGCCAGCGCCATCTTCGACGGCCTGCTCGCCGAGTTTGTGAAAGAGGAACAACCCAATGAGTAAGGTGTTGGCATCAACGGCTGAAGAGGATCTATCGAGGCCGGAGGCGATCAGCTTGTGTGAGGCATTCTGGTTCTGGTTGAAGCTCGGCTTCATCAGTTTCGGCGGGCCAGCAGGACAGATTTCGATCATGCACCAAGAATTGGTAGAACGTCGGCGCTGGATCTCCGAACGACGCTTTCTCCATGCGCTCAACTATTGCATGTTGCTGCCTGGGCCAGAGGCTCAGCAATTGGCGACCTACATCGGCTGGCTGATGCATCGAACCTGGGGTGGAGTAATCGCCGGAGTGTTGTTTGTGCTGCCTTCACTGTTCATCCTCATCGCTTTGTCGTGGATGTACATCGCGTTCGGCGAAGTGCCGGTGGTGGCCGGCCTCTTCTATGGGATCAAGCCTGCCGTGACGGCCATCGTGGTGCAGGCGGCACATAGGATTGGCACTCGGGCTCTGAAGAATAATTGGCTGTGGGCGATAGCAGCCGCTTCATTTACCGCGATCTTCGCGTTCAGTGTGCCGTTCCCGTTGATCGTATTAGGGGCAGCGTTAATCGGGTATGTCGGCGGGCGGTTGGCGCCTGAGAAGTTCAGAGCCGGGGGCCATAGCGCTGCCAAAAAGTCCTTCGGCCCAGCCTTGATCGATGACGACACCCCGTCCCCGGAACATGCGCGGTTCAGCTGGATGAAACTGGCGCTGCTGGCCCTCATCGGCGCAGCGCTGTGGGCGTTACCGATGGGAATCCTGACCGCGCTCTTTGGCTGGGAAGGCACCTTGACCCAGATGGGCTGGTTCTTTACCAAGGCCGCGTTGCTGACCTTTGGTGGAGCCTACGCTGTGCTCCCGTATGTCTATCAAGGCGCGGTCGGTCACTATGGCTGGCTTACCCCGACCCAGATGATCGACGGTTTGGCACTGGGGGAAACCACACCGGGGCCGCTGATCATGGTGGTGGCCTTCGTCGGCTTTGTTGGAGCGTACGTCTCACAAGTGTTCGGCGCCGATCAGGTGTTTCTGGCCGGGGCTGTCGCGGCCAGCCTGGTGACATGGTTCACCTTTCTGCCCTCGTTCCTGTTCATCCTCGCCGGTGGCCCGCTGGTGGAATCGACCCACAACGAACTCAAGTTCACTGCACCGCTTACCGCCATCACTGCGGCGGTGGTTGGAGTGATCCTCAATCTGGCCTGTTTCTTCGGCTATCACGTGCTGTGGCCGAAAGGCTTCAGCGGCCACCTCGACTGGCCCTCTGCGCTGATCGCCATTTTGGCGGCAATTGCCTTGTTCCGCTTCAAACGGGGCGTCATTCAGGTGCTGATGGCCTGTGCACTCGTCGGCTTGGCAGTGCACCTGTTGCGGTAAAAGCACGATTTGAATAGCAGTCTTTGGCGAGCACTGCGCTCGCCAGATGACCCAGCCTACGGAGCTAGGCAGGAGGTGTTCCATGAGGTGGATTACCCGTGAACGACCGAAGATCGACCGCATCGCTTGTCCGTGGCTGATCTCTCGCTTTATCGATCCCCAGCCCGAGTTTTTATACGTGCCCAGCGCTGATGTGCTGCGGATTGCAGCGGAGAAAGATGCAACCTCCTACGACATTCCGGGCGGTGAGTTGACCCATGAGGGCGAGCTATGCAGCTTCGATGCATTCCTGAAAAAGTACCAACTCAGCGAGCCTGCTTTGCAGCAACTAGCCAGGATCGTGCGTGGTGCTGATACCTCTCGCCTGAATCTGACCCCGCAATTGGCGGGGTTGTACGCGATTTCGCTAGGGTTATCGCGGCGCTTTGCCGACGACCATGAAATGCTGGCGCACGGTCTGATCATGTATGACGCGCTCTACGTGAATCGCGCCGAGTACTCCTCCATCTTTTGCTGGGTACGATGCTAACAAAAACCCGGCCGGTGACTGACCTTGAAGGGCTGAAGAGCTTGCGATGGTGCGGCTATTCCTTGGCATGCTGGCCGGCTCTAATAGGCCTCTAGATAGGAGTTTAAAGAGGCTAAACATCGACTACCGAGCCGGCAGGTCATTGTCCCCTCGCGCGCTGAGCGGACGGCTGCTTTTGGCCGATAGCAGCCAGTCGTGACCACCCACTACCGCCCCCAGCCGCCGTCACGATGACGCAAATTTAAGAAGACGGACATTCACCCCTCCTCCCCGATTCGCACCGACTCCCCCTTTCTCTGTACCCCCCTCAACCCCGCTTCGGCAACTTCCACCCCGGCCGCACAAAGTGGCACGTATACCCATTCGGCACCCGCTCCAAATAATCCTGATGCTCCGGCTCTGCCTCCCAAAACGGGCCCGCCGGTTCAATCTCTGTCACCACGCGCCCCGGCCATAACTTCGACGCATCGACATCCGCAGCCGTGTCCTCGGCCACATCCCTTTGTTCTTCACTCAGGTAATAAATCGCCGAACGATAGCTAGGCCCACGGTCATTGCCCTGCCGATTAGGCGTGCTCGGGTCGTGGATCTGGAAAAAGAATTCAAGTATCTGCCGGTAGGTCATCACCGCCGGGTCAAACACGATCTCTATCGCTTCAGCATGGTTACCGTGGTTGCGATAGGTGGCGTTCGGGACATCGCCACCGGTGTAGCCGACGCGTGTGTGCAGTACGCCGGGGTAGCGTCGCAACAGGTCCTGCATGCCCCAGAAGCAGCCGCCGGCAAGGATGGCGGTTTCGGTTGGGTTGGTCATGGTTTGTCCTTCCAATTAATGGATACAGAGGTAGTTATAGGGCTGTATTGGCCGATACCAAGGGTGAACATTGGCACTGTATTTAAGTGAGTACAGGGGGATACCCAGACGAAAGGTTTCAGGTAATGATGCGCCACCCAAATCAAGGAAGATAACAACAATGAAAACCGCTTTGCGCGCCCTGTTCCTGTTTTGCCTGACCACTCCCGCTTTCGCTGCCGAAAGCCCCGTCGGCTTCAAAACCGCCGCCCTGCCCGACCCCGCACAAAGCCGCCCGCTGGAGCTGGCCGTCTGGTACCCCGCCACCACCACCGCCAAACCCGAGTTGATCGCCGACAACGCCGTCTTCGTCGGTGCCCTCGGCGTGCCCGACGCGCCACCGGCTGCCGGTGAGCATCCGCTGGTCGTGCTTTCTCACGGTTACGGCGGTAATTGGGGCAAGCAGGTGTGGCTGGCCAGTGCCTTGGCGCATCAGGGTTATATCGTGGCGGCGGTCAACCACCCCGGCACGACCACCAAAGACCGCAGCCCGCAGGCTGCGGCACAGCTATGGCAACGCCCCGCCGACCTGAGCCGCGCAATCGACGCCGTGCTGGCCAAGCCGGAGCAATTTGGCGCGGTCGCGAAAAACCGGATTGCCGCAATCGGCCACTCCCTCGGTGGCTGGACCGTGCTGGAAATCGGCGGTGCGCGCTTCGACCCCGAGCTGTTCAGCCGCGACTGCAACGCGCACCCAAAGTTGGGCGGTTGCATTGGATACCACGAGATGAACCCAGCCAGTACGCCTGCCGGTAAGGCCCAGCTCGCCGCTGACTTGAGCGACAAGCGCGTCACCGCCATTGTTTCCCTGGACCTGGGCCTGTCACGCGGCTTCACCGACGCGAGCCTGGCTGCACTGCCGGTTCCAGCGCTGGTGATCGCAGGCGGTGTGCCGACGGACGATATGGACCCAAATCTGGAGTCCGCACACATGGTCAAGCGCATGCCCAAAGCATCGACCCAATATGTGGAGATCGGCGATGCGACCCACTTCAGCTTTATGCCGATTTGCAAGCCCGGTGCGGTGGCGTTGATTGAAGAAAGCTCGCCGGGCGACGGCATGATCTGCCGGGATGGTGAGGGTGCGCGACCACGGGCGGTGATTCAGCAGCAGATTATTGAGTTGATCAGCGGTTTTCTAAGTAGGGCAACGCCGAAGTAAAAGAAAAGGCTACCCAAGACAAATCGCATCAAATACGATGCATAAATAGAAAAACCAAAGAAAACGCACTGTATAGGATGCAATTTATATGGATGACTTAGGTCTCCTGATCAAAAACCTGCGTAAGGCGGCTGGGCTTTCACAAAGCCAGCTCGCGCTTAGGCATGGTATGAGCCGCGCAACTATCTCGGGGATCGAGAACAACACTATCCCTGAGGTGGGGATCCGTAAGGTGGCCGCAATCCTAGAGGGGCTGGGATACGAATTGACCGCGACGCCTAAGCGTCGACGTAGAACGCTCGATGAACTGAAAACAGAAAACGTCCATGAATAGAGAACGCGACCGGCTGTACATCGGCGCCAGCGGCGTATCAGCCGGAATACTTGGGCGCAGCGAAGAAAACCAGCGAGACTCGGTGTTTGCGTATAACCAAACGGTCGCCGAAAAGGACGCGGTGTCCTTGACTATGCCCGTGCGCCTGGAGAGTTATACCTGGGCGTATGGCGTCCATCCGTTGTTTGAGATGCACCTCCCCGAAGGGCACCTCAAAGCGGAGCTCGTGCGGCGTTTCAGCAAGTCCGTGCGCGGCTTTGACGATTTCGCTTTACTGAGTATCGTCGGCCCCCACCAGTTAGGTCGCATCAGCGTCACCCACACCACCGCGAATGAATCGTTACCTGAAGTAAAGCTCTCTGATGTGCTGGTGTATGACGGAGCGAAAGATCTCTTCGACGATCTGATGAACACTTATGCAGCCTACTCAGGTGTTTCGGGCGTTCAACCGAAGGTACTGGTGCGCGACATTGGCGATACGGATTCCGCCGTTGCGCGCCTCACCCATCGTGGCGCCACGCACTTGGTGAAAGCCTTTAATGATTCAGAATTCGCGCAACTCGCAGCCAATGAATTTTTCTGCATGCGCGCAGCCTTTCATACCGGTCTTGAAGTACCTGAATGCCAGCTAAGCGAGCACGGTCGGTTTCTGGTGGTAAAACGGTTCGACATCGGTGACAACACCTACCTCGGGTTTGAGGATATGTGCGTGCTGTCCGGATGGGGAACAGATAAGAAGTACGACGGCAGCTACCAGGGCTGCGCGAAGCTCATCAAGACCTACGTCTCCCCTTCCAGGGTGACCAAGGCACTGGAAGACTTCTTCATGATGGTGGCGCTCTCGGCGGCTCTCCAGAATGGTGATGGGCATTTGAAGAACTTCGGGTTGCTCTATGAGGACTGTGCCGAAGATGCCGATATTCGACTTGCGCCAGCTTATGACCTCGTGACGACCACGGTGTATCAGGTGAACGACATTATGGGCCTGTTGCTCGGCGGCTCGAAGGCTTGGCCAAAGCGCAAGATGCTGGTCCAGTTTGGGCGCAGCGCGTGCAATTTGTCAGAGGCCCGTTGCAACGAATTACTCGCCAACGTACACCGCGGCATGAATCGTGCGATGGCAGAGCTATCGGACTACCGAGACACCCACCCAGCGTTTGAGGCGGTAGGCGAAAAGATGGCCGCTGCTTGGGCCACCGGGCTAGCGAGAAGTATTGAGCCGCAGTGAACGTGCCTGTTTGAACGCGCGAGGCCAGCGGCGTTTTTGCAACGCTGATCCAACGGCTACTTGGAGTGATCATGCATACCCCCAAAGACGCCGCCTTCGCCTATCAAGCGGTCTACCGCTACCTCATCGAATTGATCGAGGCCAGCCCCGCGCAAGGCGACCACAAATTACCGTCCCTGCGCCAGCTGGCGCAGCGTCTGGGCGTATCGGTGTCGACGACCAAATACGCCTACTCGCTGCTTGAGGATGAAGGGCGCATCTACGCCAGGCCCAAGCTCGGTTACTTCACCCGTTTGATGTCGACGCCGTTATCGACTGATCGCTCAGCAGACCTGCTCGACCAGGTGTTCGCCAACGCTCGCCAACCCGGCATGCTGGCCCTGGGCAGCGATGCACCGGCGGTGCTGTTGTCGTTGGAAAACCCGTTGTTGCTGATGGAACGCGAACTGGCCCGCCATTACCCACGCGCCCTGACCCCGCATTATCTGCCGTTCGGCGAACCCGAATTGCGCTCCGCGTTGGCCGAGCGCTACACCCGGTCTACGGACAATTATTGGCAGGCCGATGACGTGTATATCGGTGCGGACTTGCACAGTGTGCTGGGCCTTTCGCTTCGCGCGCTGGAGCTGGTGGGTACGGTTGCGTTGGTGGAGTCACCGTGCTCCTGGGCGGTGCTGCGTCAGTTGCAGGCAGCCCACATTCGTGTGATCGAAATGCCGTTGGACGCCCACGGGCGTTTCGACCTGGACGCACTGCACGGCGTGCTTGCCGGTGAGCCCATCCGTTTGGCGGTGCTGTCTTCGACGGTGAATATTCCCCACGGCAGCCTGATGCCGGCGCAGGACAAGCAGCAGATCTGCCGCTGGCTGGCGCAGCGAGCTATCTGGCTGTTCGAAAACGACACGTACGGCGAGCTGTATTTCCCTCCAGAACCGGCTCGTTACCGCGACTTTGCCGACCCGCAGAAGTTGGTGGTGTTCTCGACCTTCGACAAGGTGATCGGATCGGAGGCGCCCTATGGTTATGTGCTCTGCCGAGGACAGGGCCAAGCGATGCAGCGCCAGTTTCTGGAGCGAGCATTTCGCCTCTCGCCGATTCGTCAGAAAGCCATCGCCAAGCTGTTCACTTCCAAGCGAATCGACGCCCATCTGCACAAGCTGCGAGGCTTGCTGCACGAGGCCATGACCCGTATGAACCGCCTGTTGGCCGAACACTGCGCCGGCCAGTTCCACGTCATCATCCCGCAGGGCGGCGCCTGTTTCTGGCTGCAGGCCGCGCACCCGGTGGATATGCACCGAGTGCTCGAAGCGTTGCTGGCCCAGCGTATCGTGATCGTCCCCGGCGAACTCTTCAGCCAGCAAGGGGCCTGGAAACAGCACATGCGCCTGAGCTACACCCTCGATTGGAGCAAGGACATTGCCCTGGCGCTGCAACTCATGGCCGAGGCGTTTCGTCAGAGCCCGTAGCAATGCTTTGCTTCAGGGAAACGGCCATGGCGCACGTCTTCGGCAAAGCGCTCGCACGCATCGCGGATCACCGCGCCGACGTCGGCGTATTGCTTGACGAAGCGCGGCACATGGTCGCCGCCCAGGCCCAGTACGTCCTCGGTGACCAGCACCTGGCCGTCGCAGGCGGGTGACGCTCCGATGCCGATGGTCGGCATTTTCGAATCCAGGGTGATCTGCCGGGCCACGCCCTCAGCCACGCCTTCCAACACCAGGCTGAAAGCGCCCGCCTCCACGCATGCACGTGCGTCCTCGGCAATCAGTGCACCGGTCTCAGGCGTGAGGCCCTGGGCCTTGAACCCGCCCATCACATTGACGAACTGCGGCATCAGCCCCACGTGGGCCATCACCGGAATTCCCCGCGAGACCAGAAACTCCACGGTACCGGCCAACGCCATGTTGGCTTCCAGCTTCACCGCGTCGCAACCGGTGCGCGCCAGTACCTGGGCGCAGTTGCGAAAGGCCTGTTCGTTGGATTCCTGATAGCTGCCAAACGGCATGTCGGCGATGACGCAAGCCAGCCGTGTGCTATCGACCACGGCACGAGTGTGGCCGATGATTTCTTCGAGCTGCATGCTCAAGGTCGAAGCTCGGCCGTAGCCGACCATGGCCGTGGAGTCGCCTATCAGAATGAAGTCGACCAGTGGATCGATCAGCTTGGCGATAGCACTGGTATACGCCGTCAGCGAGACGATTTTCTGCTGGCCCTTCATCGCGACCAGTTGGGGAACAGTCAGGCGTTTGGTACGGGTATGGATGCTCATCAGTGTCTTCCGTTATGCGCTGGAGGACCCGATTATTGGCAAAACCAACGTGCATTCAATGCACAGATCCACGCTAAAAAGCGACCCAGGCAACGGCGGCAGTTGCTCAAGCTGGTATCATCGCGGCCTTCACAACCCCGGTAAAACGACATGAACCGCCAAAAGAAACTGCAGCAGCTCTTCAAGGCCAAAGCCAAAAAGGCCAGCGCCAAATTGGCGCCTAAATCCAAGGACAGGTACATCAGCAAAGCGGACCGGTTGAAACTCGAAGCTGAGTCCACTGAAACCCCGGTACCGCCTGCCGAGAGCTGAGGCGTATTCAGCAGCCGGTCAAACCGACCTGCCGCCGCTCCCCCTCAAAGAACAACGGCCGCAACCGCACACCCACGCTATTGCCGATAAACGCCGCCACCAGCCACACCCAGCCATGCAGGCTGCCTGAGGCGATGCCGCTGAAGTACGCGCCGATGTTGCAGCCGTACGCCAGGCGCGAACCGTAGCCGAGCAGCAGGCCGCCGATCACCGCCGCCACCAGCGAGCGCGCGGGGATTTTCAGGCTGGGGGCAAAGCGCCCCGCCAGGCCTGCGGCCAACAGCGCGCCGAGGACGATGCCGATGTCCATGACGCTGGTGATGTCTTCCCACACCGGCGCAGCCAAGGCCTTGGCGTTGCCCGGCATCTGCCAGAACGCCCAACTGGCCACGTCCACACCCAAGCCGCTTGCAACCTTGGCGCCCCACAGCGCGAACGCCGAGGTAATGCCCCATGGGCGACCGGCCAATGCCAGCGTGGCGTAGTTGAGCAAGGCCAGGCCAATCGCGCCCCACAGCAGAGGCCAGGGCCCGCGCAGGAAGCGGCGCAAGCCGGTGTGTTCGCTGGTCACACCTTCTTCAAGTTGGCCATGGCGGCCTTTTTCCAGGCGCACCGTCACCCAGGCGATCAACGCGAATACTGTCAGGCTCAAGCCCATGGCCGGTGCCACGCCGAAGCTTTTGACGATGGACACTGCCGGGAACGACGGCAGCGCAAACCACCAATCCACGTGGTGTGTGGCGATCAACGAACCGCAGATGAAAAAGAACAGCGTCACCAGCATGCGCGCATTACCGCCGCCCACGGTGAACAGCGTGCCCGACGCACAGCCGCCACCCAGTTGCATGCCGATGCCGAAGATAAACGCCCCGAACACCACCGACACCCCAGCCGGCGCCACCAGCCCGACCACCGGCTGCCCAAACAAGCTGCCCGCCCCCAGTGCCGGGAAAAACAACAGCACCGCCAGCGCCAGCATCACCATCTGCGCACGCAAACCCGCGCCACGACGCTCATTGATGAACACGCGCCAGGCCGACGTAAAACCAAAGGCCGCGTGGTAGAGGGTCAGGCCCAGTGCAGCACCGACCACCAGCAACAACACCTGGGAGGAACCGACGCTGTTTTGCAGGAACAAGGCGCCAAGCACCAGGATGATAAAGGCCACCAGCGGCGCAACGGGCTTGCGCGCGGGGGCGAGAGGAAGAGAGGTACTCATGGGGGTATCCCGGTTCGTTTGAATGTGGAGGATTGCGAGGGGGGCGAGTATAAACCCAGGGGCGGCTTATCTAAGGAGTATTCATGCGTTTGCTCGGCACCTTCCGCTCCCTGCGCAGCACCAACTACCGTATCTGGGCCGCCGGGGCGCTGGTGTCCAACATTGGCACCTGGATGCAACGCACCGCGCAGGACTGGCTGGTGCTCACCCAACTCACCCCGCACAACGCTGCGGCGGTCGGCATCGTCATGTCGCTGCAATTCGGGCCGCAGTTGCTGTTGCTGCCCTGGACCGGTTTTGCCGCCGATCACTACGACCAACGCAAATTGCTGATCGCGACCCAGGCGACGATGGGCGTGCTGGCGCTGACCCTGGGTGTACTCACCGTTACCGGCATCGTGCAGCTGTGGCAGGTGTATGTGTTTGCGTTTTTGTCCGGCTGCGCCTCGGCGTTCGATGCGCCGGTGCGGCAGATTTTCGTCGCGGAACTGGTGGGCGAGAAGGACTTGTCCAACGCCATCGCGCTCAACTCCACCTCGTTCAATATGGCGCGCATGATCGGCCCGGCGGTGGCGGGCCTGACCATCGCATCGGTGGGCACCGGCTGGGCGTTCCTGCTCAATGGCAGCAGCTTTTTTGCGGTGCTGGCCTCGTTGTTTTTCCTGCGGGTATCCGGCCAACACACCAAGGTGCGCGCCTTGCGCACCAAGGGCAGCCTGACCGAGGGGTTGCGTTACGTGTGGGCGCGGCCAGACTTGAAGGCGATCCTGCTGATGCTGTTTCTGATCGGCACCTTCGGCATGAACTTCCCGATTTTCATCTCGACCATGGCCGTCACCGTGTTCCACACCGACGCCCGTGGCTACGGCCTGCTGACCTCCACCCTGGCCATCGGCACCATCGCCGGTGCCCTGCTGGCCGCCGGGCGCGAGCGGCCGCAGTTCAAGTCGCTGCTCAACGGCGCTGCCATCTTCGGCGTCGGCTGCACCCTGGCCGCCCTGGCGCCGAACTACGGGTTGTTCGCAGTCGCGCTGGTGATCATCGGCGTGGGCGCCATGACGTTCAGCAACACCACCAACAGCCTGATGCAACTCAGCACCGAGCCCGCCATGCGCGGTCGGGTGATTGCCCTGCGCGTCGGCGTGGCCTTGGGGGGCACGCCCATCGGTGCGCCCATCGTCGGCTGGGTTGCCGACCACCTGGGCCCGCGCTGGGCGCTGTTGGTCGGCGCAGTGGCGGGCATCCTCGCCGTAGGCGTGGCGCTCTATACCCTCAGACGCCAATTGGATCAGCCAGAAAAGCCCCCCTTGTTATAGGGGGGTGGGGTATGCAATGATCCGCCCCACTATAGGTAGGGGGGGTATACACATGGGTCACGTAGCCGCAAACAAAGACAACCTGATCAAGCGCGTCAAACGCATCGCCGGACAGATCCAGGCCCTCGAACGCGAACTGGAAGCCGACGCCGACTGCGCCAAGACCCTGCACCTGGTGGCCGCCACGCGCGGCGCCATCAACGGTCTGATGGAAGAAATCATCGAAGACCATGCCAGGGCTCACGTGGCCGACCCTTCCCTCAACGCCGAGCAACGTAGCCAAGGTGTTGAAGAACTGCTGGAAGCCATCCGCAGGTACTCCAAATGATCGCCCTGAACAGCCACACACACGAACACGTGTTTCTCGGCGCCGCCCACGAAGAGAATGCCAAGCGCACCCTCTGGGTGGTGATGCTCACCGTGGTCATGATGGTCGCGGAGATCGTCACCGGGGCCCTCACCGGTTCCATGGCCCTGCTCGCCGACGGCTTTCACATGGGCACCCATGTGGTGGCCCTGGGCATTGCCGCGGCGGCATACGCCTATGCCAAACGCCATGCAAACAACCCGCGCTACAGTTTCGGCACCGGCAAGGTGGGTGATTTGGGCGGCTTCGCCTCGGCGCTGATCCTGGCGCTGGTGTCCTTGGGCATTGGTGTCGAGTCGGTGATGCGCCTGTTCACTCCTACCGACGTGCAGTTCGGCACAGCCACGTTGATCGCGGTGGTGGGCCTGGGGGTGAACGTTGTCAGCGCGCTACTGCTCGGCCAGGGTCAAGGCCATGATCACGACCACGGCCATGCCCATCACGGCCACGACAACAATTTCAAGTCCGCCTACGTTCATGTCATCGCCGATGCCTTGACCTCAGTGCTGGCTATCGCCGCATTGCTGGCAGGACGTTACTTGGGTTGGGTGTGGTTGGACCCCGTGATGGGCATTGTCGGCGCCATTGTGATCGCGCGCTGGGCCTGGACGCTGATGGGCACCACCGCCGGCGTGCTGCTGGACCAGACCGACACACACGTCGCCGAAGAGATCCGAGAGTTGGTGGAGCAACCCGGCGATGCAACGATCACCGACCTGCACGTCTGGCGCGTAGGACCCGATGCGCATGCAGCCATTGTGAGCGTGATCGGTGGCGCGACGACGGACGCCGAGCGCATTCGCGAACGCCTCAAGCCCGTCCATGAAGTGAGCCACCTCACCGTTGAGTTCCGTGCGGCGTAACAGCCGCTTACTCCCTACCCAGGTGACCCCTTGGCCAAAGACATCGAAAACCCGTGCATTTCCATCTGCCAGCTCAGCGGCGACCTTTGCGTGAGCTGCGGGCGCAGCAAGGACGACATCCGCAAATGGAAACGCATGAAGCGCCCCGAAAAGATGGCCGCCGTGCAACGCGCCACGCAACGATTGAAGGCGCTGAAAAAGACCAAGTAGCGATCAGCCGCGCCCTACCGAGCCCGATACGGGAAGGTTGCCCAGCAGTTTCAGGCCGGTGCTTTTCACAAAGGTGTCGTAGTCCATCGGTTTCTGGATACGCGTTTCGGCGTTGGGCAGCACATAGGCCCAGGCACGTTTGGACGAGGCGTCATACACCAGCTTGAACAGGCGTGTCGGCACCCAGACCCTGTTGTCGCCGATGGTGCTGTAGCCAGTGTCGAACAGCGGCCCGGTAAACACATACACATCGCCGCCGGCACGCACGGCGAACTTGCGCACGTCGGCCTCGACCTTGCTCCAGATCTTGCGGTTGTTGGTGGGGTCTTGCGGCACCATGTTCGACAGCGCGAAAGATTGGGCCATGGCGTTGGCATTCGGCGCGTCAGCCGCCGGGGATTGGTGGCCACGGTCCATGTGCTGGGCGCGGTAGTCGCTCAACTCGGCGCGCCCGCCCTTGGGGATGCGCGGGTCGGCGTAGAACTGGTTGGTACGTTCCTCGCCCTTGGCGTCTTTCAACTGCGCGGCGCTCAGGCGTTCGACCACCACCAGCGGGGTCTTGCTGGTTTGCGAATAGAGCACCGCAAAGTGATCGGAACACAGGGCCAGGGGTTTCATATTCGCCGGCACGGTGGCGGTGTTGATGGGGGTCGCGGCGGGAAACAAGTCGGCACAGGCGTCGAACGACAGTCGCTTTTCCTGCGTGGAATAAAGGTCGGGCAGGCTGCGGGCGCTGACCCCGGTGGAGAGCAAAACAAGGGCGGACAGCCCCACTGCAATGTTGCGAAGGCGCATGCATTAAATCTTCGAAAGGGAGTAAAGCGGCAGGCTCCACCGTGCGGAGCCAAGTGGATGATATTGCAGGATTTATTGACACGCCATTGTAAGATTAGTGCCCGACCGCTGCAGGACTTTCCGCACTGCGCGCGCCAGGTTTGAAGCCATGCCCACGTGCGCCCCAGGCAATCGCAAACGACACACCGATCAACACCACCATCGCCCAGGGAAACGACGCCACGCCCCAGGTATCCAGCAACACTGCGCCGACCACACCGCTGCAGGCGATTGCGCTGTTCCACGCCACCACGTTCAGCGACAACGCCACGTCTGCGCCATCGCCTGCCGCGTCGGCCAGTGCGGTTTGCAGCAAGGTCGCGGCACCACCGAAGCTCAGGCCCCAGACCGCCACGCCGAGGTAAATCACCTGGGGCTGATCGCCCAGCGAACCGAACACCACACTGACCAGCGCAAAGGTTGCCAGGCTCACCAGCACGGTTTTGCGCAGCAGTGGCTCGACTAATTTGGCCGTCAGCCAAATCCCTGCCAAAGCGGCAATGCCGAACACCAACAGCACAAGGTCAACCCGATCCGCCAACCCCGCAGGCGCCACGAACGGGGCGATGTAGGTGTACAGAATGTTGTGCGCCAGCATCCAGGTGATCACCACGGCCAGCACCGGCCGCACACCCGGTGTGGTCAGCACCTCTCCCAACGACAACCGCTGGTGCGCCGCTTGTGGCGGAAAGTCCGGGACCTTCACCAACACCCATACAATCAGCACCACCGTCAGCGCCGACATCAGGCCAAACGTGGTGCGCCAACCCACCAAGCCACCCAGCCACGTGCCCAGCGGCACACCCAACGACAGCGCAATCGGTGTGCCCACCATCGCCAGCGCCAGCGCCCTGCCCTGTTGATGCGGCGCGACCATGCGCCGGGCGTACCCGGCCAACAGGCTCCAGGCCAACCCCGCCGCGACGCCGGCAAAGAACCGCGCCACCAAGGTCACGCCGTAGTGCGACGACAGCGCGGTGATGGAGTTGAACAGCAGGAAACCGACGATGGTCAGCAAGAGCACATTGCGCCGGCGCCAGCCACGGGTCGCGATGGTCATGGGGATCACCGCCAGTAACGAACCCAGCGCATAGGCGGTGACCATCTGCCCAGCCATCGACGGCGAAATCGCCAGGCCTTCGCTGATCAACGGCAGCAGGCCGGCGGGCAGGGTTTCGGTGACGATGCAGATGAAGCCGGTCATGGCCAGGGCGAGCAACGCGCCAATGGGCAGGCGGTCGGATGACGCCAATAAGCTGAGTGAAGGTGTCACGGGAAACTCCTTGAGCGGATTTAAATACTGATCGATACAAATGTTGCGGGCGCCCACAGCACGTTGTCAATGACTTATGTATCGACTAGTATTTAAATCATTTTCCACAGGAGACCCGCCATGGCACAAATGGGCCGCCCCCGTAATTTCGACCGCGACCAGGCCGTAGACCAGGCCTTGCACCTGTTCTGGCAGCACGGCTACGACGCCACATCCCTGGCCCAGCTCAAGGCCGGCCTGGGTGGTGGCATCTCCGCACCAAGTTTTTACGCCGCGTTCGGGTCCAAGGAGGCGCTGTTCGATGAGTGCGTGCAACGCTACTTGGCGACCTACGCCCAAGTCACCGAATGCCTGTGGGAGGAAACCCTGCCACCGCGCCAGGCCATCGAAACCGCGTTGCGCCAATCGGCACGCATGCAGTGTGAAGACGGGCATCCCAAGGGCTGCATGGTAGCCCTCGGCGTAATGAGCGCGCCGAGCCCGGAGAATGCACGCGTAGCGGATGCGTTAACCCAATCACGCCTGCGCACCCGGGCCGGAATCGTAGCGTGTGTGAAACGCGCGGTGCAGGCCGGGCAGTTGCCAGACACGACCATCCCGGCCGTTATGGCGACGGTATTTGACAGTTTCCTGCAGGGCGTTTCGATCCTGGCGCGGGATAACGTGCCGCACGCAACCATCGATGCGGCGATCACGGGGTTGTTGATGACATGGGACGCCGCAGCGTCTATCGCTCCGCCCATTCGTCACGACACGCCAGCAGAAAATCCACAAACGCCCGCACCCGATGGGGCACATACCGCCCGTGGGGATACAGCAATGTAAACGGGCGCGACCTTCCGCCAAACGGTTTCAACACTTCCACCAGGCTGCCGTCTGCCAGCTCCCGCTCGACGATGAACTTGTACGTCTGAAACAACCCCGCCCCATGCTTGGCCAGGGTTACGCCACCCAACACATCGTCAGAACAGCTGTACCCCGCCGCCCCTGCGAACTCCCGCGCCGTGCCGTCTACCTGGAATAACCAGGGGATGCGCCGACCGTCGCTTGGTAGTTCGTATTGAATGCACTCAAACCCAGGCAGATCCTCCAGTGTTTGCGGGATACCGGCGCGTTGCAGGTAGGACGGCGCCGCGACCACCACCAGTTCACCGTCCTCCAGCAGCCGTGCGATCAGTGAGGAGTCCGGCTGGGCGCGCACGCGGATGGCCAGGTCGTAGCCTTCGGCGACGAAGTCGATATTGCGATTGCTGATGTGGATGTCCACGGTGACCTGCGGGTACAGCTCGCGAAACCTCGGCAGCAGCGGCAGCAGACGATGGTGGGCATATGTCGTCGGAATGCTGATGCGCAACAGGCCGGAGGGCACGGTCTGGGCGCCCATCACTTCCTGTTGCGCTTCCACCAGTTGGGTAAGCGCTTGGCGGCATTGCTCGAAAAACGTCCGGCCGCTGTCGGTCAGCCGGATGCTACGGGTGGTGCGCACAAACAGGCGCGAACCCAAACGCTCTTCCAGGCGCGAGATGCTGCGGCTCACCGCCGCCGGTGTAACACCGGCGGTTTGCGCGGCGGCGGTGAAACTGCTGGCCTCGGCAGCGAGGCAGAACAGCTCGATGCTGCCCAGCTGCAAATCTTCGAAATGGCGCTTCATGATTGATTACACCGGGTATCGGCCTAAAAGATAGACAGCCTGTTTATCAGCCTTCCGCGCATAAATACAACGCTCGGTACTGGCCGCGCTTGCTTTCGCTGATGGCACACCGCTAATCTTGCGAATAATTCTTATCCGCAGACGTACCTTCTCATGTCGGCCAGCGAGCTTCCCCTGAATCAGGCCGTCCATGCGCTCTACACCGAGCACCATGGCTGGTTGTTCGGCTGGCTGCGAAAAAAGCTCGGGTGCCCGCATAACGCTGCGGATCTTTCCCACGACACCTTTGTAAGAATCCTCGCTTCCCGTGACGCCCTCGGTGGCATGCGCGAACCCCGCGCCTTTCTGACCACCACGGCACGCCACCTGATCATCGACCGCGCGCGCCGTCGCCAGCTGGAAGACACCTACCTGCGCGAATTGGCGCTGACCATCGAGATGATGGAGCAGTGCCAACAGTCGCCGGAACAGATCCTGGTCACCCTCGAAGCACTGGAGCAAATCGCCTTCGTGCTCGACGGCCTGGCCCAGAATGCGCGACAGGCATTCCTGCTGTACTTCCTTGAAGGCCTGCGCCAAAGCGAGATCGCCAGCCGCCTGGGAATTTCCGAGCGCATGGTGCGCAAGCATCTGATGAATGCCCTGATGCACTGCAACCACGCGCTGGACGTATGAGCACCGATCTCGACCAACAAGCGGCCAACTGGGTGATCCGCCTGAATGAGGGCAACCTCAGCGAGCGCGAGCAGCAGCAATTCGAACGCTGGAAGGCCGCCGACCCACGGCATGGCGCCGCCTTCGAGCGCCTGCAAGGCTTCGTCGGGCGTTTGCAGGCGTTGCGCCCGCAACAAGTGCCAGTGCAGGCCGCGCTGGAAGCCGCGCGGGTACGCCGCCGCAATCCGGCGGGTCGCGTGTTGCTGGGGGTGTTGGTGGCGTTACCCGTGGCCCTGGCATTACGGACGTATCCGCCGAGTTACCTGCTGGCCGACCAACGCACCGCGCCAGCGCAATGGCAACAGGTCAACCTGGAAGACGGCTCGCAATTGACCTTGAGCGGCAACAGCGCCGTGGACCTGAGCTTCAACGGCGAGCAACGCCAGGTGCGTTTGCTGCGCGGCGAGATCCTGGTGCAAGTGGCCCACGATGCCACGCGGCCGTTCACGGTGGTCACCGACGACGGCCAGATGCGCGCCCTCGGCACGCGCTTTACGGTCAAGCGAGAAACCTCCGGCACGCTGCTGAGCATGCTCGAATCCACAGTCGCCGCCACCGACGCCAGCCATCACGACGATGTGCACGTCAGCGCCGGTGAGCAGGCACGCATCACCCCGGATGCGGTGAAACGGCTGGGCAAGATCGACCCTCGCGCCACCCAGGACGCCTGGCAACACCATCAACTGGTGGCGCAGGACCGACCGTTGCCAGAGGTGTTGGACGAGCTGGCGCGCCAATACGGCGGGCATGTGCAGTTCGACCGCGCACAACTGGCCGACCTGCGGGTGTCCGCCGTCTTGCCGCTGGATAACCCGCGCCGCGCCCTGCAATTGATTGCCGATGGGTTGCCGGTGCGTATCCGCGCGTTCAGCCCGTTGTGGTTGCAGATCGAGCGTCAGCAAAAATAGTTTGGCGTACCGGGTTCCGCTTTTCACGACTGCCCCGTCAAGGAAGAAAGCACCTCAAATAACAGGAATTTCTTCCATGTCGCGCCACCTCAAGCGTTCCCCTTTGCCCCTCGCCCTGGCGATCAACCTCGCCAGCCTGACGGCCCTGAGCCTGGCCATCAGCAGCCCGGTGGCCGCACAAGAGGCAGCGCGTTATGCGATTGCCGCCGGCCCCCTTGGCCCGGCACTGAACCTGTTTGCCCAGCAGGCTCATGTGGCGCTGCTGTTCGACAGCAAGACCGTCGCAGGCCTGAATACCCGCGGCTTGCAGGGAGAATTTCCAGTCGCCCAAGGTTTCGCCCAGTTGCTGCTCGGCAGCGGTTTGCAGGCCGTGCAAGGCGCCAACGGTTACGTGCTGGTGCCGCTCAATACCAGCGGCTCGCTGGAACTGGGCCCGACCGCGATCACCGGCCTCATCGAAGAAAGCAGCACCGAGCACGTCAAGGGCTACGTGGCCACGCGCAATCTCAGCGCCACCAAGACCGACACACCCATCATCGAGACCCCGCAATCGCTGTCGGTGGTCACCAGTGACGAGATCCGCGACCGCCAATCGGAAACGCTGTCGCAATCCCTCGACCTCACGCCGGGTTTTACCAGCCAGCCCACCAGCTTCAATCGCACCTCGGACCGCTTCCGCATTCGCGGTTTCGATGTGGAGTCAGCCACCGGCGGCTCCCTGCGCGACGGCCTGCGCCTGCAGAACAACTCCTATGACGGCGTGCAGGAACCCTACGGCCTGGAACGCGCCGAGGTGATTCGCGGCGCGGCGTCGGTGCTGTATGGCCAACTGTCGCCGGGCGGTTTGATCAATACCGTGAGCAAGCGCCCAAGCCAGACGCCCTACCATGAGATCAACCTGCAAGCCGGGCAGAACGACCGTAAGCAATTGTCCGCTGACTTCACTGGCCCGCTGGGAGACAGCGAGACCCTGAGCTATCGCCTGACCCTGCTGGACCGCAAGAGTGACACCGCCGCCGACCACATCAACAACGACAAGGTCTACGTCGCCCCGGCGCTGACCTGGCGGCCCGATGACGATACCTCGCTGACCCTGCTGTCGTTCTACCAGAAGACCGAGACCGGCTTCTCCGCACCCCTGCCCTACCAACTGACCAAAGGCGTGGGCAGCGGCAAGTTCCAGATCGGCCGCCATGACTTCATCGGCGAACCCGACTACGACGAAATGAACGGCGAGATGTCGGCGCTGGGCTACGAGTTCGAGCACCGCTTCGATGAGCACACGCGCATCAGCAACAAGCTGCGTTACTACCAGTCGGATGTCACGTGGCGCTACCTGCAGGTCAACACGGGCGGTACCAACATCGCCACCGCGCAAACCACTGGCCTCCTGCGCCGCCAATACAGCGACCGCCAAGAGCGCTCGCGCGGCCTGGCCAGTGACACCAATATCGAGAGCAAATGGCAGTTCGGTGACTGGCAGCACACCTTCCTGCTGGGCTTCGATGGCTATGACACCAGCTACGACTCCCACAACTTCCGCGGCAATGCTCCGTCGTTGAACCTGGCGACCTACACCTACGGCCAGCCGGTGGTGGTCAATCGCGACCCGGCCACCGACCGCGGTTCGCAGATCGACACGCTGCAAAAAGGCATCTACTTCCAGGACCAGATCAAGTTCGACGAACACTGGATCTTGCTGTTGGGCGGGCGCCATGACTGGGCAGACCAGCACACCGAACTGTTCCGCAACTCGGCCAAAAGCAGCCAGAGCGACGAAGCCACCACCTGGCGTGCGGGCTTGGTCTACAAGGCCGACAATGGCTTGGCGCCCTACATCAGCTACAGCGAGTCGTTCTTTCCAGTGGCCGGCACCAACAAGGCCGGGCAAGCGTTCATTCCCACCGAGGGCAAGCAATATGAAGTGGGCATCCGCTATCAACCCGAAGGCAGCGCCACGCTGCTGAGTGCAGCGGTGTATCAACTGGAGCAGAAAAACGTGCTGACCCAGGACCGCACCGACATCAACTTCTCGGTGCAAACCGGCGAAGTGCGCTCCCGGGGTTTCGAGCTGGAAGCCAAGACCGAAGCCACCCCCAACCTCAGCCTGATCGCCTCTTACGCCTACATCGACGCACGCATCACCCAGAGCGAAGTGGCCAGCGAAATCGGCCAACGCAGCGAAGACACCCCCTACCACCAAGCCGCCCTTTGGGCCGATTACCGCCTGGCGGCACTGGGCGTCCCGCAACTGCGCATCGGCGGCGGCGCCCGCTACAAAGGCACCACCCAGGCCTCCGGCGTACCGTCATCGATGCCCGCCTACACCCTGTACGACGCCCGCGCCAGCTACGAAATCGACCCGCATTGGGAGGTCGCGCTCAACGCCAACAACGTCACCAACAAACGCTACACCTACTGCGAATTTGCGATTTGCCGGTATGGGGATGAGCGGCAGTTGGTCAGTTCCGTGACTTATCGCTGGTAGTAGCGGTGGCATTTGACTGAGGAGCAAGCCGAGTCCGAAGGGACTTCAGACACACGGTGTTGCTAACGAAGAGAAATCGTCTAGAACTCAAGACTACCCACTCAACTTGATGCACGGTCCACCGCAGTGTGCGCATTTCAACTGTTGTACGTTAGGAGAAACGTATGGCCAAGAAAAGCTCACCCAGCGGTCCCGCTGAGAAGACCAAGGCGCCCGCACGCCCGCGCAAGGCAGTCAGTAAGGCAGTTAAGAGCAAGCCCCCCGCCACCGAAGAGCTACTGCCGCAGCCCTCCCAACCCGCCGAAGAAGATGTGGCGCAGATCAAGGCGTTGCGCCAACAACTCGGCGAGCGGGGCTACGGGTCGGTGTTCGACGTGGTCCGCCAGGGCCGCGCCGCCACTATTTCCAGCTATTTGGGCAGAAAAACCGCCAAGCGCGAGCGGGCAGCGGCTGAGCAGTTCTATGAACAAGCCGAGGCCCACGCGGCGGCCTTGACCCGGTTGCATCGCCAGTTGACTGCGCGCGGCGAACCGCTCGCCCAGGCAGTGGCCAAGTTGGGCATTGCCTATGATGCCGAGTGGCTGGATCGCGCCATCGGTTCCAGTGGCAATTATCACGAATGGTTCGGCCAGAGCCTGCTCTATGCCCATCCCGATTCGGTGGGTTCGCTGTTTTCCCCCGGCAGTTACCTGACTACGCTGTACCGGGTCGCAAAACCGTTGCATCCCATCACCCATGGCTTGCAGTTGGATAAGCGGCGTCCCGACCTGAAAGGCCTGACGCTGAGTGACACCCACCTGAATCAAGAGATCTCTACCCTGGCCCTGACCTTGGACGTATTGGAACAAGGTGTGACCGGCGATGCAGAGGAACAATTGCGTACCAGAGTCTTCCCGATGAACCTGCCCTACAACCACGCCTGGGAGCAGATCCGTCAGGGCTTGGCGGCCTTAAAGAGTTCGCAGGCCGAGATATGGGCCGTGCTGTCCGACAATGAAGCGCGCGCATTTTCACCTATCACTTTCGATGCCTGGAGTACCCAGGTGCTCACGCAGGGTTGCGTGCGCGATCGTCTGGCGTTGCCGCCTGAGGAATACGCGATTCTGACTCAGGCGCGGCAATCTACTGAAGCGACGGTTGGACAATATTATGGCTTAAGCCGCATTTCTGACCTGACGCATGTCGGTTCGGAGGCGAGTATGCCAGCCAGTGCACCAAACTTGCTGAACCGGACCCAGTTGGATGAGGAGACTTTGTTGCAGGCGCTGGGCGTGGGTCCATTTTTTAATGATGTTTCCGAACTCGGATTTCATCAGACGGTACAACTTAGGTTTGACCACGCGCCCTCCATCGGTGGTCATTCGATAGTCACGATCTCTAATATGAGAATAGAAAAAGGAGCCACTCAGATTACTTGGGTGGCTCAGGTGAATGGACGGCTAACCGTTTTTAATGAAATATACCTCGATAAGACTTTACATATTGAAATGAGCTGGGAAGGCGGGTCGGCCACCAGCTACAACCCCCACATCTATTGGGGCAACAGTACGCCAGCTGGCGTAACACAAGAGCTAAGAATAAATCTGGATATCACGTTGGATATTCTGGGTCGATCTGATTTTGCCCTAATACTGGTGCTTGAATATCACCATCCATCTAGATCGACTATGATTCCTGTATCGAGTGCCCCTCTTTTTCAAATTCCCCCGATCACCGCTACGCGTGAATACGGCGCTCGCTACATCCACGGCTGGGATCGCAGCGCCTCCCCCTACCCCCCCTTATATGCCTATATCGGACCTCAAGCGGGGCACGCCACGACGCCGCCTGCCAACACCCCAACTACCAGCAGGCTATACAACCGTCACGGTCAACATTCAGAGCGGCTTAACCGCGTAATCCGGCTACAGCGGCGTGTCAACCTAACCTTCGAAGAACTCGATTGGCTGATCGTGGCGGCGGCAGTCAATCTCGCCGATTATCCGTTGACCCGGCCACTTCAGGCCTTGGCCGTCTACATGCCATTGCGTGAGCGCTTTGGCTTTTCCGTCAACGCTTTCGTTGCCTGTATCGGTTCGATCAATACCTACTATCGCCCGGGTGAGCCGTCATTTTTTGAGGAAATGTTTGGCGGCGATGACTTTCTCAATACACGCCTGTACCTGTCGCCACCACGGGACGATACCCCTTCACAGGCGGCACGCGCCATCTTGTGCAGGGGGTTGGGCATCAGCGCCGACGTACTCATCACACTGGCCCGGCTGCTGCCCGGGGTCATCAATGACGGCGCCGCAAATGGCTACGTCCTGCCCGCCCTGGACAGGACGCATGTAGACGCCCTGTATCGCCTGGTGGCAATCCCACGCCTGTTTGGGCTGATGCCGGAGGAGGCACTGCGGCTGTGGGATCTGCTGAATGCTCCGGGAGTGATCGCGCAGAGCCTTGCCCGACAAGATCGTCCAGTGGCAGCGGCACTCGCCGCACTGGAGCGCACAGTCTACCTGGTGGACTGGATGCAACGCGAAGGCCTGGATGCGCCCCATCTCATTGCGATGACCCA
Organism: Pseudomonas sp. PGPPP1; assembly: GCF_002255865.1. Classification (NCBI taxonomy): domain Bacteria; kingdom Pseudomonadati; phylum Pseudomonadota; class Gammaproteobacteria; order Pseudomonadales; family Pseudomonadaceae; genus Pseudomonas; species Pseudomonas sp. PGPPP1. The sequence continues at coordinate 104,988 of NZ_NKIG01000011.1, read as the reverse complement.
CCGCGATTACCGCCAGGTCGCCACTCCGGAATTGCAGAGTTTTATCCAGAACATCTATACCACCCTGGGTGGGCCGGGCAGTGAGGGTCGCGATGAGCCGACACTGCGCGATTTGCTTTCTCGGCATATTGGCGCGCAGTTCGGCCTGAAGCCGGCCACGTCCCTGCGCCTGATCGAATGGATGGACAAGGTGGCAGCGCGCTTGAACCCGGTTTTTACCGGCTACTCGGTGTTGAAGTTCTGGGAGCAGATACAGGCGGCGGCTGGCGCTGGGGCAATGAGCTTGACCGCTCTGGAGATAGAGGACTCCCAACTGGTGCAGTACGCAAACCTCCTCGGCCAATTCGCCTTATTGTGTCATTGGGCCCAGCTCTCCGAGCAAGATCTGGAGCTGGTGATGCCTGGCCCATCACCGAGCTCGCCCCTGACCGGCCAAATCCTGGCGCCATTGCCAGACCTGCCGTTCCTATTGCTGCTGTCTCGCTACCGGCAATGGCAAAAACTGCTGGTACTGCCGGTGGCCGAAGGGCGGCGTTACCTGCAACGCGCTGCGCTTGGCGAGTTTATCTCGAGCGCCGATACGGCGAAGGAGCTCGCGCTGCTACATGGCTGGGACGAAATTCAGGTACGCAGCTACCTGGCTTCACTTAACTTCACACCCAAAAGTTTTCATGAACTGTACCCACTCATCGCACGCATGCAACTGGCCCAAAAGCTGCGCCAGTCACCGACGGATCTGGCCTTGCTTGATGTGTTGGCCGGACTAATACCCAACCAGAATATGCTTAAACAATTCGCCGCCAACATTCTCGCTGCAGCACACGCTTGAGCCGGAGGCATCATGAACATTGCATTGGAAAACTCACTCAACCAAGCCAAGCGCGATGCGCTGGTGAGCTACTACCTGCAGTACGTCATTCCCCTGCGCGGGCTGGGCACCCTCGCCACCAACATTAAAACCGCCAACGATCTTTACGAGTACCTGCTGCTGGACCCACAGGTGAGTGGCCAAGTCACCACCAGCCGGATTGCCGAAGCCATTGCCAGTACACAACTGTATATCCATCGCTGTCGCGGGTGGTTGGAGCCTGGCATCAGTTTACCCGCGATGGCAGAAGCTTCACGCCCCGGTCGCTACCTGGACCATTGGGACGCCTACAACAAACGCTACGCCACCTGGGCCGGGCTGCAACGCTTGCTGCACTACCCGTCCAGTTACCTGGACCCGGAATTGCGTTACCGCAAGACCACGCTGTTCAAGAACCTGGAACAGACCATCAACCAGGGCCGGGTGACCGAAGAGCGTGTTGAGCAGGCGATGCGTGATTATGTGGGAGAGTTGCGGGGGGTGTTGGATATCAGGTCGATCAATGCCTATCAGGTCGAGCCGAACATAGAAGATTCACCGGTTTATTTTGTCGGTCGCCCTATGGACGCGGATGGCACCTACTATTGGCGTTATGTCGACAGCAGCAAGGGAGGAACCAGTGGCCGCGTGCGTAACCCCATGGCCTGGAGCGAATGGAGCAAGATCGACGCCCCCATTGAGCCGGAAGGCGATCCGACGATTGTATTTTTTAATCAGCGTGTGCATGTGATGTGCCTGCACAAACGCATGAGTAGCGTTGAGCACGAGACCGTGACTTATACGGAAAATGAAACCCAAATTTATAAGCCTCGACAAGTCGTCGAATGGGAGCTGCAATTTGCAACCTTATCGACGAACGGACGTTGGCGGCTGCGTAGTTATCCATTACAAAACTTGATCTCCACTACTGTTTTACACAGCCCCGCGCGGGTATTCGGAGCGGAGTTAAGGGAGGAGAGTGGATCGACGGCTCCTTACCTCGGGGTCTTTTTTGTTCAGCCAGAGTCCACTGGCGAGAAACGTTATTTATGCCGTTTCAGTAAGCTCCTTCAGCATGTTGATTCACCAGGCGACGGATGGGAGTTTGAGTTCGAATTCAAGGATTATTCATCCGCAGCAATGAAGGCAACGCTTGTTTATCAACCGCTAAAATATAGCTTGACCGAGCCTATATATAACATCTCTGGGAAAGAGGGTGAAACGCATTACTTCTCTTACTTTAAAATGAACATGATGAACTTTAACTTCACCAAGAATACAAATGGCACGCCACGAATTACTTTTGACATAACCGCACCAACCCTTCACGACTTCCGCATAACACTAAACATCGGCAAAGCAGATGAACATTACTATGAGTGGCAAGACTTTGCCAACCCTGTAATACGGCAGACCCTGATCTTTAACTTTCCCCTAGCGCACCACAACTTTGCTTCAGATAACGCATACCATCTCAGAATACATATCACTGCTACAATCGGGCATGACTTTGTCTTACATAGTTTAATTAGAACGGTAATCGGACCAAAAACAAAACTAATAAACTTCCACCCCACCCATCATATTTACTTGGTTTCCTCGCTCTTGAAAGTTGGCCAAAATCAGTTATTTCACCCAGTGAAGAGAAATACAAATTGGTACCTCTCAGAACAGGTGATGACCACGCTTGCGGGGCCGCTGCTGGAGCAACGGATGCAGGAAGGCACCGACGTGCTGCTGTCATGGGACACGCAAGCGATCCTTGTCGACCCTAGTGGCGCAGACTGGGGCGGTACCATCATCAATTCGCCAATGAGGTTCGAAGGCGGCATAGGCCAATACACCTGGGAGCTGTTTTTCCACGTGCCCTTCCTCATCGCCAATCGGCTGCTGGCCGAGCAGCGCTTCGACGAGGCCGAGCAATGGTTCAAGCGCATCTTCAGTCCAGCCGGCTATCGCAAGGCAGACGGCAGCCTGGACATGATCGGCAACTCGCCGCGCTACTGGAATGTACGACCGTTGCAACTGGACACCGCTTGGAACCCTTCCTCGCCGGAAAACACCGACGACCCCGACCTGATCGCTGCCGCCGACCCCATGCACTACAAGCTGGCTGTGTACCTGCGGTGGCTGGAACTGCTGCTGGCGCGGGGCGATCAACTGTACCGTCAGCAAAATCGTGACAGCTTGACCGAGGCCAAGATGTGGTACGTACAGGCCCTGCAATTGCTAGGCCCGCGCCCGAAGATGCCACTGCTGCTGAACTGGGCGGACCCAACGCTAGATGAGGCGAGTGTCAACAACAGCGTATCCCTGAAACTGCTGGAAAACCTGTTCGGTGCCAACCCCACGGCACTGGCGCCCGGACTGGTCGGGCAGATCCAAGTGGAAAACGGCCCGTTCAAGGCGCCATTCAACGACGCCGTGCTGGATTACTGGCGGCGGCTGGAGCAGCGTCTGTTCAATCTGCGCAACAACCGCTCCATCGATGGCCAGCCGCTAATTTTGCCGCTGTTCGAGCCGCCCGTCTCGCCCACCGAGTTGCAACAGGCCCGGCAAGCCGGCGACGGCAGCGACCCGGCACCATCAATGGCCGGCCTGGGGCTTTGGACCCAACGCTTCCCACTGCTGCTGGAGCGGGCACGTACGGCGGTGCAACAGGTCATCCAGTTTGGCGCCAACTTGCAGGGGATCCTGGAACGGCGCGACGCCGATGCGCTGGGTGTGTTGCAACAGACCCAACAGGGCGCGTTGCTGGGCATGGCCAACGAGGTGCATCTGGCCAACATCGCGGCGCTGGAGCATAACCTGGCCTCGCTGCGGGCCAGCCGCGTCGGCATCGAGCAGCGCCGACTGCATTACGCTCGCTTGTATGACCGGCATATCACCCACAACGAACAACGTGCCCTGGATTTGCGTACCAGCGCCAACAGCAAACAGTCCAGCGCCGGGAAGTTGAACGTAGCTGGCGCCGTCTTAAACTTGATTCCCACTCACTTCACAGGTGGCCTGGCCTTTGGCATCGGCTTCAAGGAGTTTGGCGGTTTGGCCCATGCGGCGGCACAGGTGCTGGAATTGGGTGCGTTGTCCGACAATGGCGATGCCAACAAACTGGAGGCGTCCGAGCAATATCCACGTCGGCGCGAAGAATGGCAGGCCGTGCGTGACCAGAGCGTGCATGACATCGCCCAACTGGACGAGCAGATCAAATCAGCCACAGAGCAGATCGCCATGGCGCGCAAACAGGTTGCGCAAACAGAACTGGAGCAGGCCTATAGCCAAGTGGTACTAGACCAACTGCGCACCCGCTTCAACGGCCAGACACTCTTCAACTGGCAGGCCGGCCGCCTGGCAGCGCTTTATTACCAACTTTATGACTTGACCGTTGGCCTGTGCGCACGCGCGCAGCGCAGCTACCAATGGGAAACGGGAGACACCACCGCTTATCTGCGTCCAGGCAATTGGAGCGATACCTATCAGGGCCTCTTGGCCGGTGAAAGCCTGGTACTCAGCCTTCAGCGCCTGGAAAACAAATACCTGGACTGGGACCGCCGCACGCTGGACGTGCACCGCACTGTTTCGCTGCAGCACTTGTCAAACCACACCTTGAGTAAAGCCGTGCAAGACCTACTCAATGACATCATCCCGCCCACCAAGCCCCAGGTGATCGAGGTAAACCTGGAGGGCAGCCTGCTGGCGATCCGGTTCAACTTGAATGCCATGCAGATCGTTGATGATTACCCCAATGCACTGAACCTGGGCACATCGCGCCTGATCAAGACACTGAGCGTGTCGTTGCCGGCGGTGCTGGGCCCTTACCAGGACGTCCAGGCAGTGCTCCAGTATGCGTCCGCCCATCCCCTCGCGGACGGCTGCAAGGCCGTGGCGTTGTCCCACGGGTTGGATGATAACGGTCAGTTCCAGCTCGATTTCAACGACGGTAAGTACTTCCCGTTCGAGGGCATACCGATCAGCGAGGGAATCTTCGTACTGTCGTTCCCGAACGCCAAGAGCCGACAACGCGAACTGCTGCTAAGCCTGACGGACGTGATCTTGCATGTGCGCTATACGATCCGCCAGCCAAGCGTACTCGCCACCCCGACCGGTAAAAGCCGAAAGCCTGCCTGACGCGCCGTACGCGAGCGTAGTCCAACGGTTCGCCGAACTTTTGCGTGAGCCGGGCGTTGCGCCAAGCGATCTGCCGCGCCGACCATCGCACTGAATCTGTTGGGGAATGCCGAATAAACGGACGCGGTGGTGGAGTTTTCAGTTTCACCAGCGACGCAGGTGACACAATTGAGCTGTCGGTTTTGGAGAACAAGCAACTCGGTACCTGCGTCCGGTACAACATCAGGGCCGCAGGCGAGCGCAAAGAGGCTGAGTTTTACTCAGTGAGTGATCCAGGAAAAATGAATCAGATTGAGGACCTTGGAGACGATCAATTCGCGTACTCCCTAGGTAGGTTCAGGGGGAAAAAATTCAAGATTCACCGCAAAAAATTTCTTCGCCCATACCTCGGAAAGGGAAAACAAAGCAGGCCTATCGCCACTTCTATATAGTAACGCTTCGCATTAAGCGGTTTGCCCAAGGTACGCGCGCCCTCTTGTCGACGGCGCGCGTCATCGTTCAGAAGGATCTTTATGCAAGGCTTTACTCCCTCCCCGGCACGCCTGTTCGGTGTGCTGGCCGTGCTTGTTTGCGGCCTGTTGACTACACACGCCAACGCCGACGGTACCGACCGTTCCCTGACCGTCGAAAAAAACATCCAGTCCTATGTGGTCAATGCCGACGGTAGTTTTGTACTGGATGTCGAACTCGTCTCGCGCATCAACGAAGAGCGCGCGATCCAGCCCAACGCCCAGCGTTCGGTGAGTTTCAACCGCACGCTGGAAACCCTCGACATCGCCGAGGCTTACACGCTTAAGGCCGATGGGCGCAAGGTCAATGTCAGCGCCGACCAGATCAAGGAGCAACAAGAGAAGGCCTCGGTCGAAGCGCCGATGTTCCAGGACTCGCTGGTCAAGGTCGTGATTTTCCCGGAGGTCGCCGTAGGTGATCGCCTGGTCCTGCACTACCAGCGTCATCGCACCACACCGCTGTTTCCCGGGCAGTTCGAAGACCTCTCCGCGCCGGATTATTACCAGCAGGAAACGGTAACGTTCACCTACGACATGCCCGCCGATATGCCGCTGCATGCCGACTTCAAAGGCTTCAAGGCCTCAACGCCCGACGCCGCAAAAGGACGCAAGGTCTACCGCTGGGAGCTGTTACCCGCCGAAAAAGCCCGGCCGGAAAACGGCGCTGTCGCGTACACCGATTACGGACAATTCCTCGCCGTATCGACGTTCAGCGACTACGCGCAATTCGCTCAGGCCTACGCTGCTCGCGCGCACGTCGAGGTGACACCGGCCATCACTAAGCTAGCCACCGAACTCACGGCCAAGCTGGACACACCCCACGCCAAAGCCCTGGTCTTGAGTGACTGGGTACGCAAGAACATCCGCTACGTCGCGGTCTACATCGGTGACGGTGGCGTGGTTCCGCACGCTGCCCAGGCCGTGCTGGATAACCGCTATGGCGACTGCAAGGACCACGTCGCCCTGCTGGAAGCCTTGCTCAAGGCCGTCGCCATCGAAAGCTCGCCCGTGCTGATCAACTTCGGCAACGCCTACGTACTGCCAAAGGTGCCGACACTGGGTTTGCTCAACCATGCGATCACCTACGTACCAAGCCTGGACCTGTACCTGGACTCCACCGCCACCCCCATCGCGGCGGGCTACCTGCCCATTCCCGAGTTGGGCAAACCGGTGGTGCTGACCCAAAGCGGCAAGCTCGCGCGTACACCGTCCCGCCAACTGAGCCAGGTGGACGGCGCGCTGGTGTTCAAGATCAACCCGCAAGGCGCGGCGGATTTCACCAACGACAACACGGTGCAAGGCTGGGGCACGGAGTTCAACCGGTTCCTGTTCAAATCCATGACCCCGACCGACCGCAGTCAATTGACCCAGAAAGTCTTGAGCATGTACGGCCAAACCGGCAGCGGCGAGATAGAGACAGACCCACTGGACAGCAACGCCCCAACCTTCAAGTCCACGGTCACGGGCCGCACCGAAAACCTGGTCAACCTGCCCGGCCCCACCGGCGTACCCACCCTCAGCAGCCTGGCCGGCGGCATCGGCCAGAACGTGTTCAGCTTCATGTCGGAGAAGGACCGAACGCAGAGCTTCTCTTGCGCTTCGGGCACGATCAAGGAAACCGCGCGGTTCGATTTCCCTAAAGAAGTGAACATTCTGGCGGTGCCCAAGGGCGCGTCCTTGGACATCGGTGGCTTCAACTACCAGACCACCTACGTCAAGGAAGGCAACAGCGTGCTGATCACCCGCAGCTACGCGTTTGCCCACCCTGAGGCGCTGTGCAGCCCGCAGGATTTTGTCGCGATGAAGCCGGCGATCGAGGGGATGGTCAATGACCTGAAAAGCCAGATTATTGTGCAGACGCTGTAAGCCTGTGGCGCTCGTGTGGCCGCAGGCGCAATCAAACGACTAAATGAAGCGCGGGTGTTGCCGCCGTGGTCACGAGGACAGCCCCGCTTCTCAGCGGCAACACCAATGCCCCCTGCATCATGATCGGCGAACGTTGCGCCGACTTCATTCTGCAGGGGGTAACGGTCTGAACCGCGCCTTGCCCTTTAGATCGACAAACACACCTTGCCGGCTGCCTGGTGACGGAACGCGTCGGCAATTTCTTCGAGGGCAAACGTGCTGTCGATTACCGGCTTGATGCCGTTTGTCTGCGGCTGCCGACGATAAGCCCTAGCAGCGTCTGCTGGCGCCGCATCAATTCAGCCGTCGGCACTTGCCCGGCGATGCCGGTCAATACACCGATCAAGGCGATATGGCCACCGATGCGACAGGCACGAATAGATTGGCCAAGCGTATCCGGACCGCCCACTTCAATGATGTTATCGACACCGCGACCGTTGGTGATTTCGAGCACTTTCGCGGCCCGGTCGGTATCGCGCTTGTAGTTGATCAGGTGATTGGCACCGGCGTATCCAACATCCGCATACAACGCCCGCTCTCAAGCATGCTGATATCGGTACTCCTGGGTAACCCCTTCATAACCATAGGCACTGGCTCGGCAGTCGATGATGTGCACATTGGAGTGCGGATGCAGGTTGCCTATCAACTCGGCTAATAGCACGTAGGCCTCACGATGGAAGCGCGCTTTTTGCGCTTTGGTGTTGGTCTCATCGGTGACGGTCACTTCCAGGCGGAATGCATTACGTCCATGTTCGACCAGCGAGCGGTTATGAATGAACCACTGCTCATGAGGTACAAAGTCGAGAATCAGCAAGGTCTGTTCCGGACGCTTTTCAAGCACCTCGCACGTCAGCGCGGTGAGCTGCGGGACGAGTTGGCGGACAAGCTCGGGATTGTGTTCGCCGGAGATTTTCAGGGTGATACCTGGCATGGGGAATTCCTCGTATGGATAGGGTGAGGTGCCAGAGTAAGAAAAGTATTAGATGCTGAAAAGCGGGAAGATATAATGGTATCTATCGGAAAAAACGCAGGATAGATATGCGCCCTTTTGATCTCGAGCAACTGCGCTCCTTCGTCACGATCCTGCAGTGCGGCAGCCTTTCAGCGGCCGCGCCTAAGCTGCTCCGCTCGCAGTCAGCGCTCAGTGAACAACTTCGCAAGCTGGAAACATTTACCGGCGTAACACTGCTGGAGCGCGGGAAAAAAGGCGTGAGTCCTACACCCGCCGGAGAGCGGTTGTTGGCACATGCACTTGAATTGCTCGCGCTGAGTGATTGTGTGCTGGAGGACATGCGCGGTGTGACCCTGACCGGGGAACTGCGCCTGGCCATCACCGACTATTTTTTACCGAGCGCCATCGCGGGTATGTTGAAGGGGTTGCGCACGCGCTACCCGCAGCTTCGGTTGCATGTTTCGGTGCGCAAAAGCCTGCAAATCGAAAATGGCTCCAACAGCGGCGAATTCGATATCGGCCTGTCGATGCGCATCCTTGACGGGCGCAGCCTTCCCGAAGGGATCCCTGTGCGACGAGAGGCCCTGCGGTGGGTAGCACTCAGTGGGTTTGACGCGCAGCGCGAGCACTTGGCGCCGCTGCCGTTGGTGGTGCTTCCCCAGGATTGCAGTTTGCAGCGATTCACCATCGATCTGCTGGATGCGCGTGGGGTACCGTATGTCATTGCACATTCAGCGTCGGGTGTCGGGGGCCTGCAATCGGCGCTGATGGCAGGTCTGGGAGTGGCATGCCTGAACAGCTCAGCGGTGCCTGCTGGAGCCGAAGTCTACCGGTCGACTCAATCGCTTCCGGCGCTGCCCGATGTTGAGTTCAGCCTGTTACCGCCGCGCCCTGGTGAGGCGCCGCTGGTCAGCGCGGTTCGAGAGATGTTGGTCACGCACTTCTCTTAGGGACTCTGCCCCCGGCGGGGGCCCTGAGACTAGGTGCTTGCCTGAGCGGGTGGCATGCCGCTGTTTTCCAGTGGTTCACAGCGACATGGCGAACAGAGCAAATGCAGGTGACAGCGCCCATGCCTGTCACGCTGTCCGCTTTGATCACCCCAGCCAAATCCAAGGCAAAAAAAAGCCTGCATCTCTGCAGGCTTTTCTCTATCTGGCTCCACGACCTGGACTCGAACCAGGGACCCAATGATTAACAGTCATTTGCTACCTGTTTGAATCGCCCCGGGTTTCGTAGACACCTCCATGCCTTAAAATGAGGCCAATCAGGAGGTGCCATGAGCAACCCGCGTTATCCCGAAGAATTCAAAATCCAAGCAGTCAATCAAGTGACCGAAAAGAAGCTGCCTGTCGCTGAGGTAGCGGCCCGTCTCGGCGTGTCGACGCATAGCCTCTATGCCTGGATAAAGCGCTACAGCAAACCTCAAGAAGAACGGCAGCAGGATGATGATCAGCACGCTGAGCTACGTCGTCTGCGAGCGGAACTCAAGCGCGTCACTGAAGAGCGAGACATATTAAAAAAGGCCGCCGCGTACGTTGCCAAGGAGTGCGGCTGAAGTACGCCTTTATCAAGCAGCGCGCGGGCGACTATTCGATTCGACGGCTTTGCCTGACGCTAAAAGTCCATCCCAGCGGTTATTACGCCTGGCTGTCTGAGCCGCAATCTGTAAGCGCCAAAGACGACCAGCGACTGCTGGGTTTGATCAAGCATTCCTGGCTGGAGAGCGGCGGCGTTTATGGCTATCGCAAAATCCACGACGATCTGCGCGAGGTCGGTGAGGATTGTGGTCGTCATCGTGTGGCGAGGCTGATGCGTCTTGAAGGTCTGCGTTCTCAGACAGGTTATCGACGCCGCCCTGGAAAGTACGGCGGTAAGCCAGCGGTCGTCTCACCCAATTTGCTGAAGCGCCAGTTCGATGTTGTGGAACCCAACAAGGTTTGGGTAACCGACATCACGTACATTCGTACGTATGAAGGCTGGTTGTATTTGGCGGTGGTACTGGATCTGTTTTCTCGGCAGGTCGTTGGCTGGTCAATGAAGTCGCAGATGACCAGTGATTTGGCTATTGATGCGTTGTTGATGGCGGTTTGGAGACGTAAACCGAAGCAAGAGGTGATGGTTCATTCCGACCAAGGCAGCCAGTACAGCAGCTCCGATTGGCGCAGCTTTTTGAAGGCAAACAATTTGGTTGCCAGCATGAGTCGCCGAGGCAACTGTCATGACAACGCCGTGGCCGAGAGCTTTTTCCAGCTTCTGAAACGGGAACGGATCAAGCGAAAAATCTACACCACGCGGGAAGATGCTCGAAGTGATGTGTTTGATTACATCGAGATGTTCTACAACGCAAAACGTCGTCATGGTTTCAACAATCAGCTGTCCCCGGTAGAGTTTGAAAAGCGTTACGTAAGGAGCTTGCAAGGTGTCTAGAGAATCCGGGGCGATTCACCTCTACAAGCTCGAAGCCGGCTTTTCAAATATCAGTCTAGAGATGCTCGTCCAGTTGGCTGAAACGCTGAAGGTGGAACCGTCCACGCTCATGGTTCTGCTGCAGTCTGCTTACCGAGAGGCGTCTACGGACTCCATTCTGGAAAGGATCAAGTCTGATTTGAACGAGTTTGGTCGTCTGGGCGGGCCTGCAGAATTGGGTAGACAGCTTGAACTGGGAGGACAGCAAGCTAAGAACGCTGCTAGGGACGACCGGACTGCAGCCATACAGGAATGTAAAGCCAGAGGCCTCACGCAGCGCGAAACTGCTACCGAGCTCTCCCTCTCAAAATCTACGGTCGCTAGGGCTTGGTGACGAGAAGCCATGGCGTACTGCTGCCCTGGAGAACATTTGCACTCCCCCGCCCCCTCTTGCGTCTGAGATACGACTAGGCGCTTCCTTGCTCAGGCTTGAAAACCTCAATGAGCCTCTGATGTAGCCATCAGGGTAGCTCTGAAGCCCATGCGGTCGATTAGCCGTACGCCTGCCGAGCTGGCCATGGCCACCTCCTTCGCTGATTTCGGGTATTAGAAGTTCGTTACAACTATAGCCTCTCCAGGCTATGTGCCATTGATATACGCCTGCTGACGGAACAGGGTTGGGTCTTTCAGTTGCATGGAAGAATCCTGTGCTGACGAATGAAGAACCGGCGGGCAACTGCCCGCCATGATTCAGATGGCCGCGCTGCGCTCACGCAGTTCCATGTTCAGGATGCGGTCGTTTTCGGAGTAGTCGACCGGACAATCAATCACATGCACACCCGGAGTCTTGATGCAGTGCTCCAGCAGCGGCAACAGGCCTTCGGCGCTTTCCACGCGGTGCCCGTTGGCGCCGTAGGCTTCGGCGTATTTGACGAAGTCCGGGTTGCCGTAATCCAGGCCGAAGTCCGTGAAGCCCATGTTCGCCTGCTTCCAGCGGATCATGCCGTAACCGTCATCACGCAGGATCACCACGGTGATGTGCATGCCCAGACGCACAGCAGTTTCCAGCTCCTGGCTGTTCATCATGAATCCGCCATCACCGCATACCGAAATTACCGGACGATCCGGGTGCACCAGATGCGCAGCCATGGCCGATGGCAGGCCGGCGCCCATGGTCGCCAAAGCGTTGTCCAGCAACACGGTGTTGGGCTTGTGCGCCTTGTAGTTACGGGCGAACCAGATTTTGTAGATGCCGTTGTCCAGGGCAACGATGCCTTCGGACGGCAGCACGCGACGGATTTCGGCGACCAGACGCTGCGGGTAGACCGGAAAGCGGTTGTCGTCGGCGCCTTCGGCGATCTGGGTTTCGTTGGCTTCGCGGATTTCCAGCAGGCGGGTGAAGTCCCAGTGGCTGGTGTCGGTCAGGGCTTCACCGATCTGCCACACAGCGTTCGCGATGTCACCGATCACTTCGATCTGTGGGAAGTACACGGCATCGACTTCGGCGGAACGGAAGTTGATGTGCACGACCTCGGTACCGCCACGCACCATGAAGAACGGCGGCTTCTCGATCACGTCGTGGCCGATGTTGATGATCAGGTCGGCGGCTTCAACGGCGCGGTGAACGAAGTCACCGGACGACAGCGCGGCGTTGCCGAGGAAGCGCGGGTGACGCTCGTCGACCACACCTTTGCCCAGCTGGGTGGTGATGAACGGGATGCCGGTGTTGTCGATCAGTTGCTGCAGCACTTTAGCGGTCATCTTGCGGTTGGCACCGGCACCGATCACCAAAATCGGGCTGCGGGCTTTCTGCAGTTTCTCGACAGCGGCTTCGACCGACTTGTGCTCGGCCAGCGGACGACGGTGCAGGCTCGGCGGAATCGGCATGCTGTCGGTCTGCTCGGCGGCGATGTCTTCCGGTAGCTCCAGGTGCACGGCGCCCGGCTTCTCTTCTTCGGCGAGGCGGAAGGCTTCACGCATGCGCGCCGGGATGTTGTCTGCCGAGGCGAACTGGTGGGTGTACTTGGTGATGGGCGCCATCATGTCGCACACATCGATGATCTGGAAACGACCCTGCTTGGATTTCTTGATCGGCTTCTGGCCGGTAATCATCAGCATCGGCATGCCGCCCAGGTAGGCGTAGGCGCCGGCGGTCACCAGGTTGGTAGCACCTGGGCCGAGGGTGGAAAGGCTCACACCGGTCTTGCCGGTGAGACGGCCATAGGTGGCAGCCATGAAGCCAGCGGATTGTTCGTGGCGAGTCAGCACCAGCTTGATCTGGGATTTGCGCAGCGATTCAAGCAGATCGAGATTTTCTTCGCCGGGAATACCGAACACGTATTTCACGCCTTCGTTTTCCAGACATTGCACGACGATATCTGCGGCCTTTGCCATTTCTACTTACCTTGGTGATTGAGACGGTGGCGTCTCTTTTGCTAATCGAAACAACACAACATGCTGATCAGGAGACCGGTCACAGGGCTCGATCCGATGATTCTCGGTGTTAGACCACAAAGGGCTGAGCAACCCGCGCATCACGCTCACCACTGTCATCCAGGGCCTTGGCTACGAATCCGCTATGCAGACAGCGATTGATAAAGTTCTGAACGTACTGAGCAGCCACAGCTCTTCCTTTCGGAACAGCCATCGCCTGACGAATCTCCGTGAAGTTGTCACTCAACACCCTGACGCCTGCCGTCGTCTTCGCGAATCTAGCCAGGGGCTGGCGTACGCCGGCAGCGGCATCGAGGCCAAGCTCCAAGAACGTATCGACAGCCCCAGCCGAAGTGGTCGCCCGAACCAACTCTGCATTTTTCAAAGTCCGGGACAAGAACAGGTCGTACGCCGCTCCTTTTCCCACCGCGATCCTGCAGCCCCCAGTATCCAAGGCAGAGGCGCGCTGAAACTTGCTCTCGGTTTTGACCAGGTAGGTTCCATCGATGCAGACGTAGGGGCTGGAAAAGGAAATTTTCTCGGCTCTGACCGGCTCAATGGCAAGAAACGCAAGATCCCAAGCCTCGTTCTCTAACGCCGCGAAGACCTTGCCGGCTGCGTCATAAGCGGTGAGAGCGAAGGAAATTTCGAGTTCATCCGCGAGCGCATTCGCCAACGCGACCGATACGCCCGAGAAAGCTCCGGTCTTCTCATCGAGCTTCGCCAAGACGGGGTTACCAAGATTGATCGCAACCCGCAGGTCTCCATGCGGAGCGATGTCCTTTCGTACAGCAGCAAGATCAAATTCCACGGCTACTCGCTCCTCTCAGTTTCTGATTTATCACCGGCAGCTTCATTCCAACTGACCATGAACTTCCCAATGGTAAGAACCAACGCCACGCCAACGGCGCCGGCTGCGTAATGCGCCCATGCAGGTACGGCTGGAAGACTGATGTCGGTGATCGCCATGCTGCCGGCGATCCAACCCAGCAACGCGGCCCCAAGCGTGATGACAATCGGATACCGATCCATGAAATGCAGCACCAGCTTGCTGCCCCAAATGATGATCGGAATGCTGATGACAATGCCGAAGATCACGAGCTCCAGTTGGCCGTTGGATGCGCCCGCCACAGCAACGACGTTATCCAGGCTCATCACCGCGTCGGCGACGATGATCGTTTTGATTGCCCCTAGAAGCTTGGGGCTAGCAGCCAAGTTGTCGTGTGCGTCTTCGCCCTCCGGGACGATCAGCTTGATCCCGATCCAGAGAAGGAGCACGGCGCCGATCAGCTTGAGGTACGGCAATTCCAGCAGTTGCAGAGCGAAGAAAATCATGGCGATCCGGAGAAGGATCGCCCCCAACGCACCACCAATAATGGCGCGATTGCGCTGAGCTTCTGGGAGCTTGCGGCAAGCCAGCGCGATGACCACCGCGTTGTCGCCACCCAGCAAAATATCGATGGCGATGATTTGCATCACCGCCAGCCAGAACCCTGGCGAGTTTATGAGTTCGATCAAGATGAGCTCTCCAGGCCAGGGGGCCGGTCAATCAGATGGTTTTGAAGATCATGCACACAGGGCTGCCGGTCTTGATGACCTGGCCGTTTACTGCAAGCGCTCCGGAAGCCTGGTCAACGTCGAAGCCGACAATGGTGTCTGTCTCTTCGTTGGCGACAAACAGACGCTTGCCATCCGGAGTCAGGTTCATGAAGCGAGGCTTACGCCCTTGGGACGAAGTGTGAGCCTTGGCAGCGAATGCCCCACTGTCCTCCAGCGCGAAAGTCGTCACGCTGTCGTGGCCCCGGTTCGATACGTAGAGGTATTTTCCAGACGGCGCCATCACAATGGCCGCTGCACGGCTATTGCCTGTGAAGTTCGACGGCAGAGTGGAGACGACCTCCTGAGGCTTGAGCGAACCTTGCTCAGGATCGTAGGCGTAGCCGGTGACGCTGCTGTCGAGTTCGTTCACGACATAAGCGTTCTTCCCTGCCGGTGTAAACACCACGTGGCGCGGGCCCGAGCCTTCTCGTGCTTTGACCATGCTGACCTGGGTAGCACCATACTTCGCGTTGTTCTGCTGCACGCGGTATACGAAGACACCATCCAGTCCTTTGTCGGGGATGACGAGGAATCGTCCGGACGGGTCAAACGGAATCATGTGTGGATGAGAGCTGCTTTGCTCCACTTTATGCGGCCCAGGTTCGCCAGGCAGAGATTCAAGATGAGCGAGCTCGCCGAGGCTACCATCATCCTGAATCGGGAAGATCGCAAAGCCGCCAGTGGCGTAGTTCGCAACAGCCAGGAACTTACCGGTCGGATCAATGCTGAGATGAACGGGGTTCTTGCCTTGGGTACCAACCGTATTGAGCTTGGTCAGCTCACCGGTCTTCGCATCGATGGCGAACGAGCTCACCTCGCTGAGATCACCATGCACGCAGTAAAGATGGGTCTGCGAGTGATCAAAGGTCAAAAACGATGGATTCACCAGTTCATTGACCGTCTGAACAAGTGTGCACGCGCCAGTTTCATGCGCATAACGGTATACGGTAATGCCTACGCCACGGGCATTGCGCTCTTTGGTTGTGCGTGATCCAACGTAAGCAAACCGAGGGGTCTGCGACAGTTTGTTATTGGTCATTTTGCTTTCATCACTGGTAGCAGCAGCGTGTGCCGGGAGGGTGAAGCCACCAGCCAATACACCGCCTGCCGCGAGCGCAGAAAGCTGGACGAATTGACGGCGGAGCATCGAGTGACGCGGGAATTCGGATGAACTCATGGTTTGGTTCTCTGTTGTTTTTATTATTGAACAGGGAGTGTGCTCATGCTGGACGTAAGCCAGCATGAGCACGGGCCGGATCAGAGGACTTCAGGAATCCGTACCCAGCCTTCCATCAGTCGGCGAGCACTGCGGCTCATCACAGCCTTGTCCACACTCCAGGCACCATCTTCCAGCACAGTTTTCGCGCCTACTGCAACGCTGCCAGCGGTATGCCCCATGCGAACTTGGCGATCCCCGATGTCACCAACGATACGATTCACCAGCGTGCCATCGAGCGCTGCCGCAACGGCAACCGCGACTGCACCAGTACCCGTAATCGCATGATGCAGCTTGCCCATCGACAAGATCCGGGCAATCACGTCGATATCTCCTGGCTCAACGAGCTTGCCGCCTGCAGCTTGATAGGCCTGAGGCTTGGCCACAAAGCACAGCTTCGGCGTGTGCGGACGCAGACGAGTTGCCTCCTCGGCGGTAGCGGCCAGCCCCATGGCAACGGTGCAGTGAGCACGGATGGTTTCGCAGCGTGCCAGCAGCTCAGCATCGCCATTGACCTGATCCTGAGTTTCGGTGCCCTTCAGGCCCACTCGGTCAGCTTCAATGAAGATGGTAGGGTTACCAGCGTTCAACAACGTGACAGGCATATTGCCAACGCCTGGAATGTCCAGTTCGTCGATGGCGTTACCCGTCGGCAGGATGCTGCCCCCTGAGCCACCTGGCTTGAGAAACTCCAGCACGACTTCAGCAGCGGGGAACGCCACACCGTCGAGTACGAAGTCACCTTCTTCCTGAGCCTCACCGTTGCGCATAGGAACATGCGCAATGATGCGTTTCTGGATATTGGCCTGCCAGATACGGACGACGGCGATGCCATCGCGAGGCGCATCTACCAGACCTTCAGAGATGGCGTAGGGGCCGACAGCCGAGCTCAGATTGCCGCAGTTGCCCGACCAGTCGATGACCGGCGTCTCGATGGCCGGAGCCCCGAACAGGTAATCAACGTCACAATCTTCGCGACTGGATTTACCGATGATCACCACCTTGCTGGTACTGGAGGTCGCACCACCCATCCCGTCGATCTGCTTGCCGTACACATCCGGGCTACCGATCACGCGGAGCAGGATGGCGTCTCGCTCTTGGCCCGCAGGCGGCAGATCCTTGTCGAGAAAGAACACACCCTTGCTGGAGCCGCCACGCATGTAAACGGCTGGAATACGTCTTTGAGTCATTTGATATCTCCTGCGACAAATCAGCGGCGCATCAGTTGGCGGATGCGTTTTTCATGCTTTCGATCAGCAACTGCGGCAACAGACCACCGCTGCGGAAGTAACGAACGTCCTCGAAGGTATCCAGACGGCTCACGACAGTGACGCGCTCGGTTTCGCCGTTTTCGCGCTCGATCACCAGAGTGACGTTGGCACCTGGCTGGAAGTCATCGGTGATGCCTTCCACGCTGAAGGTTTCGCGGCCATTCAGACCCAGGCTTTGACGCGAGACGCCTTGCTCGAATTGCAGCGGGAGAATGCCGAGACCTGCCAGGTTGGTGCGGTGGATACGCTCGAAGCTCTCAGCCACTACCACGCGCACACCCAACAGGCGTGGGCCTTTAGCGGCCCAGTCGCGGGAGGAACCGCTGCCATACTCTTTGCCGGCGACGACGATCAGGGGCTGCTTGCGATCTGCGTAGATCTCGGCAGCCTGGAAGATCGTGGTGACCTCTTTCTCAGGCAGCAACAGCGTCCATGGGCCTTCACGACCGTCTTCGAGCAGCTCGTTCTTGAGGCGCGGGCTGGCGAAGGTGGCACGCTGCGCAGCCTCGTGGTTACCGCGACGTGTGCCGTAGGAGTTGAAGTCCGGCACCGCGATACCGTGCGATTGCAGGTACTGGCCAGCATCGCTTTCCGGCAGGATCGCACCCGATGGAGAAATGTGGTCGGTGGTGATGTTGTCCGACAGCATGGCAAGGACGCGCATGTTGCTCAGGTCTTTGCTCGTATCGGTGGCCGTCACCGCATCGCTCCAGTACGGAGGTTTGCGGATGTAGGTGCTGGTCGCTTGCCATGCGTACTGGTCGCTGACACCGGCGCGCAGGTCGCTGGCAATCAGGCCGGCTTCGCGAGGGACGTCTTCATACGCCTTGTCGAACAGATCGGCGGTGAGGTTTTCAGCCTCGATAGAGGTCAGTTCCTCGTCGCTTGGCCACAGTTCGTGCAGGTACACAGGCACGCCGTTGTCATCCACGCCCAGCGCGTCTTTTTCCGGGTCGATCAGGTAGGTACCGGCGATGGCGTAAGCAACGATCAGCGGCGGCGACATGATGAAGACTTCGCGAGCCAGTGGGTGAACACGGCCTTCGAAGTTACGGTTACCGGAGGTCGCAGCCACGGTTTCCAGCTTGCGAGTGCGGATCTCCTCTTCGATCTCAGGGCTCAGCAGTGGGCCCGACATACCGTTGCAGGTGGTGCAGCCGTAGCCAACCAGGTTGAAGCCCAGTGCATCCAGATCATTGTTAAGACCCGAACGCTCCAGGTAATCAGCAACCACCATCGAACCCGGCGCAAAAGAAGTTTTGACCCATGGAGCGCGCTTCAGGCCACGTTTGCGGGCGTTGCGTGCCACCAGGCCAGCGGCGATCACGCCACGTGGATTGGAGGTGTTGGTGCAACTGGTGATCGCGGCCAATACGACCGAACCATTGTCCAGGTCAGTTGGCAGATTGGTTGCCGGTGCCTTCTGACCCAGCACGATACGCTGGTGAGGCTGTTTCGGGCCGGCGATGGAACGCGCCACGGTGCCGAGATCCAGGGTGACAACGCGGTTGTATTCAACCTCGCCAAGGCTGTCATGCCAGAGGCCTTGAGCACGGGCATAGGCTTCAGTCAGCCCCGAGATCTGACCGTCACGACCGGTCATACGCAGGTAGTGCAGCGTACGGTCGTCAATCGCGAACATCGCTGCTGTTGCGCCGAACTCAGGTGCCATGTTGGACAGAGTGCCACGGTCAGCGAGAGACAGTTGAGGAACGCCTGGGCCGAAGAACTCCAGGAACGCGCCAATCACGCCCGCTTTACGCAGAAGCTCGGTCAGAGCCAAGGCGATGTCCGTAGCCAGGTAGCCCTGAGGCAGGGTGCCTTCCAGACGCACACCGACAATTTCAGGCAGACGAAGCATCAGGGATTTACCCAGCATCGCTGCTTCAGCCTCGATACCACCCACACCCCAACCCAGTACACCAATGGCATTGATCATGGTGGTGTGGCTGTCAGTGCCGACCAGGGTATCCGGGAATGCCCACAGCTCACCGTCACGGCGCTGAGTACCGACAACAGTG
The DNA here is from genome assembly GCF_002255865.1 of Pseudomonas sp. PGPPP1. Taxonomy (NCBI): domain Bacteria; kingdom Pseudomonadati; phylum Pseudomonadota; class Gammaproteobacteria; order Pseudomonadales; family Pseudomonadaceae; genus Pseudomonas; species Pseudomonas sp. PGPPP1. The sequence continues at coordinate 85,701 of NZ_NKIG01000011.1, read as the reverse complement.
GTCAGGCGCTCCAAGTTGATCTGATGAAGGATGCCTTTGCCCGAAGGAATGATCGACAGGTTGCTGAATGCCTTGTTGCACCAGTCCAGGAACTGGAAGCGCTCGGCGTTGCGCTCACGCTCAATGGCTTCGTTATCGGCGAGCGCGCTGGCATCGCCCCAACGCTCTACGTTGAGGGAGTGATCCACTACTAGGTGGGTTGGAGTGACAGGGTTTACCAGACGTGGGTTGCCGCCTTGAGCTGCGACGGCGTCACGCAGACCCGCGAGGTCGACCAGAGCCGGCGTACCGAGCAGATCCTGCAAAACGACGCGAGCTGGACGGAAAGGAATATCGAATTCTTTGGAGCGGGCGCAGATGACTTTGAGCGCGGCTTCAGGGTCAGCCTCTCCACGCAAAACGTTCTCGGCGAGGATCCGCAAGCTGTAAGGCAGCTTGGCGTAATCACCGCCCAGGTCAGTCACAACCCCTCGGACATCGCTGACACGGTATTCGATTCCGTTTGCGGAAACGATTTGACCCTTTGACTTAGGCATTGACTAATCCTCACAGGCAGCACGGGTAATGTTTTTGTGAGGCGCATATTGCACTTTGTGACGATATAGGTCAATGTTGATTCATCCGATTTAATCAGCCACTGAGATCGGACGTACCCAACCGATGAGTTCTACTGTTCCCAGTCGCTAAGGCGACATGGCTCCAGTCAGGTACGGTAGAAAAATAAACATAAGAAAATTGAGGCCCACCATGATCCAGCTCTCGCGCTCCAACTCCGTTCGTCCTCCCATTCGCATCGAGCCTGTCTCGACCTGAATCACGCCGGTCACCTTGTCGCCATGCGGCTGACAAGAGCCCTACAAATTCAAGAAAAATGGGAGTTCGACCGTGCTGACAATCCTCGGCTTTTCGATGGTCATCTGTTTCATGTACCTGATCATGACCAAGCGCCTCTCGGCGTTGATCGCTCTGATCCTGATCCCCATCCTGTTCGCCCTGATTGGGGGGCACTACGCTGGCTTGGGCGGGATGATGCTCGACGGCGTTAAAACGCTGGCCCCGACTGGCGTCATGCTGACCTTCTCGATCCTGTACTTCGGAATCATGATTGACGCAGGCCTGTTCGACGGTCTGGTGCGCTTCATCTTGAAGCTGGTGAAAGGCGACCCTCTGAAGGTCTTGGTTGGTACTGCCGTACTGACGATGCTGGTGTCCTTGGATGGCGACAGCTCCACCACTTACATGATCGCGTGTGCTGCCTTTCTGCCGCTGTATCAGCGTCTGGGCATGAGCGTTCTGGGCATGACGTGCCTGGTCAACATCGCCAGCGGGATCATGAACATCTCGCCATGGGGTGGGCCTACAGCCCGTGCAGCTGCGGCGCTCCATGTTGATGCGATGGACATTTTCCTCCCCATGATTCCAGGAATGCTCCTTGGCGCCGCGTGCCTAGTGTTCACCGCTGTTGTCTTGGGGCGCAAAGAGCGTGCACGCCTGGGCATCATCCATCTGGACGATTTCCACAACGGCTCCATGGCTCTGGGTAACGGTTCTGCCGAAGAGTGTGATGGGAATCGCCGTCCGAAAATGTTCTGGCCGAATCTCATTCTGACCCTGACCCTGATCACCTGCCTGATTCTGGGGCTGATGCCGATTCAGATCCTGTTCATGGTCGGCTTTGCTGTCGCGATCATGCTCAATTACCCAAAAATCGAAGATCAAAAAGCGCGGATTGCGGCTCATGCAGCCAACGTACTCGCGGTTACAGCCGTTATCTTCGCAGCCGGTATCTTCACCGGGATCCTGTCAGGTACAGGCATGGTGGACTCCATGGCCAAGAGCCTGCTGCACGTGATTCCGCCAAGCTTTGGGCCGTTCCTGGCAGTATTTACCGCCATCGTCAGTCTGCCGTTCACCTTCTTTATGTCGAACGACGCTTTCTATTTCGGGATCCTCCCAGTCATTGCTCAGACAGCCGCGCAGTACGGCATTACTCCGCTGGAGATTGCACGTGCGTCAGTGGTAGGCCAACCCGTGCACCTGCTGAGCCCACTCGTGCCGTCGCTTTACCTGCTGGTTGCCTTGGCTAAAGTTGACTTGGGCGACCACCAGCGTTTCGCGTTGAAATGGGCCATTCTCGCGAGTTTCGGACTGTTGGTAGGCGGACTTCTGTTTGGTGCATTCCCGTTCTATCAGGTTCGCTAAGCAGGTTTCTGCGCGCCCATAGCTTCTCGGCGGAGATCAGAAATAGTCTCTGCCGCTGCAGAAAATGACGCGCTAGAATGGCAGCCCTCTGGTTCAGCTATTTCTGGTTCCCGATCCAATGCCTCTAAGCCCTTTGCAAGCACGCATTGCGCGTGACATCGTTTCTCACGTACGTCGTGAGCGCTTCGCTATTGGTCATCACTTGGTCGAGTCCCAACTGGCCACGACACTCAATGTGTCACGCACGCCAGTCAAATTCGCCATGGGTCACTTGGTTGAGAAAGGCATGCTGACCTATGACCGCAACAGAGGCTTCTTCCTGGCCCGAGCAAGTGATGATTTGGGTGATCTGGTGTCCGAGGTCATGGACGATACCGACGATCCTCTGTATCTGAAATTCGCCGAGTTGCGCCTCAGTCGACAGCTCCCAGAGCTGTTCACTGAAATCGAGTTCATGCGCCAGTTCGACGTTTCCAGGGCAGCGCTGCGGGCCGTGCTGTCCCGAATCCAGCAAGAAGGCTGGGTGGAACAGCGTGCTGGTCAGGGATGGCGTCTGCTGCCGATGATCGACTCTGTGGAGGCCTATGAGGAAAGCTATTCCTTCCGGGCGACCATCGAACCCTCCGGGATTCTGTCACCGACCTTTCAGATTGACCGCGAAACCTTGGCGGCCTGCCGTCGCCAGCAGGAGTTCATTGCCAACGGCGGTTATCTGACCATGACGCCTCAGGAGCTTTTCGAAGCCAACTCTCAATTCCATGAGACTTTGGCTGCCTGTTCCGGAAACCGCTTCCTGCAGCAGACCGTCCGCCGTCTTGACCAACTGCGACGCCTTGTGGAGTACCGCCAAGCCAGCTCACGTACCCCTCGTAAAGGACAAGCCGAAGAGCACCTCGCGATTCTTGATTGCCTGGAGCGAGGCGACCGACTGGCCGCTGCAGATCAGATGCGACGCCACTTGGAACAGGCAAGGCGCCACAAAGTCGACCCCGCTCTCTTCGAATAATCCCTACCGTTCCGCCTTCTAGAACCTTCACGCGACCTGTCCAGGTCGCGTGCGCTCACTCCTGCCCGCCGATATGCAACCGACGCCTCAAGTTAGTCGTCGGCTTCATCTGACTTTCATAAAACACAGATTGACTTATATCGTTATAAAGTTCATTTTGACCTCTACAAAACAAACGAGCTCCGCATGCGTGTCCGCCTGAACACAACCACATGCCCGAAGCTCGGTAACGCGCACACCACAATCAAAATAATGGTGAACACATGTCATACCGTAGAGGCTGGATAGCCGTCTTCCTATTCTCCTTGGCCATGATTAACTACATGGATCGAATCGCGCTTTCGATTGCCGCCAAACCCATCGCAGAAGAGTTTCACCTCACATCAGTGGGGATGGGCTACCTGTTCTCATCCTTCATCTGGAGCTACGCGCTGTTCCTGATTCCAGTCGGCCTGCTGATCGACAAATACGGCGTCAAACGCGTCGGTGGCCTGGGTATTTTCATCTGGTCTCTGGCTACAGCTCTGACCGGAGCCGCCTCCAGCTTCGCCAGCCTGCTGACTGCACGCCTGGTCATGGGCGCTGGTGAATCCGTCAGCAACCCAGTGGGGGCAAAGGTCATCCGTGAATGGATTCCAAGCACCGAACGCGGCACCATCACCGCCATCTTCAATAGTGGCTCCTATGCAGGCCCAGCCATTTGCTCAGTCGTGCTGGCTGCACTGGTGGCAGCATTCGGGTGGCGCATGTCGTTCGTGATTGCAGGTGCCATTGGCTTTGTCTGGCTAGTGGCCTGGTACTTCTGCTACGACAAACCTGAGCAGGTGAAATGGCTGGCGAAAGAAGAACGCGAACACATCGTCGCCACTCGTACTACCAGCTCGGCAGGTAACGGTTCTACCACGGCTTATGGGCTCAAAACGCTGCTGAAGACTCCAACTCTGTGGGGCCTGGCCATCGCTCAAGGCTGCAATGTCTACACCCAGTATCTGTTCCTGACTTGGCTGCCAAGCTACCTGCAGGAAGTACGGCACCTGACCATTGCCAAGAGCGGCCTGTTCACGGCCATCCCTTATGCAGCCGCCGTGGTGCTGTGTATTATGATCGGCAAGCTGAGCGACCAGTATCTGAAGAATGGCAGTGGTGCCGCCTCTGGCAAACGCCGTAACGTCATCGCTCTGACCATGCTGATCGCAAGCTGCATTCTGCTGATCCCGTTCGCCGACGACATCGCCCTCCTGGTGCTGATTTTCTCTCTTACCTTGGCAGGCATTGCTTCGACGACATCGCTGAACTTCTCATTGCTCAACGACATGCTCCCAAGCTCGGGCGATGTGGGCAGGGCGATGGCATTCGTCGTGGTGGGTGGGAACATCTTCGGCATGTTGGCTCCCGTCGTGACTGGCTATGTCATCAACGAAACGGGCAGCTACAACTGGGCGTTCGCCATTGCAGGCGGACTGCTGGTAACCGGCGCAGTTGTGATCCTGAGCATGACCAGGAAGCCGATGATTCCGGCTGAGCAATTGGCATCAGAGCCATTGGTGGCGCGACCCGCGTAACCCTTCCCTCTACGCCCTTCACTCCAAAACCTAGCGTCCCCTCGGGCCGCTAGGTGCCCCTCCACATGATCACGCTTGGCTCTGCACGTTCTTGATACACCCGACCGCAGGAGGCGCCCCTCAAAAACTGACGTCACGCTGGATCAAGGCCCTCTAGTCTGATACCAAGACTGCGTGAAGAACCTCAGATACGTCGATCTAAACCGATACCAGCCTACGTATGCAGGCAGCTCTACATCAAAAGAAAGGCTAACGCCGTCGCTTCGCATCCGATTGCGGGGGTTCGCGGTTCCGTGTCTTTACGAAGGCCCTCGGATACATGATGAATCGCCCCGGATCCTCTAGACACCTTGCAAGCTCCTTACGTAACGCTTTTCAAACTCTACCGGCGACAGCTGATTGTTGAAACCATGACGACGTTTTGCGTTGTAGAACATCTCGATGTAATCGAACACATCACTACGTGCATCTTCCCGTGTGGTGTAGATTTTCCGCTTGATCCGTTCCCGTTTCAGAAGCTGAAAAAGGCTCTCGGCCACGGCGTTATCATGACAGTTGCCACGACGACTCATGCTGGCGACTAAGTTGTTCGCCTTCAAAAAGCTGCGCCAATCGGAGCTGCTGTACTGGCTGCCTTGGTCGGAATGAACCATCACCTCTTGCTTCGGATTACGCCTCCAAACCGCCATCAATAACGCATCAATGGCCAAATCACTGGTCATTTGCGACTTCATTGACCAGCCAACGACCTGACGAGAAAACAGATCCAGCACCACAGCCAAATACAGCCAGCCTTCATACGTACGAATGTAAGTGATGTCGGTGACCCAGACCTTGTTGGGTTCCACGACATCGAACTGGCGCTTCAGCAAATTGGGTGAGGCGACCGCTGGCTTACCGCCGTACTTTCCAGGGCGGCGTCGATACCCTGTCTGAGAGCGCAGACCTTCAAGACGCATCAGCCTCGCTACACGATGCCGACCACAATCTTCACCGATCTCGCGCAGATCGTCATGGATTTTGCGATAACCATAAACGCCGCCGCTCTCCAGCCATGAATGCTTGATCAAACCCAGCAGTCGCTGGTCGTCTTTGGCGCGTAGAGATTGTGGCTCAGACAGCCAGGCGTAATAACCGCTGGGATGGACTTTCAGCGTCAGGCAAAGCCGCCGAATCGAATAGTCGCCCGCGCGCTGCTTGATAAAGGCGTACTTCAGCCGCACTCCTTGGCAACGTACGCGGCGGCCTTTTTTAATATGTCTCGCTCTTCAGTGACGCGCTTGAGTTCCGCTCGCAGACGCCGCAGTTCAGCGTGCTGATCATCGTCCTGCTGCCGTTCTTCTTGAGGTTTGCTGTAGCGCTTTATCCAGGCATAGAGGCTATGCGTCGACACGCCGAGACGGGCCGCTACATCAGCGACAGGCAGCTTCTTTTCGGTCACTTGATTGACTGCTTGGATTTTGAATTCTTCGGGATAACGCGGGTTGCTCATGGCACCTCCTGATTGGCCTCAGTTTAAGGCAAAGAGGTGTCTACGAAACCCGGGGCGATTCAATTTGAGAACCCAGCAAGGCCATCTCCAAAACGATGGAGCGAGCACCCTGGGTGTCGATCAGAATCAGATCAAAGTCCTGCGCGAAGGCTGGCATCAAATTCTTGAGACGCAGGCGACCGTCAGCAGCGTGCAGTAACAAATTGCTCAGCAAATTGAACGGATCATTCGATTTGATCAGCGACAGATTGGGGATACAGGTCTGAGAAATGATCTGATCAGGTCGAGTCTCATTGCCCGTGATCAACTGATAGGTACCGCCAGGTGCCTCGTGCGACAGGTTGTAAAACGAGGACAGCGAAGGCTGATTATCCAGATCGATAAGCAGGGTTCGAACACCTGCATCGGCGCAAAACGCGCCCAGATTGGCGCCAACCGTGGTTTTACCCGGCCCGCCTTTGGTTGAAACGACTGCAGCGACTTTCATGGGGCTTACCTCTGAATCGTAGGATTTAGAGACGGCTTCATGCTTGTCACGCTGTGCGCTTTGCTTGCTAGGTCAAATCCCAAGCAAAAAAAAGCCTGCATCTCTGCAGGCTTTTCTCTATCTGGCTCCACGACCTGGACTCGAACCAGGGACCCAATGATTAACAGTCATTTGCTCTACCAACTGAGCTATCGCGGAATGCGCCGTATGTTACTGATTAAAAAGGGGAAGTCAAGCTTTCTCTGGCGATTCGGTCGATTGAATCGGATGGCCGGTTGAAAGCTGTTGTTCCTTGGCCAACTCCAGCCAGGCCAGCGCAGCCGGTGGCAGGTGGGCGCTGGCGCGCCAGGCCAGGGCGATGTGCCAGTCGGTGTGGGGTTCGTCGAGGGGGATCAGGGCGATGCCGTTGTGTTGATGCTTGTGCGCCAGCATGCGGGGCAGGAAGGCCACGCCCAGGCCGGCGGCCACCAGGTCGACGATAAAGTCGATCTGCCCGCTGCGGGCGGTCACCCGTGGCGTGACGCCTTTGCGTTCGCACGCGGCGAGGATTTTGGCGTTGAGGGCAAAGCCCGCTTCGAACAGGATGAACGGCGAGTCCGCAAGGTCGGTGAAGTCGATGCGCTCACGCTGGGCCAGGGGGTGGTCCATGGGCAGCACGGCGATCAGCGGTTCGTTGCGCACGGGCTGGAAGTCGAACGCTTCGTCTGTCGGCAACAACAGGGCCGCCAGGTCGATCTCCCCTGCTTCCAGGCATTCGCGCAGTTTTTTGCTGCCGTATTCGGTGAGTTCGATATCGATGTGCGGGTAGCGGCTGCGGTAAGTGGCGAACATGGTCGCAAACAACACGCCGCAGCCTACCGGCGGCAGGCCGATGCGCAGCTGGCCGCGCTTGAGGCCGCGCAGGTCGTTGATTTCGGCCACCAGGTCGTTGCGTTCGGCGAGCATCACCAGGCCACGGCGGTAGGCGATTTCGCCAGCGGCGGTGAGTTCGTTGCGGTGGCCCAGGCGGTTGAGCAACGGCATGCCCAACTCGTCTTCCAAGGTCTTCACTGCCTTGCTCACGGTGGATTGGGTCAGGGACACCACTTCGGCGGCCTGGGAGAAACCACCTTGGCGCACCACTTCGACAAAGGCCTGCACGGTTCTCAGGTTCATCGGTATTCCTTTCGCGACTGGCTACTAGTGATAAAAGTTGTTTTTATCATGACAGATGTTTGCCTATCCTTAACCTACCTTGCCCTATGGAGCCACTGTTCATGATCATCTCGTCTGCCTCCGACTACCGCGCAGCCGCCAAGCGCAAGCTGCCGCGCTTCCTGTTCGACTACATCGACGGCGGTGCCTACGCCGAGCACACGATGCGTGCGAACAGTTCGGACCTGGCCGAGATCAGCCTGCGCCAGCGCATCCTGCGCAATGTCGACAACCTGAGCCTCAAGACCACGCTGTTCGGCCAGGAGCTGGACATGCCGGTGATCCTCAGCCCGGTGGGCCTGACCGGCATGTATGCGCGACGGGGTGAAGTGCAGGCGGCAAAGGCAGCGGCGAACAAGGGCATCCCGTTCTGCCTGTCGACGGTGTCGGTGTGCCCGATTGAAGAAGTCGCGTCGCAAAGTGCGCAGGCGATCTGGTTCCAGCTCTACGTGCTCAAGGACCGTGGTTTCATGCGCAATGCGCTGGAGCGCGCCCAGGCCGCCGGCGTTACGACGCTGGTGTTTACCGTGGACATGCCGACGCCCGGCGCACGCTACCGTGACGCGCACTCGGGCATGTCCGGGCCGTTCGCGGCACAGCGGCGCATGCTGCAAGCCGTCACCAAGCCGCAATGGGCCTTCGATGTGGGCCTGATGGGCCGCCCCCACGACCTGGGCAATATCTCCAAGTACCTGGGCAAACCGACTCACCTGGAAGACTACATCGGTTGGCTGGCAAACAATTTCGACGCGTCGATCAGTTGGAAAGACTTGGAGTGGATCCGTGACTTCTGGAAAGGCCCGATGATCATCAAGGGCATCCTCGACCCTCAGGATGCCAAGGACGCCGTGAGTTTCGGGGCCGACGGCATTGTGGTATCCAACCACGGCGGTCGTCAGCTGGACGGCGTGTTGTCCACCGCCAAGGCCTTGCCGGCGATTGCCGAAGCCGTGGGCGATGACCTCACGGTGCTGGTGGACTCCGGCATCCGCTCCGGGCTCGACGTGGTGCGCATGCTCGCCCTGGGTGCCAAGGCCTGCCTGTTGGGACGCGCTACCGCCTACGCGCTGGCCGCCGATGGCCAGCACGGTGTGGAAAACCTGCTGGACATCTTTGCCAAGGAAATGCGCGTGGCCATGACCCTCACGGGCGTGACCTCCATCGCGCAAATCGACCGCTCTACCCTGGTCTAAGCCTTCTGCTCGACGATACCGCGCTCTTTGAGATGGGCCAGTTGCTCCGCTGACAGGCCCAACCCTTGCCCGAGGATATCGTCGGTGTGTTGCCCCAGCATCGGCGCCGGGCGCACGTACTCCACGGGTGTGCCGGACATCTTGATCGGGCTGCCGACCATGGCGAAATCCGGGTTCTGTGGATGTGGGATGTTCACCATCAGGTTGCGCGCAATCACCTGGGGTTCTTCCAACGATTGGGCGATGGAGTTGATCGCCCCCACCGGCACTTTCGACGCATGAATACATGCCACCCACTCATCCGCACTGCGGCCGAGAAAATGCGCCGAGAGCAACGCAACGATCTCTTCGCGGTGGGCCACACGATCGGCATTCCGCCGGAAGCGTGGATCATCCGGCAAATGCGGCAGCCCGATACTCTGGCACAGGGCAACAAACTGGCTGTCGTTGCCGCAGGCGATGATGAAGTCCCGGTCGGCAGCGCGGAACACCTGGTACGGCACGATATTGGCGTGGGCATTGCCATAGCGCTGCGGCACCTTGCCCGAGGCCAAGTAGTTCATGCTCTGGTTGGCCAAGGTCGCGACCTGCACATCCAGCAGCGCCATATCGATGTATTGACCCACGCCAGTGCGTTCACGGCTGAGCAAAGCGGCCTGGATCGCCACCGTGGAATACAGGCCAGTCATCAGGTCGGAAAACGCCACGCCGACTTTTTGCGGGCCACCGCCCGGCAAGTCATCGCGCTCGCCAGTGATGCTCATCAAGCCGCCAATGCCTTGGATGATGAAGTCGTAACCCGGCTCTTCGGCACGCGGGCCGGTCTGGCCGAACCCGGTGATGGAGCAATACACCAGGCGCGGGTTGATCTCGGCCAGGGTCGCGTAGTCCAGCCCGTAACGAGCCAGTGAACCGGCCTTGTAGTTCTCGATCAACACATCGGAACTCGCCGCCAGTGCGCGCACCAACGCCTGCCCTTCGGGAGTGGCCATGTCGATGGCCACGGATAATTTGCCGCGATTGGTGGACTGGTAATACGAGGCCTCGCCGGACGACTCGCCACTGTCGGTCTTCATCCAGGGCGGCCCCCAGCCACGGGTGTCGTCACCGCTGGTTGGACGTTCGATCTTGATCACTTCCGCACCCAGGTCGGCCAACACTTGCCCACACCAGGGGCCGGCTAGCACACGGCTTAAATCCAATACCCGCAAACCTGTCAAAGCACCCATTGTTCTTATCCTGTGAGGTGGTGAAATCAGCCGACTGCCGGCTCTTCATGGCGCAGGGAAACCCCCAGCATCGCCCGCCGCCGCAACCAAGGGCTGGGCCGGTAGCGCGGGTCATGGGTCAGTTCGCTCATGCGCTGCAAAATCGTAAGGATGCGCCGCGGCCCCAGGGCATCGCCCCAGGCCAGCGGGCCGTGTGGGTAGCCCAGGCCCAAGTGCACCGCTTGGTCGATATCGTCAACGCTGGCGATGCGTTGCTGGGCGATATCGCAGGCCAGGTTGACCACCATCGCCAAGGTGCGCTGGGCTACAAAGCCGACGCTGTCGCCGATCACCGTTACCCCCACCCCGTCCGCTGCCAGCAAGGCATGGGCGGCATCGCGCATGGCGGGTGATGTGAGAGGGTTTTGCATCAGCGTGCGATGGCGCGACAGGTCGGTCAGCAGGTCGACGCACAGCGTGCGCGCCGGGTCGGTGTCGAAACGTACGCAGGCGCTGGTGGCATCACGGCCGTATGGCGCCAGCAGGCACAACGCCTCGGACGAAGGTTGCGCCGTGCTTTCCAGATGGGCACCGAGGTCTATCACCAGGCGACTTAGGCGCTCGTAGTCTTCACTGTTTTCGGTGGCGATCCAGACCGGTGGCCTGGCGTGAACCGAAGGCACTGGCTGCGGCTGCGGGCCATTGATGACTTGGCCATTCTCATATTGATAGAAACCGTGGCCGGTCTTGCGCCCGAAGCGCCCACCCACCAGCATCTGCCGAGTCAGGGGCGAAGGCTTGTAGCGCGGTTCCTGGTAGAACTGGTTGTAGATCGACTCCATCACCGGGTGCGAAACGTCCAGGCCGGTGAGGTCCAACAGCTCCAGCGGCCCCATGCGGAAACCGGCGCCTTCACGCAGGATACGATCGATATCGCCACGTTCGGCGATGCCTTCATCGAGCATCTTCAGGGCTTCGGTGCCGTAGGCACGCCCAGCGTGGTTAACGATGAACCCCGGCGTATCCTTGGCGCGCACGCCGCGATGGCCGGTGCGCGCGACGAACGCCAGCAGTGCATTGCCGACTGCTGGCGCGGTGGCCAGGCCGTCGATCACCTCCACTACGCGCATCAGCGGTACAGGGTTGAAAAAGTGCAGCCCGGCTACCCGCTCAGGACGCTGGCAACCGCTGGCGATGGCCGTGACGGAAAGCGAAGACGTGTTGGTGGCGAGGATGCAGGTCGGGCTGACGATGGCCTCAAGTTGTTGCAACAGGCCGCGCTTGGCGTCGAGGTTTTCGATGATGGCTTCGACCACCAGGTCGCAATCCTTCAGCGCATCGATGACGTGCGCGACCTGCAGGTTGGCCAACGCAGCGTCCATGGTTGCCTGGCTGATCTTGCCCTTGCTCACCAGCTTGGCGAACGTGACGGCAAGGCCCTCACGCGCAGTGTGTGCGGCCCCGTCGCGGGCATCGAACAGGCGCACCACCACACCTGCCTGTGCCGCGATTTGCGCGATACCGGCGCCCATGACACCGGTGCCCACCAGGCCCAAGGTATTAATGGGATCGGTCATGCTTATTCCCCCCGGTATTCAGGCGTGCGTTTCTCGAAGAAAGCGGCAGCGCCCTCCTTCTGGTCCTTGGAATCAAACAGCAATTGGAACGCCTTGCGCTCCAGCACCAGCGCGCTTTCCAGCGGCAGGTCGGCGCCGGCCAGCATCACTTCCTTGATCTGCTCCACGGCCAACGGTGGCAACGCGGCGATCTGCGCGGCCAGTTCCAGGGCGCGCGGCAGTGTCCGGTCATCGCTGACGACTTCGCTGAGCATGCCCATGGCCAGCGCCTCCGGTGCCGTGACCATGCAACCGGTCAGCGCAATGCGCATCGCCTGGAATTTGCCCACCGCACGAATCAAGCGTTGCGTACCGCCCGCGCCCGGCATCAAGCCCAGCTTCACTTCCGGCTGGGCAAACCGTGCCGACTCGCCGGCCACAATCAGGTCGCAATGCATCGCCAACTCGCAGCCACCGCCCAAGGCAAATCCATTGACCGCCGCAATCACCGGCTTGGGGCAACGGCTGATGGCCTCCCACAGGTATTCGGTGTGGCGCCGGTACATATCGATTGCACCGGCATGGGCGAACTCCTTGATATCCGCTCCGGCCACGAAGCACTGCTCGCCACCGGTGAGCACGATAGCGCGCACATCCCGGCGCTTGGCCAATGCACGGAAGTGTTCGGCCAGTGCCTCACGCACCTGGGCGTTGAGGGCGTTTTTCACCTCAGGACGGTGGATACGTACTACCGCCACACCATTTTCCTGAACGTCGATGGTCACCACGGATGGGTCTGCGCTGGTCACATGCTCTCCTACTGCAATGTTCTTGTTAGTTGGACTGCTACTTGTTTCGCTATGCGAAATAACATTCCGTATTTAGCCATGATCATAAGTACGGACCTGACAGGTGTAAACGTAAAAACCCAACTCCTTATGAAAACAGCCATTAACCCGCTGTTTTATTGGGAATTATCCAACAATTAAATCCACTCTCAAAAAGTTGCTTAGTTTCGCTGTGCGGAATATGATTTTGTTTTGTTGATTTTATAAAAAAATGAGGATTAACATGCGCCGTCGAAACCCGGACCCGGACAGCACCGAAGTCCCTGCAGGCAACAACGCCTTCGAGCATTTGTTGATTGACCCGATGAACAGCGATGAGGAGGAAGACAAAGACCGCCAGTTCGTCACCGCCCTGGCACGCGGCCTGGAATTGCTGCGCTGTTTCACGCCGAGCGAGAGCGTACTGGGCAACCAGGACTTGGCGCGCAAGACCGGGCTGCCGAAGCCGACGATCACCCGCATGACCCACACGCTGACACGCCTGGGTTACCTCAAGCACCTGCCGCAGTCGGGCCGGTACCAGTTGGATGTGGGCGTGATGGCCTTCGGTTACGCGATGTTGTCGAACCTGTCGGTGCGCGCCGTGGCCCATCCGTTGATGGAGACCATGGCCAAGTACGCCCAGGCGGCCGTAGCGATGGCCACCCGGGACCGGCTGGACGCGGTGTACTTGGACGTGGTCCAGGGCGAAGCGAACATGACCATGCGCCGCCAGGTGGGTACGCGCTTGCCGTTGCACCTGAGTTCAGCAGGCCGCGCCTGCCTGGCAGCGATGCCGGAAAACGAGCGGGAATTCATCCTCGACCACATCCGCCAGCGTCATCTGGAGGACTGGCCGACCATCCGCAAGGGGCTCGAACGCGCCTTCCGGGACTACACCGACTTCGGCTATTGCATGTCGATCGGTGAGTGGCACCGCGATGTCAATGCCATCGCCGTACCGCTGCTGCATGCCCAACACGGCTTGCTGGCGTTCAACTGTGGCGGACCGAGTTTCCACCTCTCACGGGAGAAACTCGAAGACGACATAGGGCCACGCCTCAAGCACATGGTGAACAATATCGAGGCCGCCGCCCGCTAGCAGGACAGGTGCATGGCCTCGGCAGATTGACGATAACAGGCCCGCTGAACGGGCCGCTGAGGACTGCACATGATCCGAGACGCACAAACGCTTCATATCCTGGTGGACGCCATTGCGCAGTTCGTCGACGAAGCGCTGATCCCCCGGGAAAACGAAGTCGCCGAGACCGATGAAATCCCGGCGGACATCGTCAGCCAATTCCAGGACATGGGCCTGTTCGGCCTGACCATTCCCGAAGCCTACGGCGGCCTGGGCCTGACCATGGAAGAAGAGGTGACCATTGCCTTTGAACTGGGGCGCACCTCCCCGGCCTTTCGCTCCTACTTCGGCACCAACAATGGTATCGGCTCCATCGGCATCCTGCTGGACGGTACCGATGCGCAGAAGGAACACTACCTGCCGTTGCTGGCCAGCGGCGAATTGCTCAGCTCGTTCTGCCTCACCGAACCGGACTCCGGCTCCGACGCCGCCTCGCTGAAAACCACCGCCGTGCGCGATGGCGACCACTACGTGATCAACGGCACCAAGCGCTTTATCACCAACGCCCCTCACGCCGGAATCTTCACCGTGATGGCGCGCACCGACCCGGCAATCCGCGGTTCGGGCGGTATCAGCGCGTTTATTGTCGAGCGCGATACCCCCGGCCTGTCTCTGGGCAAGCGTGACCACAAGATGGGCCAGCAAGGTGCGCATACCAGCGACGTGATCTTTGACAATGTGCGCGTGCCCGCCGACCAGTTGATCGGTGGCGTGGAAGGTGTGGGTTTCAAGACCGCGATGAAGGTGCTCGACAAGGGCCGCCTGCATATCGCCGCCGTCAGTGTCGGCGCTGCCGAGCGCATGCTGAACGACGCCTTGCACTACGCCATCGACCGCAAGCAATTTGGCCAACCGATTGCTGAATTCCAACTGATCCAGGCCATGCTCGCCGACAGCAAGGCCGAGATCTACGCCGCGCGCTGCATGGTGCTGGACGCTGCGCGCAAGCGTGACGAGGGCCAGGACATTGGCACCGAAGCCTCGTGCTCGAAGATGTTCGCCACCGAGATGTGCGGCCGGGTCGCCGACCGTTGTGTGCAGATCCATGGCGGCGCTGGCTATATCAGCGAGTACGCCATCGAACGTTTCTACCGGGATGTGCGCCTGTTCCGCCTGTATGAAGGCACCACGCAAATCCAGCAGTTGGTGATTGCCCGCAACATGATTCGCGCGGCGCAACGCTAGGCCTTACCGCTCCACCCATACCCAATGCCCTAACAACTACAAGCA
The DNA here is from genome assembly GCF_002255865.1 of Pseudomonas sp. PGPPP1. Lineage (NCBI taxonomy): Bacteria > Pseudomonadati > Pseudomonadota > Gammaproteobacteria > Pseudomonadales > Pseudomonadaceae > Pseudomonas > Pseudomonas sp. PGPPP1. The sequence goes on along the minus strand of NZ_NKIG01000011.1, from coordinate 70,603 downwards.
AGGTATCGCTATGGAAGTCGCCGCATCGGCGGGCGCGTTGTCGCCTGCAAAAAGCAAACTGTGGATTATCGTGTTCATCTTCTGCTTCCTCGGCCTGTTGATCGATGGCGCAGACCTGATGTTGCTGTCCTACAGCCTCAGCAGTCTCAAGGCCGAGTTCGGCCTGAGCAGCGTCGAAGCCGGCAGCCTCGGCAGCTTTACCCTGGCCGGCATGGCCATCGGTGGCATCTACGGTGGCTGGGCCTGTGACCGTTTCGGCCGGGTAAAAACCGTGGTGTGGAGCATCGTGCTGTTCTCCGTCGGCACGGCGATCCTGGGCATGACCCACAGCTATTGGCAGTTCGCGAGCACGCGCTTCTTCGCCTCCCTGGGCTTGGGCGCGCTGTATGTGGCGTGCAATACGCTGATGGCGGAATACGTGCCGACTCGCTACCGCACCACCGTGCTGGGCACCCTGCAGGCCGGTTGGTCGGTGGGTTACATCGTTGCCACGTTATTGGCCGGCTGGATCCTGCCCGAGCACGGCTGGCGCTGGCTGTTCTACGTGGCGATCATCCCGGTGATCCTCGCTGTATTGATGCAACGCCTGGTTCCGGAGCCCCAAGCCTGGATCACCGCCAGAGCCGAGCGCGCCAAGGAGAAAGCCAGCGGCACTCGCAACGCCTTGAAGAAAAAGCCCGACGGCATGTTCAAGCTGATCTTCAGCGACCCGAAGGCCAGCCGCATGTTCTTGCTCTGGGCCCTGACCGCCGGCTTCCTGCAGTTCGGCTACTACGGCGTGAACAACTGGATGCCGTCGTACCTGGAGAGCGAGTTGGGGATGAACTTCAAGTCGATGACCAGTTACATGGTCGGCACCTACGCGGCGATGATCTTCGGCAAGATCCTCGCCGGCCTGGCCGCAGACCGACTGGGCCGCCGCGCGGTGTTTGCGTTCGGCGCCCTGGGCACGGCGATCTTCCTGCCGGTGATCGTGTTGTTCCAGAGCCCGGAGAACATCCTGTGGATGCTGGTGGTATTCGGCTTCCTGTACGGGATTCCCTACGGCGTGAACGCGACCTACATGACCGAAAGCTTCGAGGCGAAGTTTCGCGGTTCGGCCGTGGGCGGCGCCTACAACATCGGGCGCATTGGTGCAGCCGTGGCGCCGGCGGCGATCGGTTTCCTCGCCTCCCACGGTTCCATCGGCATAGGTTTCCTGGTGATGGGCGGCGCGTACTTTATCTGCGGTGTAATCCCCGCGTTGTTTATTCGCGATAAACAATTCGACCCGCAAAAACAGTAAGCCGAGCCCTTACTTGCCAAATAACTGGCGCCATAGTTCAGCGACTGTTTTTAGCGATAAGAACAGTTGACTGATTTATAAGGAGTTTTATTTAATCAGAACGATTTGGCATGAATATCGCTCTAACTTTTCTCAAGCAGGTTAGGCGATGACAAGACGTGCGGCGGTGCCCAGGGGTTATAACCGGTTGCAAAGCGGTTTAAACTGTTACTCATGTTTTACGGAACTGAAGGAACAGTAAGACGCCTGGCATTTGCCACTCTCATCCAGCCTGTAAGACAGCTAAGTGCTTAGAGGCCGTTCGCTTATGAAAACACCCACCCAGACCAACGCAATTGACTTCGACAGTGCCAAATTGCAACGCCTGGGTTTTGGTCAGCCGTCCCTGCTTCCACGTCGCCGCACCACCATTACGCAACTGCGCCAGCAATTGGGCCTGCAACTGCAAACCAGCCTGGAGCCGGAGCGCATCCTCGGGGTGTTCTTTCGCGAGGTGCAGCGCCTGGTGCCTCTGGACGCCCTGCAATACCGCCACGAAGCCAGCGACCTGCGCCTTGAATTCGGCCATCGCGGCCACCACTCGGTGAGCTACAGCCTGAGCCATGAAGGTGAGCACCTGGGTGAGCTGATCTTTCGCCGCAACCAGCGCCTGACAGAAGAGGAACTCGGCCAACTCGAATCCCTGTTGGCGACGCTGCTATACCCCATGCGCAACGCATTGCTATATCGCGCCGCCACCCGCAGCGCCTTGCGCGATCCGTTGACCGAGACCGGCAACCGCGTGGCCATGGACCAAACCCTGCAACGGGAAATCGACATGGCGCGCCGGCATCTGAACCCATTGTCTTTGCTGATGCTGGACATCGATCACTTCAAGAACATCAACGACACCTACGGCCACGCCGCCGGCGATAACGTACTGCGCGCCGTTGCCGGGGCGATCAAGGGCCAGTTGCGTAACGTGGATATGGTGTTCCGGTTTGGCGGGGAAGAGTTCCTGATCTTGTTGTCCAACACCGGTCGCGATGCCGCGGCAATGGTCGGTGAACGCCTGCGCCAGGCAGCACAGACCCAGGATTATTGGGCGGATGGGACGCGGATCGAATTGACGGTGAGCCTGGGCTGCTCGACCCTACTGGCTGCCGAGTCTGCCGAAAGCCTGTTGCGCCGGGCTGACAATGCCCTGTACGTGGCCAAGCGCGAAGGTCGTAATCGCTTGGCAATGGCGGGGTAAGTCCCCCGCCACCGCATTCACATCACGCTTCGCTGGCGACCCGCGCCGGGCGCTCACGCACCGCTACCGAAGGGGCTTTTTCCTTCTCCAGGCGCATGCAGCTTTCCAGGAACAGGTACATGTAGTCATAGCTCTTGCACACGGCCTGGCGCAGCTCAACCTGCAGAGCCTTGCTCGGGTTCATCCCGGCCAGGGTGCAGATAATTTCCAGGGCTTCCCACGGGTGGGCGTCATCGTACTGGGCGTGCATCTTCAGCCACTTCATCGCACGCTTGCGGTCTTCCTCGGGGAAGGCTGCCGCATAGACGCCGGTGGAGCACACCACGGCAGACCACTCCCCAGTCGCCCCCTCGATTGCATAGTTGGTCGCAGCAATGGCCACGATCAGCGAGTCAGCCGAGCTGGTGTGCCAGCACCAGTGACTCAGTGCGTGCAATTCCGGCGGCACGTTCTGGGCCTGCAAGTCTTCCAGGCTGACACCGTGGGCGCGGGCCCAATGCACCCAATAGTCGGCATGGTTCAGTTCCACGCGAATATTGCGCATCAGCCAGCGGCGCGCCATGTCCTCCCCAGGATGGCGGGCAAATTTGGTCTTGGTGAGGTTCTGTGCCATGTACAAGGCAAACTGTTCAACGACGGGCCAGCCACCGATCAGGTAGTGACGCATGGTCTTGGCGCTGAGCGTGTTATCGCGCATGCGCTGGTACAGTTCGTGTTCGACAACGCGACGCTTGCTCTCGCTACAGTCCTGGATCAATTGCTGCGCCCAGGCGGGGTAACTAGAGGCTTCCATAAGCGGGCCGGTTCTGTTGAATGTGTCGATCACTGTCGGGCTCCTTTTGATGTGTGATTGTACAGACCAGCAAACGTTTCAGCGGAATGTGCCGGGCGCCTTGAACAACAAAGGCTGCGGCCGCACAGGTCGACACTGCAGGCTATCAAAGGTAAACAATTGCGGTCGTTCAATCAGGTAACCCTGAGCGTAATCCACACCAATTTCGAGTAATGCCTGTTCGATCTGTGGTGTCTCGACAAATTCTGCAATTGTGCGCTTACCCATGACGTGGCCGATGTGGTTGATCACTTCGACCATCGCACGGTTAATCGGGTCGTCCAGCATATCCTTTACGAAACTTCCATCGATCTTCAGGAAGTCTACAGGTAAATGTTTAAGATATGCGAATGAGGACATTCCGGCACAAAAGTCATCCAGGGAGAAGTAGCAGCCTAAGGCTTTGAGTTCATTAATAAAGCGGATTGCACTCCCGAGGTTTGCAATAGCACTGGTTTCGGTGATTTCAAAACAGATCATCGCCGGCGGGATGTTGTAAGCGTCAAACTTCTCACGCAAGAACCCGAGAAAGTCTTCATCGCCAATGGTAATGCCTGACAGATTGATCGCACACATCGCCATTGGCAGGCCCGGACGTTCCTGCATGCAGCGAGCGATGATCTTGAACACGTTCTCCACCACCCAACGGTCCAGCGACGTCATCAAGCCATAGCGCTCGGCAGCCGGGATAAAGCTGTCCGGCAGGATGATGCGGCCCGCCTCATCATGCAGGCGCAACAAGATCTCGATATGCCCATTACCACCATCGGTATTGCCCAGGGGTGAAATTTCCTGGGAGTACAGGCAAAACCGGTTTTCTTCCAAGGCCATGTGCAACCGCTGCACCCAGGCCATTTCGCCAAAGCGCAGGGACAATTCCGAGTCATCGGCGTGGTACACCTGCACGCGGTTGCGGCCTTTTTCCTTGGCCATATAGCACGCCATGTCGGCGGCGCGCAGCGAGGTTTCCAGGGTGGTCGGGGTTTGGGAGATATGCACCAGGCCGATGCTGACGGTGGTCATGAACGGCCGACCTTTCCACACAAAATGCAGGCTTTGCACGGTGTGGCGCAGGCTCTCGGCGATTTTCTCCGCCACCGGTGCCGGGCAGTTTTCCAGCAGGATGCCGAACTCATCGCCCCCAAGGCGCGCCAGGGTGTCGCCTTCACGCAGGTCCGATTGCAACAGCGCGCAGATATGCCGCAGCAGCTCGTCGCCCGCCGCATGGCCGCAGGTGTCGTTGACCAGTTTGAACTGATCCAGGTCAAGGAACATCAGCGCATGCCGCCCGCCTTGTGCAAGCCCGGCCGGGTGCAGCACTTGCTCCAGGCGGAACTCGAACTCGCGACGGTTGGCCAGGCCGGTCAGGGCGTCATGGGTCGCCTGCCACGACAGGTTGGCGATGTATTGACGCTCCTGGGTCATGTCATGCAACACCAGCACCGCGCCGCTGACCTTGCCGGCGCTGCGGATCGGCGCCCCCACCAGCGTTACTGAAACCGTGCTGCCATCCAGACGCTGGATGGTCTTTGAATGCTCGCTGCCGCCCCGGAGTTGCCCTTTGACGATATGTTCGATCAGCGTAAAGCCGTCGGGCTGGGCATTGTCATCCAGCAGGTTGAACAGCGCCGCCAAAGGCAGGCCCTGGGCCTGGGCGGAATTCCAGTGGGTCAACGCTTCGGCCGCTGGGTTCATGTAGGTGATAGCGCCATCGACGTCGGTAGTAATCACGCCGTCGCCAATCGACTCCAATGTAATCTGCGCCCGCTCCTTCTCCTCCTGCAAGGCATCGGCAAAGGCGTGGCGCTGGGTCAGCAGCTTATGGGTGCGCAACAACGCCAGCACGATCAGGCCCAGGGCCGTGGCCAGGTTGGTGATCAACAGCAGCCGCAGAATCATCCGCGAACCTTCGCCCAGCGCATCACTAAAGGCCTTGGCCGCTGGCGTCACCCCATCGTTGATGGCAATGATATGGGCCTTCCATTGGCGCACATCGTTGGCACTTACTTGGTCGCGGCGGATCGACTGATGCATCTCCCGCGCCAGGTCATCAAGTTGCACCAGGTAGCCATCGCCGACGGTCCACAGCTCGATGGCTTTTTCCAGGTAGCTGAAATGACGAAAATTGAGGTACAGCCAGATCAGGCTGGACACGTCATCCGGGTGGTTGCCGCCCTTGAGGATGCCCAGCCGCGCGGCCGTAAGGTCCGGGGTGGAGCGGTCGAGGGCGATGCGCAACTCGTGCCCGCCCTGGGGTACAGCAATCGCTTGCTGATACTTGAGGTAAGTTGCCTCGTCGCGATTGTCGGCATAGAGCGTCAGGTAATAGATGGCGTCTTTCTGGCCCTTGGACCACAAGCTCTCGCCAGCCACGTAGCCACGCACGGCTGAAAGCACGTAGAGACTGACGCAACCCAACAATGCCTGGAACAGCACCACGGCGATAAAGGGCCACACAATGCCCAACAGCCGAGGCGTTCCGAGAGTCCGCTTTTGCTTCATGAAGTCCCTTGCACATGCACTGCTTGGTACGCACGCGATAATTCGCTTCCGATAGCTCAGCCTAGGCTAAATCAACGTACTTGTTGCAAGTGTCCATATAACTTGGCGTACAGGCCGCCGTCGGCAATCAACTGCTGATGATCGCCATCCTCAGCAATATGACCACCGTCAAACACCAATACTCGATCCGCCTGTTTAACCGCCGACAGACGGTGGGCGATTATCAGTGTAGTACGACCACTGAGAAACCGCGCCAGCGCCTGGTGCAGGTTGTACTCGGTAGCGGCGTCGAGGGCGGAAGTCGCTTCGTCGAGGATCACCACTTTCGGTTCGGCCAGCACCATGCGTGCAATCGCCAGGCGCTGACGCTGCCCACCGGAAAAACGCACGCCGGAGCGCCCGACCACACTGTCCAGCCCCATCGGCAATGCCTTGACGGTAGCATCCAGCTGGGCGATTTCCAGCGCCTGCCAGCATGCCTGGTCACTGCGGGTGCGGCCCATGGTCAGGTTGGCGCGCACGGTGTCGTTGAACAGCGCTGGGTGCTGCAACACCACGGCAACGTGCTCGCGAATGGTCTCCAGGCCAATTTCCTGCTGGGTTGCACCGCCGAAACGAATACTGCCGGCCTGTGGCGTATACAGCCCGAGCAACAGTTGCACCAAGGTACTTTTGCCGCCGCCACTGGCACCGACAATTGCAACTTTTTCACCGGGCGCGATGGCCAGGTTCAATTGATTGAGCACCAGGTCTTCGCCGTAACCAAAATCGAGGCCGCGCACTTCGATGCCGACGGTTTCCCGTCCGGTAAACGGGTCTTCCCCACCGGCGTATTGCGGCTCGTCGGCGCGCGCCAACAGCTCGTTGATGCGCGTCAGTGCCCCGCCTGCGGCGTAGTAGGCGTATTGCAGGTTGAGCAACTGCTCCACCGGCCCGATCATGAACCACAGGTAGCTGAACACCGCGAGCATCTGGCCGATGGACAGGTCGGAAAACAGCACGGTGAGCATCGCGGCTGCACGAAAGATGTCGATACCGAACTGGAACAGCAGGCCACTGGCGCGGCTGGAGGCATCGGTCTTCCACTGCGAATGAATGGCGTAGTCGCGCACTTCCTGAGCACGCTGGCCGAGACGCCCAAGGAAGAAGCCCTGGCGGTTGCCGGCACGCACTTCCTGGATCGCGTCGAGGGTTTCAGCGAGCGCCTGGGTGAAGCGCGAAGTACTGTCGTTCTCCAGCTTTTTCAGGTGTTTGACGCGTTTGCCCAACTGCACCGTGGCATAGATCACCAGCGGGTTGAAGAGCAGGATCAGCAGTGCCAGTTGCCAATGCATCCACACCAGGATCGCCGACGTCCCCACCAGGGTGAGCATGGCCACCAGGAAGCGGCTGAGGGTTTCGCCGACGAACTTGTCCAAGGTGTCCAGGTCGGTGACCAGGTGTGTGGTGACCGTACCGCTGCCCAGGCTTTCGTATTCGCCCAGCGAGATGCGCTTGAGCCGTTCGATCAGGCGCACGCGGATGCGGTACACGATATCCTTGGCCAGGCGCGCAAACAGCCGCGCCTGCACCACGTTGAACACCAGCGCACCGCAACGCAAAAGCAGGGTCACCAGCAGCATCAGGCCGATGTAACCGGCAGCTTTCTGCCAACCCAGCGGCAGTGCATGGTTCATTACTTTGAGGGCGGCGTCGCCATGGCCCAGCAGCACTTCGTCCACCAGCAACGGCAACAGCAAGGGAATGGGCACGCTGCACAGCGTCGCCAATACGGCGACGCCGTTGGCGATCCACAGGGATTTTTTATGGCGCAGGGCCAGGCGGCGAATCTCCGCCCAGGTCAGTCGATCAGCACGCTTGCCAGGTTCATGCACAGCTTGCTCGCTCCAGCCATCGGGCGAGCAGTGGCGAAAGCTCGGACAGCGGTTGATAGCCGTTAGTCAACAACGCCAACTGACCATTGCGCTCAGCCAACAACGTCGGGAAACCGGCGATGCCAAGATCCTGCACCCAGGTAAAATCGGCAGCGGTTGCCGCGTGTTGCTCGGCACGATCGAACGCGCCAGCAAACTCGATACGCGGGATGCCCGCCTCCTCGGCCAGTTCCACCAGCACACTGGCGAGGGTCACGTCGCGGCCCTCGACATAAAACGCGCGCTGGATCAGCCCCAGCAGCGTCCACGCACAATCGGGTGCCAGGCTGCGCGCCGTCACAATGGCGCGGCACGCGGGTTCGGTGTCATACACAAAACCGTCGGGCAACGCGCCTTCGCGCTTGAACGGCTGGCCAGTAGCCTCGGTGACCGCCTGCCAGTGCTCAAGGATGTAGCGTCGCGTGGTCGGCTCCAATGCCGCGCCGCTGCCGGTGCGCAAGCCGCCCACCACCAGGTGCAGCTCCACGCCGGCCGCGTGGGCCTGCTCAACCAACGCTGCGGCCACCGGGGCAAAGCCCCAGCACCAGGAACACATCGGGTCCATTACATAGAGCAGGCGCGCGGACATGGCTCAGGCCTCGGAAGGTGATTGCTTGTAGTTGAAGCCTATCGGGTGCGGCATGTTGCGCGCCTTGGCCAGCTCGATCTGCTTCTGCCGGTCGATGGCGCTGCGGCGAGTCTTCTCCGGCAGCTTGTCCCAGCAGTGCGGGCAACTGATGCCGGCCACATAGTGCTCGGATGCGCGGTCTTCGACGCTCACCGGCGTGCGGCAAGCATGACATTGATCGTAGTCGCCTTCGCTCAAGTCGTGGCGCACGGTCACGCGATTGTCGAAAACAAAGCAGTCGCCCTGCCACTTGGTTTCCTCCTGCGGCACCTCTTCGAGGTACTTCAGGATGCCGCCCTTGAGGTGATACACCTCGTCGAAGCCTTCGCTCAGCATGTAGCTCGACGCTTTCTCGCAACGAATGCCGCCGGTGCAGAACATGGCGACTTTCTTGTGTTTGGCAGGGTCGAAGTTGGCTTTGATGTAGTCGGGAAATTCGCGAAAACTGGTGGTTTTCGGGTCGATCGCGCCCTCAAAAGTGCCGATGGACACTTCGTAGTCGTTACGGGTGTCGATCAACAGCACTTCCGGGTCGCTGATCAGCGCGTTCCAGTCTTGCGGCTCGACATAGGTGCCGACCTTTTTATTGGGATCGACGCCTTCGACGCCCAGGGTCACGATCTCTTTCTTGAGCTTGACCTTGGTGCGGTAGAACGGCTGGTCGTCGCAGTAGGATTCTTTGTGGTCGATATCGACCATGCGCGGGTCGGTCTTCAACCACGCGATCAGGCCATCAATGCCTTCGCGGCTGCCGGAAACGGTGCCGTTGATGCCTTCTTCGGCAATCAGCAAGGTGCCTTTGATGCCGTTATCGACCATCGCCTGCAGCAGTGGCTCGCGCAGGGCGACGTAGTCTTCGAGGGTGACGAACTTATACAGTGCCGCCACGACAATCGGTTGAGTCATGGGTGTTCTCTCCAGGTGGCTACCCTCGTAAAGGGTGAACCGGATGCAAAAAAAACGCGCCGGCTAAGCGGCGCGTTGCGGATTCTAACAAATGCCGGGTGTCAGAGACACCTGATCATCAGTCATGCCCGCCGGCGCAGGTCGGCGAGGCCGGGGCTGCGTCGATTTTCGCCCACTCATCGGGCGTATAGGTATGCAGCGCCAGTGCATGAAACTCGCTCATCAGGTCACCCAGGGTGGCGTAGACCTTCTGGTGGCGCTTGACGCGGTTGAGCCCCTCGAACTGCGGGCTGACCAGCACGGCCTTGAAGTGGGTCTGCAACCCACGGCTGTGCATATGGCTTTCATCCAGCACGCTCAGGTGGTCGGTGCCCAAGGCGGCAAGCGCCGTTTCGATACGCTGTTGCATGGTCATTCCTGCTTACTTCTTCTTGGCCGGTGCGGCGGCTTTAGGCGCCAGCTCGTTGGTCATGTCTTCCAACAGCTTGTTCACCACAGGCACGGCGCTTTCCAGCTTGGCCTGGGTCATCTGGGCCGATTGCTGGGTCAGTTGCGGCATTTTTTCCAGGACTTTCTTGCCCAGTGGCGACTGGTAGAAAGCAACCAGGTCCTTGAGCTCGGATTCGCTGAAGTTGGTGGTGTAGAGCTTGACCATGTCCGGTTTCAGCTTCGGCCAGCCAATGGCCTGGTCCAACGCGGCGTTGGCCTTGGCCTGGTAGCTGTCCAGTACGGACTGCTTGGCGGCAGGCGCTTGGGTCTGTTCGAAACGCTGGGCGAACATTTGCTGCACTTGCATGTACACCGGGGTACCCAGCTTGTCAGCGTGGGCCAGGGTAAGGAAGGCTTCGGCACTGGCGTTGTGGCTGGCGGTATCGGCAAGAACCTGGCCGCTGGCGCACACCAGAGCAACCGCGGTACAGATGGCACGAAGACGAGTCATCGAGTTTCCTTTTCTAGCAGGCGAGGTAAGACCCCAAGGGCGCCCATTCTGCGCCTAAAAAACCTCGCGGCTCAACCCCAGGCCTTGTCGGGCCTGGATTGCCCGATGAAAAGTCTTTTAGGGAACCCACCTGCCCGATCAGGGCCTAAACTGCGCAAACGAACCTGAAGGAGTGTGCCCGATGAGCCGTATCGAAACCGACAGCCTGGGAGACGTCCATGTCCCGGATGACGCTTACTGGGGCGCCCAGACCCAACGTTCGCTGGTGAATTTCGCCATTGGGGAGCAACGCATGCCCCTGGCGGTATTACACGCCCTGGCCCTGATCAAAAAGGCTGCGGCACGGGTCAACGACCGCAACGGCGACTTGCCCGCTGACATCGCCCGCCTGATCGAACAGGCCGCCGACGAAGTGCTCGCCGGCCAACACGACGACCAGTTCCCCTTGGTGGTCTGGCAAACCGGCAGCGGCACCCAAAGCAACATGAACGCCAATGAAGTGATCGCCGGCCGCGCCAACGAGCTGTCGGGCAAGACCCGCGGTGGCAAAAGCCCGGTGCACCCCAACGACCACGTGAACCGCTCCCAAAGCTCCAACGACTGCTTCCCCACGGCCATGAGCATCGCGGCCGTCCAAGCGGTGCATCAGCGCCTGTTGCCAGCCATCGCTACGCTTTCCGGTGGCTTGGCCGAACTGGCTGCTCGCCATATGAAGCTGGTGAAGACCGGGCGCACCCACATGATGGACGCCACGCCGATCACATTCGGCCAGGAACTCTCGGCCTTCATCGCCCAACTCGACTACGCGGAACGCGCTGTGCGCAGCGCCCTGCCCGCCGTGTGCGAACTGGCCCAAGGCGGCACGGCCGTTGGCACCGGGCTCAATGCCCCCCACGGCTTTGGCGAGGCAATTGCCTCCGAGCTGGCGGCGTTGTCGGGGTTGCCGTTCGTGACCGCGCCGAATAAATTCGCCGCCCTCTCCGGCCATGAGCCGCTGGTCACGCTGCACGGCGCGTTGAAAACCCTGGCCGTGGCCCTGATGAAAATCGCCAATGACCTGCGCCTGCTCGGCTCCGGCCCCCGCGCGGGCCTGGCCGAGGTCAAGCTGCCGGCCAATGAACCCGGCAGCTCGATCATGCCAGGCAAGGTCAACCCCACCCAGTGCGAAGCGTTATCGATGCTGGCCTGCCAGGTACTGGGCAATGACGTGACCATTGGCATCGCTTCCAGCCAAGGTCACTTGCAGTTGAACGTGTACAAGCCGGTGATCATCCATAACCTGCTGGAATCGATCCGCCTGCTGGCCGATGGCTGCAACAACTTCCAGGAGCACTGCGTGGCCGGGATTGAACCCGACGCCGTGCAAATGGCTGATCACCTGGAGCGCGGGCTAATGCTGGTAACGGCGCTAAACCCGCATATCGGCTATGACAAATCGGCAGAAATCGCCAAGAAGGCCTATGCCGAAGGGTTGACACTCCGCGAAGCGGCACTCGACCTGGGCTACCTCACCGACGCCGAGTTCGACCAGTGGGTACGCCCGGAAAACATGCTGGGCAACTAAGACGCCATGCGCACTCGCCGGGCCTTGAGCCCGGCAATCAGCGACGGCGCCAAGGCCACGGTTGCCGACCCCAGCACCACCACCAACGCCCCAGCATAGCCCAGGGCGTTAATCTCTTCGGCCTGTACAAAGTCGGGCCACAGCCAGGCGGCCACAGCGACTGCCACAAAGGTCACCAACGGCGTGAGTGCCAAGGTCGCACTGACCCGCGAGGCCTCCCAGTGAGCCAACGCTTCGGCAAACGCACCGTAGGCCACCAGGGTATTCATGCAGCACGCCAGCAATAGCCAACCTTGCAACGGGCTCAGGTCCAACGCTTCCAGCGGGTGCGCCCAAGGCGTGAGCAACACGGCGCAGGACAGGTAGATCACCATCATCACCTGCAATGAATTCCACACCGTCAGCAGTTGCTTCTGGCCCAGGGCGTAGAACACCCAGATGGTCGTCGCCAGCAAAATCGTCAGCACGCCAGCGGTATAGGTGCCAAGGGAGGTGAGCAGCTCCGTCAGGCGCTGATTGAAGAACAGGCCAAAACCACAGATCAGCACCACCAGTCCCACTACCTGCCCCACACTGAAGCGTTCCTTGAACACGAACACACTGGCAATCATCAGGAAGATCGGTCCCATCTGCACCACCAACTGCGCCGTGCCGGGGCTGAGCATTTGCAGGCCCACCAGGTACAGCACGTAGTTGCCCACCAGCCCACATACGGCCATGCCCACCAACCAGCCACCTTTGGGTCCCAGCACCTTGCGACTGGGCAAGCGCTTGGTGAGGGCGAGATAGATGAACAGACAACCGCCAGCGACGGTCAGGCGAAACCAGGTGACGGTGATCGGGTCCATCACCTGCAGCACCTGCTTGAGCTTGATCGGCAGGATGCCCCAGAGCAGCGCGGTCAGCAGGGTCAGGAGAAAACCGTAGACCCAGCGGCCGGAAGAGATGTGCATGAGTGCCCCAGAAGCCAGAGGAAGTGGTGAGGCATTCTAGAGGTAAGCAGAAGCGTTGGGCTACGACACAATTTAAAGGTGGGAGCTGGCTTGCCTGCGATGGCGCCGTGTCAGCCCTAGAGATGTTGACTGATTCACCGCTATCGCAGGCAAGCCCGCTCCCACCTTTTTGATCCGGTTTCCCAGTGGGATTTAGCGCACGGCTTCGAACAAACCCGTGGCGCCCATGCCGCCGCCCACGCACATGGTGACGATGCCGTAGCGCAGATTGCGCCGTTGCAGTTCACGCACCAGATGCCCCACCTGCCGCGAACCCGTCATACCGAACGGATGCCCGATGGAAATCGAGCCACCGTTGACGTTGTACTTCGCGTTATCAATCTCCAGGCGATTGCGTGCATACAGGCACTGCGACGCAAACGCCTCGTTCAGCTCCCACAGGTCAATGTCCGCCACCTGCAAGCCCTTGGCCTTGAGCAACTTGGGCACCGAGAACACCGGACCGATGCCCATTTCGTCCGGTTCGCAACCGGCCACGGTAAACCCACGGAAAAACGCCTTCGGCTTGAGCCCCAACGCCAGGGCTTTTTCCAGGCTCATCACCAGCGTCATCGAGGCGCCGTCGGATAGCTGCGAAGAGTTACCCGCCGTCACCGAGCCGTCTTCGGCAAATACCGGCTTCAAGCCTTGCAGACTGGCCAGGGTGGTGTCGGGGCGGTTGCAGTCGTCGCGGTCAACCACACCGTCGAGGATCTGCACCGCGCCGGTGTTCTTGTCCTCGACCTTGTACTTGACCGCCATCGGTACGATTTCATCGTCAAACAAGCCGTCGGCCTGGGCCTGGGCGGTGCGCTGCTGGCTTTGCAGCGCATACAGGTCTTGCGCTTCGCGGCTGACGTTGTAGCGGCGGGCGACGATCTCGGCGGTCTGGCCCATGGGGAAATAGATGCCCGGCACTTGCTCCTTGAGCAGCGGGTTGATCAGGTTGTCGGTGTTGACGCTTTTCATGGTCAGGCTGATGGATTCGACGCCACCGGCCACAATGATGTCGCTGCACCCCGAGGCAATCTGGTTGGCCGCAATCGCAATGGCCTGCAGGCCCGACGAGCAGAAACGGTTGAGTGTCATGCCCGCCGTGCCGGTGCCCAGTTGCGACAGCACCGCCACATTGCGCCCGATGTTGTAGCCCTGGGCGCCCTCGTTGGAACCGGCACCGACGATGCAGTCTTCCACCGTCGCCGGGTCGATGCCGTTGCGGCTGAGCAACGCGTTGACGCAATGGGCCGCCATGTCATCCGGACGGGTCTGGTTGAACTTACCGCGAAAGGATTTGGCCAGGCCGGTTCGCACGCTGTCGACGATCACTACTTCACGCATGGGCTACCTCGATCTTGTCGTTGTTGGGAGATGGATCGAGAATAGATCCAGCTGATTCCGACCGCGATGATCATTCACCCCGCATATAGGCCTACTTCTTCTTGCCTTTCTTGTCGTGCTTGTCGGACTTGGCAAACGCCTCTTCCAACGCCAGGTTGATGGTGCGCAGTACCTTGACCCGCGCCCAGCGCTTGTCGTTGGCTTCCACCAGCGTCCAGGGCGAGACTTCGGTGCTGGTGCGGTCAACCATGTCGCCAACCGCCGTGCGGTAGTCGTCCCATTTATCGCGGTTGCGCCAGTCGTCCTCGGTGATCTTGAAGCGTTTGAACGGGATTTCCTCGCGGGCCTGGAAGCGCTCCAGCTGGGTGTCCTTGTCGATGGCCAGCCAGAACTTGACCACGATCACGCCCGCATCGCGCAGTTGTTCTTCAAAATCATTGATCTCGCCATAGGCGCGCATCCAGTCCGCCGGGGTGCAGAAGCCTTCGATACGCTCCACCAGCACGCGTCCATACCACGAGCGGTCGAACACGGTGAACATGCCTCGCGCCGGGATCTTCTGCCAGAACCGCCACAGGTACGGCTGCGCGCGTTCGTCTTCACTCGGCGCGGCAATCGGCACGATGTGGTATTGGCGCGGGTCGAGCGCGGCGGCGACACGGCGGATCGCCCCGCCTTTGCCCGCTGCATCGTTGCCCTCGAACACCGTGACCAGTGCGTGCTTGCGCATGCGCTTGTCGCGCATCAGGCCAGACAGGCGCGCCTGTTCGGTGATCAGCTGTTCTTCGTAATCGTCCTTTTCCAGGCGCTGGTTCAGGTCGAGGCTATCGAGCAGGCTCTTCTGGTCCACCGATGGAATCAACGGCGCGGGGTTCATGCCACTGGCCTTGCCCTTGGGCAGTTTCAACGCATTCTGCATGCCTTCCAGCAGCAGCTTGCCCACCGTGAGGCTGCGGTAATGCGCATCGACCCCTTCAATCACATGCCACGGTGCGTAGTCACGGCTGGTGCGACGCAGCACACGCTCACCAAAGTGCACGAACTTGTCGTAGGTCTCGGACTGTTGCCAGTCCAGCGGGCTGATGCGCCAGCTGTGCAGCGGGTCGTCGGCCAGGGCCTTGAGTCGCGCCTTCATCTGCTTCTTGGAGAGGTGGAACCAGAACTTGAAGATCAGCGCGCCTTCATCGCAGAGCATCTTTTCCAGGCGCTCGGCACCGGCAATGGCCTGGTCGAGACGGGCGTCCTTGATCTGCCCATGCACGCGGCCCTGCAACATCTGGCTGTACCAGTTGCCGAAAAAGATCCCCATGCGGCCCTTGGCAGGCAGTTGGCGCCAGTAGCGCCAGGCTGGCGGGCGAGCCAGTTCTTCGTCGGTCTGCTGGTCGAAAGTGCGCACCTCGATCAGGCGCGGGTCCATCCATTCGCTGAGCAGCTTGACGGTCTCGCCCTTGCCGGCACCTTCGATACCGTTGATCAGGACGATCACCGGGAAGCGCTTCTGCTGTTGCAGTTCGTACTGCACTTCCAGCAACGCTTCGCGCAGGGCCGGCACTTCGGCGTCGTAGGTGTCTTTGTCGATGGCGTGACCGATTTCGGCGGATTCGAACATGGGCAGCTCCGTTTCAAGATGGCTCAAGACTAGCGGATTGGGCAGCAACACGCGGGAGGAAATTCCATCCGCGCTTGCCGTGGGTCAATTCATTGCCGCTTGATCGGCTAGAATGGCCGCCTTGTCTTTACCTGCTTCATATTATGAGCCGCCCATGAACCCCGTATCCCACGCCCAGCTCGACTGGGACGACCAAGGCCGCCCGCATTCTCGGGTCTTCGACGACGTGTATTTTTCCGATAAGTCGGGCCTTGAAGAAACCCGCTATGTGTTCCTGGAACAGAACCGTTTGCAGGAGCGCTTTGCCGCCCTGCCAGAGGGCGGTCGGTTGGTGATTGGTGAAACGGGGTTCGGCACGGGCCTGAATTTTCTGTGTGCCTGGCAACTGTTCGAGCAACACGCAGTGGCCGGGGCGCGCCTGCATTTTGTCAGCGTGGAAAAGTACCCGCTAAATCACGCCGACCTGCAACGCGCCCTCGCCCTCTGGCCAGAGCTGCAATTGTTCGCCGAGCAATTGCTCAAGCAGTACATCGCCATCCACCAAGGCTTCCAGCGCCTGGTGCTGGATAACGGCCGCGTGACCTTGACCTTGTTGATCGGCGATGCCTTGGAGCAACTGCCGCAACTGGACGCACAGGTCGATGCATGGTTCCTCGACGGCTTCGCGCCGGCGAAAAACCCGGACATGTGGACCGCCGAGTTGTTTGCCGAACTGGCGCGCCTGGCGGCACCCGGCTCGACGATTAGTACGTTTACCAGCACCGGCTGGGTACGGCGACTGATCAACGCGGCCGGCTTCAAGATGAAGCGCACACCTGGGATCGGCCACAAGTGGGAGATCCTGCGCGGAGCATTTCTCGGTTGGCCCGAAGGCACACCACCGCCGCCCAACCCCAAACCCTGGTTCGCCCGACCGGCGCCTGGAAGGGGGGAACGCAAGGCCCTGGTCATCGGCGGTGGCCTGGCCGGCTGTGCCACGGCGGCCAGCCTGGCGGCGCGGGGCTGGCAGGTGAGCCTGCTGGAACGCCATGACGGCCTGGCACGGGAAGCATCGGGCAACCCGCAGGGCGTGCTCTACCTCAAGCTGTCCGCCCATGGCACTGCGCTCTCGCAGATGATCGTCGCTGGTTTCGGTCACACCCGCCGCCTGCTCGAACACCTGCACCGAGGCGTGGACTGGGACGGCTGCGGCGTGCTGCAACTGGCCTTCGACGCCAAGGAAGGTCAGCGCCAGGCGCAGTTGGCCGACGCTTTCGCTCCCGACCTGCTGCACCTGCTCGACCGTGATCAGGCCCAAGCGAAAGCCGGGATTGCCTTGGCGCACGGCGGTTTGTTCTTCCCTGAAGGCGGCTGGGTGCATCCGCCTGCCTTGTGTGAATGGCAAGCGCGGCATCCCGGCATCAGTGTGCTGCCTCATCACGAAGTTCTCGACCTGCGCAAAACCGATGGACTCTGGCAGGCCTGGGATGGAGACCAACTGCTGGCCAGCGCGCCGGTGGTGGTACTGGCTGGCGCCGCAGAAGTCCAACGCTTCGCCGACCTGCCCCTCAAACGCATTCGCGGGCAAATCACCCGCCTGCCGCAGACCGCTGAAAGCCAGGCACTGGCGACTGTGGTCTGCGCCGAAGGTTATGTGGCCCCGCCGCGTTTGGGCGAACACACCCTCGGCGCCAGCTTTGACTTCAAGAACGAAGACCTCACGCCCACGACCGCCGATCACCTCGGCAATCTAGCGATGCTCAACGACATTTCCGCCGACCTCACCCAGCGCCTGCACGCCGACGCCCTCGACGCCGCCACCCTACAAGGCCGCGCGGCGTTCCGCTGCACCAGCCCGGACTACCTGCCGATCGTCGGGCCGCTGGCCGACGCGGCGGCCTTCGCCGACGCCTACGCCGTGCTGCGCAAAGACGCCCGACATACCCCCGACACGCCGTGCCCCTGGCTGGATGGTTTGTACGTCAACAGCGGCCATGGCTCCCGTGGCCTGATCACCGCACCGTTGTCCGCCGAGTTGCTGGCGGCCTGGCTGGAGGATGAACCATTGCCACTGCCGCGCAGTGTGGCCGAAGCCTGCCACCCGAACCGTTTTGCTGTGCGGGCCTTGGTTCGGAGTAATGTGGCAAAGGCATGATTAACGCAGCCGGCAGCCACTCAATTCACTGGTCTTCAACGCTTGATCCGTCTGACGCACGATCTCGGCGCCTTCGGCGAGTTTCTGCTCGCGCAGAATGGCGTCCATCTGTTCGCGGTAGCGGGCATCACTCAAGGTCTCGGCCTGCTCGAAGACCTGCGCCATCTGCTGATCGAACGGCTCATTCAGCGCGGCAAACCGACTGCCTACCGTGCGTTTAAGGTAGCTGACCCAGAACGGAAGACGGGACAGGTACTGCATCAGTTGCGGTGACAGTTCGGCCGCCTGCAGTTGCGCTTGCGCCTGCTCCAGCGCCTTTGCGGTCACACCGGCCAGTCGAGCGTAACGCATATGCTTGGGCTGGCCCGGCAGATTGAATTTGTCGGCAAGGCCAGTCCGATACGCCAAGCCTACCTCCAGCGCATCGGTGCCGGGGTGTTCGAGACTGTATTGACGTGCAAGCGTCTCCAGATGATCAAGGCGAAACAGCCTTCTTCCCAGATCCAGCAAGGACGTCCCTGTCGCCGCGCCAAGCTCGACCCGTTTAGCTATGTCGCGCAGTTCCAGCAAAACTTCCAGCTGACTGAAACTATCCGCCACGGCGTCATCGCAGTTGAAGGGTGTGGCCGTCCGCTCAAATATCTCACTGCGTAACTCGGCATCGTCCGCAGCGGCCTCCAGCACCCGCCAGACACGTCGATCCAGATCTTCACGAACGTGAGCGGCATCGGCGGTCCCTCCCAGGTTGACCAGCAACTGAAACAAGCTGTCGGAAGCCGGCTCGTCCTTGAGCCCGGCCCACAGAACATCTTTATCGGCAAACCCATCCACCCCATCATCCGGCAGCCAGATTTCACGGGCACGCTGTTCGTTCAACCGCGGAATGTCATCCTCCATGAACCCCATGCCAGTGCCGATTCGAGTGCGCAAATCCTCCAGTGCTTGCCGTGTGGGTACATCCAGCGGGTTGTGCCGCAGGTTGAAGGTCTCGGCCAAGCGCAGGGGCAACGCGAACAGCCCGTCGGGCAGCGTCAGGATGTCATTCTGGCGCAAGTCGACAAGGTCCAGGTGAGGCAGGCGCAGTAAACCGTTGGGGAACGCCTTGAGCTGACAGTCGCGCAGGATAAGTTCACGAAGCCCGAACATGCGCCTGACATCCGGAGGGTCCACCAACGGGTTTTCACTCAGGTTCAGCGTCTGCAGGTCCTGCATGTTGGCCAGGCGGCCGCGGTCATACTGATTCAATTGCAGTTTATTGTTGGCCAGGACCAAATGCTCCAGCTCCGGCATCTGCGACAACACTTCAGGCAAGCGGGTCAGTTGATTACCAGCCAAGTCCAGGCTGTGCAGCCCTTTGAAATGCTTGAGAAAATAGCCGACATCATCGTTGAGCTTGAGGTTTGCCAGCGACAAGCTTTGCACATGTTCAAAACTCACTTGGGGCGGCAACGTGGGCAAGCGTCCTCGAAGCAGGTCATCCAATGACACACCGGGCACTTTTACACCGTCGCGACCCGGCACACGGATCATGCGCCGCCAACAATGCTCGAGGGCATTCACCGTTTGCGTGCGACTCAGGCGAAAGTCCCACAACGAGCCATCCTCAGCGGTGTAGCCCGATATATCGTTGCGCCAGGCTTTCAACGCGCGATGCAACAGTTGGTACTCTTGCTCAAGGGCCTCAACTGCCCTGGCCCGCGACAGGTGGTCGGTGCCGGCTTGCTGAATGAATGCTGACACCTCTCTGTCGGTGAGCAGCGGGTAGAGCTTCCTGACCTTGCGCGCCAGCGCCGGCGGCGGCGCCTCTACCGGCAGCAGTTGCGCCTGGATGCACGCAGTCGGCTCCTCGGGCATTCCCCGCTTCGGCCACAGGTAGCCGGAGACACGACGCCGGTTTTTCTGGACCGCCATCTGTATCTTATGGCGCAGCATAGCGGCTCCCGACGGCGCATCCACGCCCATGTCCGTGCGACGTGCGGCAGGCAAGGCATCGACCACTGCCTGGTAAAACACCTCCGGCTCGGCCGAGACATCGCCCAACGGTAATCCAATGTCATTCACAGCCTGAAAGCCGGCTGCCGTCTGCAGCACCGTGCATTTTGTGGCGGCAGTTGCCGGGCCGACCTCGTTCACGACAGTGCCAAGCAACGTCTGATCGCGAACCTGTAGCAACAGATCCTTCGGCCAGTCCGGTAGATGCCCCAGCATCCCGACAGCCACGCGGCGTGTCGCATCGTTGGCCAGTGCCGGAAGATACAACCCCAGTAGCGCGTTGTCCTCCTCAATGACGACAGCCGCCTCACGGGCCTTCTGGGCAAGGCTCAGGGGAAGCCGTTTGGTGTTGCGCACGTGCAGTCGCTGCGCGCTGCTTGCCTGGTTCAACAACTCCTGGCCGATCCGTGCCGGCAACTGCGGGAATCGCGCTCTCATCGCCACCAACTCATGCGTGGCAACGCCGTCATAGTCGCGGTACAACTGCTCATGGAGCGTTTGCTGGTGTTGCTTGATCGCGTTCAGCAAGCGCTTCGACAACACTTTCTCCGAGTGCTCACCCTTCCCTAACAATTGGCTCCGTTCCTCACCGTCCAACGCTTTCAACAGAGTCGACATCACCTCCCCGGCCTTGAGTTGCTCCTGAGTCATATGAATGCTCAGGTCTTCGTAGTCAAAAGGAGCCACCTCAGGGTAGCGCTCCACCAGGTCACCGTGCGCATCCAGCACTTCGAAAAAACGTCCCTTGGGCCAGCCGCTCAGCAAGGGCAAGGCCAGTAGCTGAGTGCGAGCCGTACGGGCATGGGGACGCATGTCGCGCTCCAGGAAGTACTTCAAGTCGTGAATCTTGCTCAATTGTCGAAAGCGCGCCACACAGTCCTGGAACCGTGCGGGCAACGCCTCATGCTCCAGGTTCAATCGAGCCAATTGCTCGCGTGATATTCCGACGACAGAGGCCAAGCTTTCCAGATGTTCATGGGGCAGAACGGCCAGGCTGGGATCCAGGCGAGACAAATGATAAACCGGGTCATGCCAGCGCTCCGGGCGCTCGAAAACATGCTGCCAGCCTCCTTCGTTGTTATGCACCAGGGGCGGACGATAGGCATCGGGTCGTCGCGGGTGGTTGATGCGCCACTGATCGATATCAGCGTCATAGTCAATGGCATAGAGATCGCCGTCCATTTTGATACAGGACTGGCCGTTGACTTGGTAAACCCCCTGGGCACTGGGCATCGCCTGTTCATCCAGCACCAGCGCCTGGCGGTAAGCAGACAACCGCGGGCGCCATAACTTCGACTGCCCATTGGCCGGGGTCACTGCCTCCATCGTGTCGAAGAACTGCGTCGACCCCGTAAGCTTGCGTTTGAGCGAACCCACCACGCGCCCACCCGCGGCAAACAGCGCCATGGTCGCAATGCTTTCGGCCACATTGATCAGATGGCGCAGCGCTACAGTCTGGTCGCCGTGGGCCCAGTCCTCGACACCGTCGAACACTTCTCCCAGCAATTGACCGATGGCCACACCCATTATCAGTTGCCCCAAGACAGGCACCACAAACGCGGCCACATTCAATACGTCGAGGGCCGCATCCAGGTAGCCTTGCAGGCGCTTCTCACGCGCGTCTTCGTCCACTTGTGCCACGGGTACCGCCAATGCCAAGGCGTCGAACTGGAGTTTCCCCACACAGGCACCGAAGAAAAACGCCGACAGGCTGTGTGAACTCACTACGGCTTCCAGGCGACCCAACGTGCGGCTCTTGTCGAACTCGGCATAGAAATCCAACCGCTCGGACTCATCCAGATACCCGTTGAAAAATGCCCGGTAGCTGGGCACCTGCAATTTCAACGACAGGTACTCCTTGAAGTCGTCCAGGCTCTGATACTCAAACCAGGGTCGCACCGGCTCGTTGGGCATGTAGATTGCAAACCCGCCAGCCGCAAAGCTGCCCGACGCAGCCTCACAGAACACCAGTACACCCCAGAGGCATGCCCCCCCTATGTTCAGGCCCTGCCAGATCATGGGCTTCCCGCCTGGCGACAAGTATCCAAGCTCCAGGATTGGGCGGTCAGCCTTGATCAGTGCGAGTATTCGAGCGTGAGTGGTTTCACGGATGTCCCCCTTGGCCAACGCGATATGCAGGTCGGTCTGCATGTCGAGGCAACGGGACTGGCCGATGTCCGCGACCGCGGGGTTGTAGCTCAACTCCCCCTCGCTGACGGTGGCCGAAGGCGGCAGCCCGAGGATATCGATGATGTGTTTCTGATAGGTCGCACCCAGGTCCAGTTCGCGGCAATAACCGACAAACGCCTCTGCCGAAAGACTCGGCGCCACCTGTTTGGAAGACGCCAAACGAATCACGGCATCAACCGGTAAGGCACCGTCGGCTTGGGCCTGGGTGAAATTCTGCATAGCGGCCTGCACCAATGTGTGCCGGGTAACAGTGACCGTCTTTATCAGTTGACCACCCAGGCTCGGAAGCACACCGCTCAGTTCCCGCTTGGGCAGTTCCAACACGTCACGCTCCACATCCAGCGTATTGATCCCCTTGCCCTCCAGGAAAAACTTGAGCTGCTCCACACAGAAGCGATCCAAAGGGCGCAGGCGGGCCAGGCGCTCCTTGGCGCGTTTACGCAACGCTTCACTGTCAATGTGCGCTTGCTCCAGCGCACGCGATGTTTCGGGCTTGGCCTTGACCAACCAGTGCGGCAAGGTCTGGTGCAGTACCCGGGCCTTGCTCAGGTCACCCGTCAAATCAAGCAAGACCGTCTCCAGTTCGTCGTGCGTGACGGATTTCGCCACGCCACTCCAGTCACGTTGTTGCGTCATCAAAACGCTCCTTAAATGCGGAAATTGATGACCCCACAGCCTAAGCGCGACGAGTGCTGGAACCCATTCGAATAGTGCCCCGGTCAGCCGTCGGATTGACCCGGAATTTGCGTCGAAGCCATAACCCTTTACCGCCCCTCAATTACAGGCCCCGTGGGCCGATGCCCGCCTTTAAGCGCCAGCCATCAAGTCGACTTATAACTTATTGTTCTAAAACTCCCACAAATGCCTCGGGTCAGTTTCTGGGTGTGCGCCCTTCAGGCGCTGTGAGTTTTAGTCTCCCCAACGGAAAAACCGGTAAGGAATTTATGTGCGGATTAGCTGGAGAATTACGTTTCGATGCCCAACCTGCCGACCTGGCTGCGATTGAGCGCATCACCCACCACTTGGCCCCTCGTGGCCCCGACGCCTGGGGTTTTCATGCCCAGGGGCCGATTGCCCTAGGCCACCGACGCCTGAAAATCATGGACCTGTCCGACGGCTCGGCCCAACCGATGGTAGACGCCCACCTGGGCCTGTCCCTGGCCTTCAATGGCGCCATCTATAATTTCCCGGAACTGAGAGAAGAGCTGGAAGCCCTGGGCTATGCCTTCTACTCCGGTGGCGACACCGAAGTGCTTCTCAAGGGCTATCACGCCTGGGGCGAAGCACTGCTGCCCAAGCTCAACGGCATGTTTGCCTTTGCCATCTGGGAGCGTGATGCCCAGCGTCTGTTTATCGCCCGGGATCGCCTTGGCGTGAAACCGTTGTACCTGTCGCGCACCGGCCAGCGTTTGCGCTTTGCCTCCGCCCTGCCGGCGTTGCTCAAAGGCGGCGACATCAACCCGATCCTCGATCCGGTGGCGCTCAACCATTACTTGAACTTCCACGCCGTGGTGCCGGCACCGCGCACCTTGCTTGCAGGCATTGAAAAACTGCCACCGGCGAGCTGGATGCGCATCGATGCCCACGGCAAGACCGAACAGAAAACCTGGTGGACCCTGCCCTACGGACCCCGCGAGGATGAGCGCAATCTCACCCTGGAAGACTGGACCGACCGCGTGCTGGATAGCACCCGCGAAGCCGTGGCCATCCGCCAACGTGCGGCGGTGGACGTGGGCGTGCTGCTTTCCGGCGGCGTCGATTCGAGCATGCTCGTCGGCCTACTGCGTGAAGTCGGCGTACAGGATCTTTCGACCTTCTCTATCGGCTTCGAAGACGCCGGTGGCGAGGCCGGCAACGAGTTCCAGTATTCGGACCTGATTGCCAAGCACTACGGCACCCGCCACCACCAGTTGCGCATCGCCGAAAGCGAGATCATCGAGCAACTGCCCGCCGCGTTCCGCGCCATGAGCGAGCCGATGGTCAGCCATGACTGCATCGCCTTCTACCTGCTGTCGCGGGAAGTGGCCAAGCATTGCAAGGTGGTGCAGAGCGGCCAGGGTGCCGACGAGCTCTTCGCCGGTTACCACTGGTACCCGCAAGTGGACGGTGCCAGCGACCCGTATGCCGCGTACCGCGAAGCGTTTTTCGACCGCAGCTACGATGACTACGCCGCCACTGTCGCGCCGAAATGGCTGACGGCCAATGATGCCGCTGGCGACTTCGTGCGCGAACACTTTGCCATGCCCGGCGCCGATGCCGCGGTGGACAAAGCCTTGCGCCTGGACAGCACGGTGATGCTGGTGGACGACCCGGTCAAACGCGTCGACAACATGACCATGGCCTGGGGCCTGGAAGCGCGTACGCCGTTCCTGGATTACCGCTTGGTGGAACTGTCGGCCCGCGTGCCGGGCAAATTCAAACTGCCCGACGGCGGGAAGCAGGTCTTGAAAGAAGCCGCACGCCGGGTGATTCCCAGCGAAGTCATCGACCGCAAGAAAGGCTACTTTCCGGTCCCCGGCCTCAAGCACTTGCAGGGCGACACTCTCAACTGGGTACGTGAACTGCTCTTGGATCCGAGCCAGGATCGCGGCCTATTCAACCCCGCCATGCTCGACCGCCTGCTCACCGACCCGCAGGGCCAACTGACCCCATTGCGCGGCTCCAAGCTGTGGCAACTGGCGGCGCTGAACCTGTGGCTCAGCGAACAAGGAATCTGATTGATGAAACCTCTCGCGGCGGCTTACAGCCAACGTTTGCTCAAGGGCCAGGCGCCGACCTACGAACGCCTGCAAGCCCGTCTGGCTGAAGATGGCAGCCCACTGGGCGCAGAACCCATCGCCGTACATTGCGGTTGGGGCCGATTGTTGATCGGCCATACATTTCCCGACCCCGCCAGCCTCGCTCAGGAGTTGCTTAACGAGCAAGCCGGCGAGCGGGATATTGCGTTGTATGTGGCAGCGCCCCAGCAGATCCTGGGGATCGATCCACAGCAGTTATTCCTCGACCCATCGGACACCCTGCGCTTGTGGTTCACCGACTATCGCCCCGCCACCCGTGTGTTTCGCGGCTTTCGGATTCGCCGGGTCCAAAGCGATGCGGATTGGCTGGCGGTGAACCAGCTTTATCAAGGGCGCGGCATGTTGCCGGTCGATGCCGAACGCCTCACGCCGCGCCATCAAGGTGGCCCGGTATACTGGCTGGCAGAAGACGAGGACAGCGGCGCGGTGATCGGCAGCGTGATGGGCCTCAATCATCAGAAAGCCTTTCACGACCCGGAAAACGGTTGCAGCCTGTGGTGCCTGGCGGTGGACCCACAATGCACCCGCCCCGGTGTGGGTGAGGTGCTGGTGCGCCACCTGGTGGAGCACTTCATGAGCCGTGGCCTGAGCTACCTGGACCTGTCGGTGCTGCACGATAACCGCCAGGCCAAGAACCTCTATGCCAAGCTCGGGTTTCGCGCGCTGACCACGTTTGCAATCAAGCGCAAGAACGGCATCAACCAACCGCTGTTTCTTGGCCCTGGGCCACAGGCAGGGTTTAACCCCTATGCGCGAATCATCGTCGAGGAAGCCCATCGGCGCGGCATCGATGTGCAGGTCGATGACGCGGATGCCGGGTTATTCACCTTGAGCCACGGCGGCCGCCGCGTGCGTTGTCGTGAATCCCTGAGCGACTTGACCAGCGCCATCAGCATGACCCTGTGCCAGGACAAAAGCCTGACCCACAAGGTGCTTAAAGCCGCCGGTTTGCAACTGCCGTCGCAGCAATTGGCCGGCAGCGCCGACGACAATCTGGAGTTTCTCGACGAGCACCAGCGCATCGTGGTCAAGCCGCTGGACGGTGAGCAAGGCCAGGGCGTGGCCGTGGACCTGCAGACGATCGAAGAAGTGCAGCACGCCATTGAAGCCGCTCGCCAATTCGACAGCCGGGTGCTGCTGGAGAGTTTTCACGAAGGCCTGGACCTGCGCATCCTGGTAATCGGTTTCGAGGTGGTCGCGGCGGCGATTCGTCGCCCAGCGGAAGTCACCGGCGATGGGCATCACTCGATCGGCGCGTTGATCGAAGCCCAGAGCCGTCGCCGTCAGGCGGCCACTGATGGCGAAAGTAAAATCCCCCTCGACGCCGAAACCCAACGCACCCTTCACGCGGCCGGCTTCGACTACAGCAGCGTTTTGCCGCAAGGCCAAACCCTGGCCGTGCGCCGCACGGCCAACCTGCACACCGGCGGTTGCCTGGAAGACGTCACCGCGATCTTGCACCCCACGCTGGTGGACGCCGCCATACGCGCCGCCCGTGCCCTGGATATCCCGATGGTGGGCCTGGACCTGATGGTGCCCGCCGCCGACCAACCCGAGTATGTGTTTATCGAAGCCAACGAACGGGCCGGATTGGCCAATCATGAACCGCAGCCGACGGCTGAGCGGTTTGTGGATTTGTTGTTTCCCCACAGTTAGCCAAGTGCTTGAGAGGTGGGTTGCCTGATCTGCCCTCATCGCGGGCAAGCCCGCTCCCACATTGGAATGCGATTAACTGTGGGAGCCGGGCTTGCCCGCGATGAGGCCTTTAGAGGCACTACATCCTTACAAGCCAACAGGAGTCTTTATGAGCCGAACCATCCCCGAACCGGACCTCAACTACCTGCAAAAAGTGCTGCTGGAAATGCTCGCCATTCCCAGCCCCACCGGGTTTACCGACACCATCGTGCGCTATGTCGCCGAGCGCCTGGAAGAACTTGGCATCCCGTTTGAAATGACCCGGCGCGGCACCATCCGCGCCACCCTCAAGGGCCAGAAAAACAGCCCAGACCGTGCGGTGTCCGCCCACTTGGACACCATCGGTGCCGCCGTGCGAGCGATCAAGGACAACGGCCGCCTGACCCTGGCGCCCGTAGGCTGCTGGTCCAGCCGCTTCGCCGAAGGCAGCCGGGTCAGTCTGTTCACCGACAACGGCGTGATCCGTGGCAGCGTGTTGCCATTGATTGCGTCCGGGCATGCGTTCAACACCGCCGTGGATGAGATGCCGGTGAGCTGGGACCACGTGGAGCTGCGCCTCGACGCCTACTGCGCAACCCGCGCCGATTGCGATTCGCTGGGAATCAGCGTCGGTGACTATGTGGCCTTCGACCCCCTGCCCGAGTTCACCGAAAGCGGGCATATCAGCGCCCGTCACCTGGATGACAAAGCCGGTGTCGCCGCCCTCCTCGCTGCGCTGAAGGCAATCATCGACAGCGGCGAGCCGTTGCTGATCGACTGCCATCCGCTGTTCACCATCACCGAAGAAACCGGCAGTGGCGCTGCCGCTGCCTTGCCTTGGGATGTCAGTGAGTTCGTGGGGATCGA
This sequence comes from Pseudomonas sp. PGPPP1, assembly GCF_002255865.1. Classification (NCBI taxonomy): domain Bacteria; kingdom Pseudomonadati; phylum Pseudomonadota; class Gammaproteobacteria; order Pseudomonadales; family Pseudomonadaceae; genus Pseudomonas; species Pseudomonas sp. PGPPP1. Next base: position 43,205 of record NZ_NKIG01000011.1, on the reverse strand, counting down.
CATTGCCCCGGTCGCCCCCGGCCAACATTCCAGCGAGCATGCGGTGAGCGTGGCCATGCAGGATTCGGGCGGGCCTTATGACTATCATTTGTCCCGGCATTTGCTGCGCCTGGCGTCGGATAACGACTTGCCGGTACGCCGCGACCTGTTCCGTTACTACTTCAGCGATGCCCATTCGGCCGTGACCGCCGGCCACGATATCCGCACCGCGTTGCTGGCATTCGGATGCGATGCCACCCATGGCTACGAACGCACCCACATCGACAGCCTCGCGGCGCTAAGCCGCTTGCTCGGCGCGTATATTCTCAGCCCGCCGGTGTTCGCCAGCGATGCGCAGCCGGCCCAAGGCTCACTGGACCGTTTCAGTCATCAACTGGAGCACGAAACGCAGATGGAGAGCGATACACGGGTGCCGTCGGTGGATAGCCTGGTTGGCCAGAAGTCCTGACGCTGGCAACTGCTGGTAACAAGGGCCCCGGCGCAGTAGCATCGCCGGGACCCAACACCTGAGGCTTGTATGCTGATTCCCTACGACGCACTTGAAGTCGACACCCTGACGCGCCTCATCGAAGACTTCGTCACCCGTGACGGCACCGACAACGGCGATGACACGCCCCTGGAAACCCGCGTGCTGCGTGTGCGCCAGGCGTTGACCAAAGGCCAGGCACTGATTGTGTTCGACCCGGAAAGCGAGCAGTGCCAGTTGATGCTCAAGCACGATGTGCCCAAGCATCTGTTCGACTGACGCCTAGAGGTTGGGCACTTGCACCGGGTGAGTGGTGGCGCAGTGGCGATCGAGGATCTTTTGATAGACCTCGGCGCGATGGACGTGCACCCCGGCCGGCGCTTCAACGCCGAACTTCACGTGGTTACCGTTCAACTCAAGTATGTGCACGGCGATGTCATCGCCAATGGAGATGACTTCGCCTACGGCGCGGCTTAAGACCAGCATGGCGTTTGTCCTTTTAACAGTGAAAGGACTTCGACCATGCGCGCAGGGAGAAGAGGCATCAATGCCTTGCAGCGAAATCAGTCAGACCCTACATACATGGGTAATTTCCCTGACAGACCACAGACTGATCAGCCTCTGGCTGCCTGAGCTTTAGCACGCATCTTGTCGGCCATGCTGGTCATTTCGTCATAGAGCAACTGCGGGTTCTTCTGCTTCAACGCCCATGCCATGCGCCCCTGCTCGTGGGGCAGGATCATGAACTCGCCTTCTGCAACGCGCTGGTAAATATAGTCAGCGATGTCGGCCGCCGAAATGGGCGAGCTTTCCAGCAACTTGCCGACCTGGGCTTTCATGGCTGGCGTTGGGCCACGGAACGAGTCCAGCAGGTTGGTCTGGAAGAACGATGGGCAAACGACGTGCACGCCGACTTCCTGCTGTTTGAGCTCCACCAGCAAACTTTCCGACAGCGCCACCACGCCAGCCTTGGCCACGTTGTAGTTGCTCATGGCCGGGCCTTGCATCAGTGCTGCCATGGAGGCGATGTTGATGATGCGCCCCTTGCTTTTTTCCAGCAGCGGCAGGAACGCCTTGCAGCCCTTGACCACGCCCATCAGGTTGATCGCGATCTGCCAGTCCCAATCCTCCAGGGAGAGCTCGGCGAAGAACCCGCCCGAAGCCACGCCGGCATTGTTGACGATCACATCGATGCCACCGAGCTTGACCTCACAGGCTTGGGCAAACGCAGTGAGCTGGCTGTAATCGCGCACATCACAGCGCTGGATAAAACCATCGCCACCTGCTTCGCGAACCAATTTGAGGGTTTCCTGCAGGCCTGCCTCACTGACGTCCGACAACGCCAACTGCCAACCCTCACGGGCCCAGCGCAGAGCGATTTCACGACCCAGGCCGGACCCGGCGCCAGTGATCATCATGCGATTTTGCATAGGAAGTAGCCTTGTGGTTCACGGTAGAAGTGATCCGCAGTGTAGCGAAGGTTTTTCCTGCACCCACGCACCATCAGGGTGATGAATGCCCCAGGCAAACCCGCGGGCGGGTCGGATGCTCTCCTATGACCTAAGTTCAATCTTTTTCAACTAGACCGTCAGGAGTGCGAGCGAATTAAAAGAAATAAGCATGTTTGCGAAATGCTTTAAAAAAACTTGGAATTTTCTACGAGTGCACACAGTCGGAGTTGGTAAGGCGTCCGCTATTAACTTGCGGGCCTATCGTTGAATAACCGGTCTTGCAGAAGGCCTATAAGGAAAAAAAACATGAGCCTCATTCTGATCATTATCCTGATCCTCCTGCTGGTCGGTGGCCTGCCAGTATTCCCGCACTCCCGTAACTGGGGTTATGGCCCGTCGGGTATCCTCGGGGTTGTCCTGGTTGTTCTGCTGGTGCTGTTGTTGCTCGGTCGGATATAAAAGACAGCGCAAAAAAAAGAGGCCTCTACAGGCCTCTTTTTTATTGCCGGTTAGTTAGTCCGGCTTGCCATTAACCACACCAGCGGTGTTGTCCAACAGGCTCTTGGTAGCCGTTTGCAAGAACGACTCAAGCTTCTGCTTCAGCGCCGCCTCGTCCGGCGATTCAGGAATCACTTTGCCGGTAGGGTTGGCGCCCAGTTCGTATTCCCACAGTTTCGGCGGCATTTCCTTGGGCAATACCAGAATGCGGTCTGCTGTCACCAGCGCCACGGTCTGATCGCTGCCCGATGGCTTGATCACGCCAAAGCCCTTGTCGCCTTCCGGCAGGTTCAGCAAGTCACGGCCCCAGCACTGGTGCAGGGTGTCGCCACCGAGGCGGCCCATGATGGTCGGCACGATGTCGATCTGCGTACCCACGGTGTGGTCACGCTCGCCGAACTTCTCCTGCATGCCCGGTGCAATCATCAGCATCGGCACGTTGAAGCGCCCCAGGTCCATCTCGGTGATTTGCTGCTCGTTGCCGAAGCCGTGGTCACCCACGATCACGAACAACGTTTCCTTGAAGTACGGCTCCTTGCGGGCCTTTTCAAAGAACTGGCCCAGGGCCCAGTCGGAGTAGCGCATTGCCGTCAAATGCTCGTTGAGGCTGCCACGGTCGGTGACTTTCTCGACCGGCAATGGGGTCGGCAAGGCGTACGGCGTGTGGTTGGACAGGGTTTGCAGCAGCGCGTAGAACGGCTTGCCGCCTTCACGTGCCTTCAACTCTTCCAGGCCACGGTTGAACATGTCCTGGTCGGAAACGCCCCACGTCGGGTCGGAGAACACCGGGTTGACGAAGTCATTTCGACCAATGAAGTTGGTCATGCCCTGGTTGCTGAAGAAGCCCGACTGGTTGTCCCAGGCGAAGTCGCCGTTGTAGACATACACGTCGTCAAACTTGCGCGTGCTGAGCAACTGCGGCAAGCCCGACAGCTTGTGGCTGCCTTCGGGAGTCTGCATCAGGTATTCGAAGCCCGGCAGGTTCGGGAAGCACGCCATGGTGGCGAACATACCCTGGTGGGTGTGGGTGCCGTTGGAGAAGAAACGGTCGAACAGCAGGCCTTCCTTGGACAGTTTGTCGAAGTACGGCGTGATATTGCCCGGACGACCTAGGGCGCCCACGGAGTGACCGGCAAAGCTCTCCATCAGGATCACGACCACGTTCTTGATCGGCAGGGTCTTCTCGGCCGGTGGCGTGTAGTCACGGCGCACGGCGGCGATATCGGCATCCACCAGTTTCTCTTGCGGCAGCACCAGCATGTCACGCACGGTCTGGGTGGCCAGCGGTTGATCCAGGGTGGCTTTCCAGACGTTGGAACGGTCTTCGGAGAAACGCGATTTGGCCGCCGCGATCAACGACAAAGTGCCATTGAGGCCCAACTGGTTGGCGAAGTTCGAGTCGGTGGTGTAGACGTCACCCCAACGCAATGGCGGACCTTGGCGCAGGGTGCCACGGATGGCAACCACGGCAACCAGCAGGCAGACCACGAACACCGCGCTGCGCATGTACCACGGCGCGACCTGGCGGGTGCTGATGCTGCCGCCACTGAACGGGCCACGCGGGCGAGTGGCGCGGTCAGCGCCTTTGAACGCAATGCTCAGGATCAGCGTACCGACGGCCCAGGCCAGCAGGTAGCGCACCACCGGGAAACCGTACCAGAGCATGCTCATCACGGTTTTCGGGTCTTCCTTCACGTACTGGAACACCAGGCCGTTGAGGCGCTGGTGAAACTCACGGTAGAAGTCCATTTCCATCAGGCCCAGGAACAGGGCAATGCTGGAGGCAATGGTCAACCAGAAACGAAAGAAGCCACGTGCAGCCATGGCCCGAACGCTGAACAGTGCCAGCAGCAGCGGAACCAGCGCGTACATCACAAAGCGGATGTCAAAGCGCGTGCCGTTGGCGAACGCTTCAAGGAAGGTCGAGGCCGGCGTGTCGAGGATCATCTCGCGGTTGTAGACCAGCAGCGCCAGGCGCAGCAGGGAGAACATCACCATCATGACCAGCGCGCAGAGCAGCGTGTATGCCAGATGGGATTTGACGGTCGGTTGCAGCAGGCGATTAGAAGCTCGCTGCTGATTCAGGGCGTCCGGGTTTGCCATGTCGTTTCAGGACCCATTGGAAGTTTAAGTAGCGAAATATTGCAGCGGCCCCCTATCCAGACTCAAGCATGTAAGAACGGGCAGGCAGCGCTTTGGCGCGAATGGTGCCCCATCACTGCCAGCAACGCTATTGATTACTGAGGGTTAGAGATGCTTGATGACGGATTCCCTAGCGAAAAAAAGACTTTTCCGACAAGGAAACGAAGCGTGGGAATTATCCAAAACGAGTTGTGAAAATTCTGTGCACCGAATATTTCGACACACAAATCTTCAGGGCTCACCGAAAGTGAATGTGGGAGCGGGCTTGCTCGCGAATGCAGTGGGTCAGCCAACACATCTGTGACTGAAACACCGAATTCGCGAGCAAGCCCGCTCCCACATTGGGAATGCGTTCACATTGGAATCAATGAAACACTCAGATCCGCACGTTGCCTCGCGGCCCGGCAATTGCCCAGATAATCAGGCCCAGCACCGGCAACAGCAGGATCAAGAGAATCCACAACACTTTGGCGCCCGTGCTTGCGCCGCTTTTGAACACGTTGATGATCGCCCAGATATCCAGCGCCAGGATGATCAGCCCGATCAAGCCGTTAAAGGTGGAACCCATGGTGTCGCTCCTAAAGTGAGGGCATGCACTTGTAGGATAGTCAGCCCTGGCGTGGGTTCCGTTTTATTTCAGACGTGTAGGGCGATTCGCAGCGCTTCCAGCGATGGCTCGCCCTTGATGCCCACTTCGGCGCACAGTTCCAACACGCGACGCAGGTCGTTGCCGTACACCAGCACGGCCTGGATCTCGTCATCCAGCAATTGACTGAAGTCCAGCAGCACATAGCCGCCGTCTTCCGGGCTGAGGGCGCTCATCTGGATCTGGATGCGATTCAGCGCGGTGAGGTCTTCGGTCTTGGCCAGTTGCTTGGGCTTGAGATTGAACGCGACGCCGGGACCGAACGACGCCACGATCTGCGCAAACAGGTCACCATAGGTATCGGCCTGGAACAGTACGGTGTCCGGCAGGCTGCCAACCACCACCCACTCACCCAGTGGAATTGGGAAAGTGTCGTCGTAGTTGATATCCGGATTGGCCGCCAGAAACGCCGCTGGATCCGCGTAGGCCTGGGCCGCCTCAGTGGCGATGCGCGCCACTTCGTCTTCGCCCATGACGCCGGCGCTGATTTTGCTGATGAGTTCGACGAGGGCGGTTTTCATGGGGCGATCCTGTGGCGGGCTGGTTTTTGAGGGCGCAAAGCCTACACCAGTTTCTGCAACTTCGCCGCCGTATCCACTGCGCCCATGGTCTGCGCCGCCGCCAATGCGGTTGCGCCCTGGGCATCAACAGCCTTGGGGTTGGCGCCCTGGCCGAGCAGGTAGTCGAGCATTTCCACGCGGTTGAACATTGCCGCCATCATCAACGCCGTACGGCCATCGGACGACGCTGCATCCACCGGCGCCCCGCCTTCGATCAGCGCCTTGACCACGTCGAGGTTGCCCTTGAACGCTGCGCCGGCAATCGGCAACTGGTTCTTGTCGTTGGCGATCAGTGGGTCGGCCTTGAATTCCAGCAACACTTTTACCGCTTCGGCGTGGCCATGGTAGGCCGCGAGCATCAGCAAGGTGTCGCCATTGTGATTGCGAAAGTTCGCCGGCAGGCCTTTGGCCAAAAGCGCTGCAAGCATGGCTGCGTCGCCTCGGCGGGCCACGTCGAACACCTGCTCGGCAAATTCGGCGGCTTCGTCTTCGGTCATTTGTTTGGCTTGGTCTGACATGTGGGGGCTCCTTGTCTGGTCCTTTATATGGCGCCCAGTGTCGCGAGGGAGTTCCCACATGTCATGGCTTTTTTGTCAAAAGCGCCCATAGTCAGAATCAATAATGCTGCCGTTAATAACGCTGCAGTTAATAACGAAAGTGGCCGCCCTGGATCTGTGCCATCAATTCATCAGTCACCGGCACGTAGCAGTCCGACCCCGGCAACCAGGCGTACACCGGGTCGTTACCGGCCTTTTCCGGATCGAACGCCTCTTCCTTGAGTCGCACTTTCTGGTACTTGAACGTGCCCGTGGTTTCCATCTTCACCTTGATGCGCAGGAACAGCGGCACCGCATAGTGCGGCAATTGGCCGTGAGCAAATTGCAGCAACTCGCGCATATCCAGGGCTGCCAGGGACTCGCTTGGGGTGATGGCGACCATACCGGCGCGGCCGTTGGTGTTTTCGATTTCCACGCCATAGGCCACGACTTCGGCAATTTGCGGGTGTTGCAGCAGGACGTTTTCCACTTCGGTGGTGGAGACGTTTTCACCTTTCCAGCGATAGGTATCCCCCAGGCGATCAACAAATTGCGCATGGCCGAAGCCGATGCTGCGCACCAGGTCACCGGTATTGAAGTAACAGTCGCCCTTCTCGAACACGTCAGTGAGGATCACCTTGCGGTTCTTTTCCGGGTCGGTGTAGCCGTCGAAGGGCGATTTCTCATCGATCCTGGCGAGCAGCAGGCCCTGCCCGCCCGTCTGCACCTTGCGCATGAAACCATCACTGCCCCGCAGCGGCTCGCCGTTGTCGTGGGCGTAGTCCACCAACGCCCAATGCTGCAGGCAGAAGCCTACGGTATTGTCGAAATTCAATATGTTGGTGAAGCCGATATTGCCATCGCTGGCGGCATACAGTTCACAGATATGCTCGACACCGTAACGCGCCTTGAACTGCGCCCACACTCCAGGGCGCAGGCCGTTGCCGACCATCTTGGTCACGCGGTTGTCGCGATCGCTTGCACTCGGCGGCTGGTCGAGCAGGTAGCGGCACAGTTCGCCGACATAACCCAGGGTGGTCGCCTTGAACTTGCGCGCATCGTCCCAGAACTGGCTGGCGCTGAACTTACGCCGAATAGCAAACCCGGAAGCACCGACAATCGCCGAGCCCCAGCACACGCAAAGGCCCGTGGCGTGGTAAAGCGGCAACGTGCAATACAGGACATCTTCCGGACCCATGTCCAGAGCAATGCTGCCGAAGCTCACCGCCGTCTTGGTCCAACGGCCATGTTTCATGATGCCGGCCTTGGGCAGCCCGGTGGTGCCGGAGGTGTAGATATAGAAGCAAGGGTCGTTGAAGAAGATGTGCGCGGTGCTGGTTGGGTTCTCTACCGAGCACTCGGCGCTGTCAGCCAGCAGATCGCTATACCCTTCGGGCACTGCGCCGGCCTGTTGATCGGCGACGAACCAGGTGCGCTCTGCGCGAATGCCCACCTGATCACGCACCGCGGCATAGGCCGCCACCAACTCTGCGCCGACCACAATTGCCACCGGACTCACCAGATTCAGGCTGTGCACCAGCGCGCCTTGAGTTTGCGCGGTGTTGAGCATGGCGCAGATGCCACCCAGCTTGGCCACGGCCAATACATTGAGCAGCAGTTCCGGGCGGTTTTCGATAAACAGCGCCACCACGTCGCCCTTGACGATGCCTTGGGCTTGCAGGTGGTGGGCAATGCGGTTGGCCTGCTGGTTGGCTTCGCGGTAGCTGAGCACGCGGTCGCCATACAGCAATGCGGCACCGTCCGGGTTGCGCTGGGTGGCTTGCTCAAAGTGCCAGCCCAGACCACAAGACTGCGCAGGGTCAGTGACGTTGGCGGCGCGCATGCCGCGCACAACCCGCGGCAGCGCGCGAACAATGGCGGGCACCTTACGCAGCATCATGCCCCAGGTGATCATGTCGTTTTGCGAGTGGCTCATAGGGAACGTCCTTTTTCTTATTGTTCGATATGCCTTGCAGGAAAATACGTCAGCCCCTCTTCGGCTGTACACGCAGGATTTGAAATGTTTTGTATCCCGAAGGACGTCCGCTGAAAAAAGGAATTAAGCCGCCTGAAGGAAGTCTTTATGGATATGGGCGCGCCAAACCACGTGGGTCGAGTAGCGCAAAATGCAGGATGCATGATGGCCATTCATGCAAATTGCACGAAACCGAAAATGTGTTATTTTTTCAACCTGCTGATTTATAACGATTTTTCTATAAAACAATAGCTGGCACAATCACTGCACCTATCACTCCATGCTTGCCAACTTGAGCCAACGGAGCTGATAGACATGAGCCTGATCCAAGATAAATTCGCTTCTGTATTTTCCAACTACGACGTCACCACCCAGCCACGTCCAGACGGCGGCATCCTGTTGACCCTGCGCAACAGCGAAGGCAAACAGGTCAAGCGTTCCATCTCGTACCAGCAACTGCACACCGCTGACCAACTGACCTGGGTCATCAGCGCCATTCGCCGTGATCTGGCCGAACAAGCCAGCGAGCTGCCACAGATTTCGATGCTGCAAAGCCAGAACCGCTTTGCCCTGCCGACCTATCATTCGGCTTAAACGCAAGACGTGAAAAAGGGCCGCGACGCTATTGAGCATCGCGGCCCTTTTTCGTGGGCTCAACACAGTCCTTGTCGCGCCGCTTCGTTCATTGCCTGTACGCGGTTGGAAACTTCCAATTTGCCGTAGATATTGCGCAGATGGAATTTCACCGTGGCTTGTGACGTCGCTCGAATCTGGCTGATTTCCCAAACGGTCTTGCCCTCTACGGCCCAGCGGAGTATCTCCAGCTCCGATGGGGTCAAGGGCTTGCCCGACAAGCTCAGGCGGCGCCTGAGCGCATTGGGCACGGAATAAAGTGGAAGAACCGATTCCTTGGGGCCTTTCATTACATTCTCTCCTTCTTACTGGCTAGCGCCCTATCACCCTTCGGATTCCTCCTATTGACAGGTGATATAAACGTTGATGCCGCAGAGAGTTACATAACAAATGGAACTAAGGCGCAGGGCTGTTAATAAACAGCCGCACCCTACAGAACTTTAAGTTTCTTCCCACAGCAACTTCAAACATACAGGGGTTGAAGTTTTGGATACGTCGCAATTAGTCATCCAGTCCCGGAAAATTCCGAGCACTGTCGTCGCCCGTAAACACAGGCACCTGCTCTTGCTCCGGATTGAATAGACGCAACGCGACGAAATGTGGGTTCTCGCCCATATCAAACCAATGTGCGATACCTGCCGGGACTACCAGCAGGTCATTTTTCTCACACCGCACGGCATACACGTAGTCGCCGATATGCAGGCTGAAAAGGCCTTGGCCCGCGATGAAAAACCGGACTTCGTCCGAATGGTAGCGACGCTCATCCAAGTATTGTGCGCGCAGTTCAGCATGCTGCGACTGATCACTGGTGACACGGAGCACGTCCACGGCTTTATAGCCAAGCGCGTCGATCTGCGCCTGGTAAGCGGCAATCATTTGTTCATCGCTGGCGCCCTTCTCGATCGGGCTCGGCTGCCAGCGTTCAAAACGTACGCCGTGCTCGGCCAGAGTCGAAACGATATCGTCGAAATGGGTCAGGACCTTGTTCGGGGTATCCGGTGTAGCGACGGAGTAGACGGCGACATAACTCATTGAGGGGTTCCTTGGTTCTGCTCTTGCAATCGAAAACCGATGATAACGGCGGCGGCCAGGGCCGCGACGCTGGCGATGCTGAACGTCAGGGTCGGCCCCAACAGGTTCCAACTGTAACCCGAGTACAGCGCGCCCAACGCGCCGCCGGTACCGGCCAGGGCAGCATAGAGCGCCTGGCCCTGGCCTTGTTGTTTCGCGCCAAAACTGCGTTGCACAAAGGCAATCGCTGCGGCATGAAAGCTGGCGAAGGTGGCCGCGTGCAGCACTTGCGCCAGCAACAGCACCCAGAGTAAATCTGCGAATGCACCCAGCAACAGCCAACGCAACGCCGCCAACAGAAAACTGGCCAGCAGCACCCGGCGCACCGAAAAGCGCGTGAGGATGCGGCTCATGCCCAGGAACATCAGCACTTCGGCCACCACGCCCAAGGCCCACAGCATGCCGATCACGCCACGGCTGTAGCCCAAATGCTCGAGGTGCAACGTCAGGAAGGTGTAATACGGGCCATGGCTCATTTGCATCAACGCCACGCAGGCATAAAACGCCAAGACTCCGGGGCTGCGCAGTTGCTTGAGAAAGCCTCCACCGGCCAGGCGATTGCCATGGCTAACGGGCTGCGCGTTCGGCACCCACAGGCTGGCACCGATGATGCCCGCCATGATCACCACGACCACCACCGGGTAAATATCCAGGCTCAGCCAATCGAACAGGCGGCCCATGATCACCACCGTGAGGATAAAGCCGATGGAGCCCCACAGGCGGATCTGGCTGTAGCGCGACGTCTGCTTTTGCAGGTGCGCCAGGGTGATCACTTCAAATTGCGGCAGCACCGCATGCCAGAAGAACGCATGCAAGGCCATCACCAATGCCAGCCAGGCGTAGGTTTTGCTGACGAAGATCAGCGCAAAACTCATCAGGGTGCACACGGCGCCAAACCGCACGATGGCCAGTCGCCGACCGGTGTAATCGCCCAGCCAGCCCCACAGGTTGGGGGCCACGCAACGCATCAGCATGGGGATGGCCACCAGCTCGCCGATACGCGCACTGGAGAATCCCAAGTGGTCGAAGTACAGCGCCAGGAACGGCGCCGTCGCCCCGAGCAGGGCGAAGTAGAAGAGGTAGAAGCTGGAGAGGCGCCAGTAGGGGAGATCGGGGGTCATGCGGGGGGCTGCTTTGCAGCCCAGCGCGAGCAACAAACCCGCCCGCCCCAGAAAGTCACAGTTGGCCCAGTACCGGGGTCGTCACGCGAACGTCGGCGTTTTGCCCGCGATTGCGCAGCAGGTGGTCCATCAACACGATGGCCATCATTGCCTCGGCAATCGGCGTGGCGCGGATGCCGACGCAAGGGTCGTGGCGGCCCTTGGTGATCACGTCCACCGGGTTGCCATGCACATCAATCGAACGGCCCGGCGTGGTGATGCTGGACGTGGCCTTGAGCGCCAGGTGCGCAACAATCGGCTGACCGGAAGAAATCCCGCCGAGGATGCCGCCCGCATTGTTGCTGAGGAAACCTTCCGGCGTCAGTTCGTCACGGTGCTCGGTGCCGCGTTGGGACACACAGGCGAACCCAGCGCCGATCTCAACGCCCTTGACCGCGTTGATGCTCATCAAGGCGTGGGCCAATTCGGCGTCCAGGCGGTCGAAGATCGGCTCGCCCAGGCCTGGTTTCACGCCTTCGGCGACCACGGTGATCTTGGCGCCGACGGAGTCTTGATCACGACGCAACTGGTCCATGTAGGCTTCCAGTTCAGGCACCTTGTCCGGGTCAGGGCTGAAGAAGGCGTTGTCTTCCACGCTGTCCCAGGTCTTGAACGGGATTTCGATGGGACCCAATTGGCTCATGTAGCCACGGATCACGATGCCCTGGGTAGCCAGGTATTTCTTGGCGATAGCACCGGCGGCCACGCGCATTGCGGTTTCGCGGGCCGAGCTGCGGCCACCGCCACGGTAGTCGCGTTCACCGTATTTGTGGTGGTAGGTGTAGTCGGCGTGGGCCGGGCGGAACAGATCCTTGATCGCCGAGTAGTCCTTGGACTTCTGGTCGGTGTTGCGGATCAACAGGCCGATGGCGCAACCGGTGGTGCGGCCTTCGAATACGCCGGAGAGGATCTCGACTTCGTCGGGCTCCTGGCGCTGGGTAGTGTGGCGGCTGGTGCCGGGCTTGCGGCGGTCGAGGTCACGCTGCAGGTCTTCCAGGGACAGCTCGAGGCCAGGCGGGCAGCCGTCGACAATGGCGACCAACGCCGGACCATGGCTTTCGCCCGCGGTGGTGACAGTGAACAGCTTGCCGAAGGTATTGCCGGACATGCAGGGCGCTCCGTGAAATCAGTTGTAATCACTCAGAGGTGATAACCAAGCGCGCCAGTATACGCGGGCCAACCGACTAGTTCATCCTCGAAACCTTACCGTTAGACATTGGTCCAACCGACACCTCCCGAATGATGGCGCGATGATGCTGCGAGTTTTACTGTTTACCCTTACCTTGTTTACCGCCATGGCCCAGGCCGCATCCCCCGTCGTGCTGCAGCGCCCTATCAGCCTGGACACCGGCAGCGGCACGTTGTTTGGCTCGTTGCTACTGCCGCAATCCGACAAACCGGTGCCGGTCGTGCTGATCATCGCCGGCTCAGGCCCCACCGACCGCAACGGCAACAGCGCCGACGGTGCGCGCAACGACAGCCTCAAGCGCCTGGCCTGGGTGCTGGCCCGGCATAACATCGCCAGCGTGCGCTACGACAAGCGCGGCGTCGCCGCCAGCCTGGCGGCCACCCCCGACGAACGCAACCTGACGCTCGACGCCTACGTGGCTGACGCCGTGGCCTGGGGCAAGCTGCTCAAATCCGATAAACGCATGGGGCCGCTGATCGTGCTCGGTCACAGTGAAGGCGCCTTGGTTGCCGCCCTCGCGGCGCCACAGCTGGAGCCTGCCGGCGTGATTTCCTTGTCCGGCAGCGCCCGCCCGGTGGACGAGGTGATCCGCCAGCAACTGGCTGACCACTTGCCCCCTGCTCTGCTGCTGCGCAGCAATCAAATCCTCGATCGCCTCAAGGCCGGCCAAGTGGATGCGGATGTGCCTGGCCCGCTGGAGGGCATTTTCCGACCGAGCGTGCAGCCGTATCTGATCAGCCTGTTTCGTGCAGATCCGTCAGCCGCCTTCGCCAAGCTGCGTATGCCCGCGCTGATCGTCCAGGGCACCAACGATATTCAGGTCGGGGTGGGCGATGCTCGCCAACTGAAAATGGCCAAGCCCGATGCCCACTTGGCAGTGATCGAAGGCATGAACCACGTGATGCGTATCGTCCCTAACGATGTGAAACAACAGTTGGCGTCCTACAACGACCCGCAACTGCCGCTCGCCGCCGAGCTGGGCGAGCGCCTGGTACGCTTTATCGACGGACTTCAACCCCGTTAAGCGACAATTTAGCTCCAGTCCTAGAGAAACCGGCCGATAAGCCCAGAGTCGACAGTAAAAAGACTGTCGACTTGCAGGGCTTGGACAGGATCGCGCCGCATGACAACCACTGAAGCAACACCGGAACCCACCGCCGAAACCCCGGCTGAAAAAACCGAGGCCGTCGACGCGGCGCCCCTGCCGTGGGCGGATGTCCAGGCCGAGCATTTCAAGATGCTGCGCCTGGCGCCGTTGGCCACTGACCGTGCCACCGGCGTGCGGCCGCTGCGGTTCGTGCAGTTTGGCTATGCCGAGCGCAACGACAAACACCACAGCCTGCTGCGCATGGTCATTCAGCTGCCGGGCCAACGGGTGCGACGCGAGCAGAATCACTTGGATATCTGGGTCGACCATGATGCGCACCGCGTGCATTTTGGGCCGGGCGTCAGCCTGGAAATCGAGCCTGCCAACCGAGGCATCGGCCGCTTTCTCGTGGCGCAAGGCGCCGCGTGGGCGAAAAAGAAGTGGTCGCACTACCGTGTCGACGGCGTCGACCTGGCTAACAAGGACGCGCTGAACGAAGCCACACGCCTACGCCGTGATCACTTCTTGCGCATCCAGGGCTTTGATGTGGCCTACGCTGACGTACAGCACCTGAAGGGCAATGTGCAACCAGGCAAGGTCAGTGATGTGCTCGACAGCTGGAACACCGAGAAGGTGCAGTTCGTCGAGATTCTGGAAGCCGCGCAAATGCTGCAACAGGCCGAGCAGAACTTGGCGGAGCATGAAGTGAAGCTGCGCAAGGAAGAGGAAAAGGTCACCAAGTTCAAGCGTGAGGACAGCGGGCTGCGTTTTACCATCACTTGCCTGGTGGCGTTTACGGTATTTCAGGCGGGGTTGTTGATCTGGATTGCCACGCACCGCTAATGGATTGAAATGTGGGAGCTGGCTTGCCTGCTCCCACATTGACCGCGGATGAACTGTTAGACCCGAGCAGCGAAGACAGCCTGATGCTGGCGGCACTGTTCCGCTGTCAGCATGAACACCCCATGCCCACCGCGCTGGAAGTCCAGCCAGGCAAAATCCACTTCCGGGTACAGTGACTCGACGTGAACCTGGCTGTTGCCCACTTCAACAATCAGCAAGCCCTTCTCGGTCAAATGGTCCGCAGCCTCAGCCAACATACGTCGCACCAAGTTCAAGCCGTCATCGCCGCAGGCCAGGCCCAGCTCAGGTTCGTGCTGGTATTCGTCGGGCATGTCGGCGAAGTCTTCGGCGTCCACATACGGCGGGTTGGACACAATAAGGTCGAAACGCTGGCCCGGCAGACCATCGAAGCCGTCGCCCTGCACGGTGTACACGCGCTCGTCGACGCCATGTCGCTCGATGTTCTGGTTGGCCACTTCCAGCGCTTCGAACGACAGGTCGCCCAGCACCACTTCGGCGTCCTGGAACTCGTAGGCGCAGGCAATACCGATGCAGCCAGAGCCGGTGCACAGGTCGAGAATGCGTGCCGGCGGTTGGGCCAGCCAGGGTTCGAAGCGGTTTTCGATCAGTTCGCCAATGGGTGAACGCGGGATCAACACGCGCTCATCGACAATGAACGACATGCCGCAGAACCAAGCCTCACCCAGCAGGTACGCGGTGGGTACACGCTCGTGGATGCGGCGATGCAGCAAGCGCTGCACATGGGAGATCTCTTCTTCTTCCAGGTTGCAGTCCAGGTAGCTGTCGGCGATTTCCCACGGCAGATGCAAGGCACCGAGCACCAATTGGCGCGCTTCGTCCCAGGCATTGTCGGTACCATGGCCAAAAAACAGGTCTTCCCCATGGAAACGGCTGACAGCCCAACGGATGTGGTCGCGCAAGGTGCGCAGGCGGGAAGTGATCACGGGGGCAGACTCCTGGAAAAAACGACTGGCGATTCTAACAGCCTTCGCCTGTACCGACGATGTACGAAAATCGGCCGCCGCACGTCGGATTTCATCCAATTTGCCATCATTGTGTTAAACAGGCCCTCCTCTTGACATCGCTGCACGTCAACAACGGCGTACCTTACGATGGTAGCGATTCACAGAACCGCTCAGCCAGTGGACAATGTCACAAAAGCCCCCCTCACAGGAGCCCCAGAATGTCCGTTCCAAAGACGATGTTTCAACTCAGCGGTCGCGGTTACGCAGCAGCCAACCTCAGCCATGCGACCCTCGTGATCATCGACGCCCAGAAGGAATACCTCAGCGGCCCGCTCGCCCTTTCGGGCATGGACGCAGCAGTCAGCAATATCAAGCAGCTTGTGTCATCAGCGCGCAACGCCGGGCGCCCGATTGTGCATGTGCGTCACCTCGGTACCGTCGGTGGCCTATTCGACCCCCAAGGCGAGCGCGGCGAATTCATTCCCGGCCTGGAGCCCATGGCTGACGAAACCATCATCGGCAAGCTGCTGCCCAGCGCGTTCCACGGCACCGGCCTGGAGAAACACTTGCAGGACCTCGGCTCGCTGGACCTGATCGTCTGCGGCTTCATGAGCCACTCCAGCGTCAGCACCACCGTGCGTGCCGCCAAGAACCTGGGCTTTCGCTGCACCTTGGTGGAAGACGCCTGCGCCACCCGTGACTTGCCTTACAAGGGCGGCATCCTGAGCGCTGAACATGTGCAACAGACCGAAATGGCCATCATGGCTGACAACTTCGCCACCTTGGCGCTGACCAAAGATCTGATCTGATCGCCCTTCTGATGAGCGGCGCGGCAGTGTTTATTGCCCCGCTCATCCGCAAAGCCCTTTCATTTGGCGCATTTACCTCTGCTCCCGGAACAACCTGTGTATTGTCCGGTCGAAGGGCCGATACCCTGGAGGAAAGGTCGGAATGAAGATATCCGATGGTTTTGATGCTCGTCGCTTGCGCCCCAAGGGCCCAAGCAACTGGCGTCTGCGCTTGGTAGCCGGCTTTGCCGCGCTGCTGGCGATTGTTGGTGTGTTGATGGTCGGCGCTGGTGGTGCCGGTTTGCTGGGCCATTCGCCCGCGCTTGGCGAACTGAATGCCAGCCCTGGCGGCTCGGCGATCCTGTTGGGGATCGGGCTGCTGGTGCTGTGGCTGGGCGTGTGGTTGTGGCGGCGCAGCCGTCGGAAAATGCGCCAACCCCTGTCACTGAACATCGCCTCTCACCTGATGAAAAAGCACGACTGATGGCGCTTGGATAGCGTTTCCTGCGCCCTGGCCGCCGCGATTTAGGTAAACTGCCCGCCCTTCGCGGAGGCTGACATGCAAGACGACGATTTTTCCCTGTTCAAAAACGAGCTGCGCGGCGTCAAGCCGATCAAGCACGACCGCGCCGATACCGGCAAACCCAAGGCCGACCGGGCGCAGATCGCCAAGCTGCGCCAGGCTGCTACCGTGCGCACAGACGCCACCACTGTGGATGGCCTGTCGGACCAGTTCGTGATCGACGTCGGCCCCGAAGACGAGTTGATGTGGGCCCGCGACGGCGTGCAGGAAAGCCAGATGCGCAAGCTCAAGGTCGGCCAGATCCCGTTCGAAGGCAGCCTCGACCTGCACGGCATGACCGTGGAAAAAGCCCGCGAAACCCTGCGGGCTTTTCTCGCCGAAGCGACCAAGTTCGAAATCCGCTGCGTGCGCGTCACCCACGGCAAGGCTGTGCGGCTGGACGGCAAACGCCCAATGATCAAGAGTCACGTCAACACTTGGCTGCGCCAGCATGCCCAGGTACTGGGTTTTACCTCGTGCCAGGCCCGCCACGGCGGCGCGGGTGCGGTGTATGTGATGCTCAAGCGCACCATGATGGAAGGGCGCGACGAGTAACAAGTGCCATCGTCAGGCTTGCAGCGATGTGCCGGCCACCGTAACCTTGCGCTTTGCGAAAATCCCACAGGTAGTTTCATGTCCCTGGAACAGAATTACACCGCGATCCTCGGCCAGCTCGGCGAGGACGTTTCCCGCGAGGGTCTGCTCGACACGCCAAAACGTGCCGCCAAGGCGATGCAGTACCTCTGCCGCGGTTATGAACAGACACTGGAAGAAGTCACCAACGGTGCCTTGTTCAGCTCCGACAACAGCGAAATGGTGCTGGTCAAGGACATCGAGTTGTACTCGCTGTGCGAACACCACCTGCTGCCGTTCATCGGCAAGGCCCACGTTGCGTACATCCCAAGCGGCAAAGTGCTGGGCCTGTCCAAGGTCGCGCGGATTGTCGATATGTACGCGCGCCGCCTGCAGATCCAGGAAAACCTCAGCCGTCAGATCGCCGATGCGGTGATGCAAGTGACCGGCGCCCTGGGCGTGGCGGTCGTGATCGAGGCCAAGCACATGTGCATGATGATGCGCGGTGTGGAGAAACAGAATTCGTCGATGATCACCTCGGTGATGTTGGGTGAGTTCCGCGAAAACGCGGCAACCCGCAGCGAATTCCTCAGCCTGATCAAGTAACGGGCTGCGCAGGAAAAGGCCGGCGTTCATCGCCGGTTTTTTTTCGCCTGCAGAATTCCTGTAAGCTGCGGCCCCTTCTTCATGGGCAAGAGGTTTCAGCCATGTTCGTCAAAGCACTTCGAGTGGGCCTCGGCCACGTCATCATAGCGGGCGATTTCCTGACCCGCCCACGCAAAAAGCAGCGCCCTGCCGAGCAACAGGCACAGGTGAATGCGGCGGCCAAGGAATTGACGCTGTATCAGTTCCACGCCTGCCCGTTTTGCGTGAAGACCCGCCGCACCCTGCACCGCCTGAATGTGCCGGTGGCGTTGAAGGACGCAAAGAACAACGAACAGGACCGCCAGACCCTGCTGGAACAAGGTGGCAAGATCAAAGTGCCGTGCTTGCGCATTGAAGAGAATGGCCAGGTCACTTGGATGTACGACTCCAAAGTGATCATTGATTACCTGGATACGCGGTTTGCTGCCATCTAACAAGCACCGCTGTCACTGTGGGAGCTGGCTTGCCTGCGATGGCGGTGTATCAGTAGCAGAAATGCAAGCTGATTCACCGCCATCGCAGGCAAGCCCGCTCCCACATTTAGTTTTGTATTGGCAAATCAATGTCGAGCAGCGCCGAACCCAGGCATTTGCCATGGGCATCCAGCGCCAGCGAGCGTGTGACGCCGCCGCGCAAGATCCCCGGCAATACAAAGTTCAGCGCCTGCACATTCGGCAACTCATAGCGCCGCACCTTTGCCCCCGCTTCCAGCAAACCGACAAAGTACTCAGCCACCCGCTCAGCCGTCAGCTGTTCACACAGCAACGAATAATCCTCGGCCCGATACGCAATGATCGAAATGTTCGACGTGTCGCCCTTATCCCCCGTGCGGGAATGGGCCAGCGTGTGCAGCTTCATGCTTCGATCCTCGGGTTGACCTGATTGCGCGGCAACAACAGCGACGCTACCGCCACCACTTGCCGCACACTCTTGCTTGCACCGCCGCCGCCGGATGGGCCGTTGGTGTAGAGGGTTTCGACTTCGTTGCCGACGCGCACCGCTTCACTGCGATCTTCACAACGGGCCGCCACACGCAGGCGCACTTCCCAGGGTTCGACAGTGCTGCGAGGGCCGTGGAGCGAGTCCATGCCGATCAGTTCGGCGCGCACGTCCTGCATTTTCACGCCCATCAACTCCAAGCGTTTGAGGACGACATCCCGCGCCAGCTGCGCCCGTGCGACAGCACCGGGGCCGCCGTAGGACATCTGTCCCTCGCCAATCCAACCGTCCAGATAGCCGACACTGACTTTCAGCTGTTCGGGGCGGGAACGGCCGCCGGCACCTGCGGCTCGAACGCGGTCTATGCCCTCCTCGACAAAACCCACTTGAGAGAAGTCCGCCGTGACATCCGGCGTCAGATACGCCGCTGGGTCATGCACTTCGTATATCAGCTGCTCAGTGCAGGTGGCACGGCTTACCCGGCCGCCCGACCCCGTCACCTTGGTGATCACGGCTTCGCCGTCTGCATCGATCTCGGCCAGTGGGAAACCCAGGCGCGCCAGGTCATCCACATCCTTGAAGCCAGGATCGGCAAAATACCCGCCGCTGACCTGCCCGGCGCATTCGAGCAAATGCCCCACCAACGTACCGCGCCCCAATCGCTGCCAATCGTCCGCCGCCCAGCCGAACTCAAACATCTGTGGCGCGAGGAATAGCGACGGGTCGGCCACCCTCCCGGTGATCACCACGTCCGCATCAGCGCGCAACGCTTCCAGGATGCCGTCGACGCCCAAATAGGCATTCGCAGAAATCAGCCGCTCGCCCAACGACCCGACAGTCTGGCCGTTATCCAACAGAAATTCGGGGGCCAGCACATTGAGCACGTCATCGCCGACCACGGCGACCACCTTGAGCTCAAGGCCCAGCTCAAGTGCAATACGCCGCACCTCATCTGCCGCCGACACCGGATTGGCCGCGCCCATATTGGTGATCACCCGCAAGCGACGACGCCCGCCCTTCGCGCCTAAAAAAGGCAGTACGCGGCGCATGCGTTCACTCAATAGCGGGTCATAACCCCCCTGTGGATCGCTGATCCGCGCCTGTTGCGCCAAGGCGATCGTGCGTTCAGCCAGGCATTCGAACACCAGGTAATCCAAATCGCCCTGTTCGGCCAACTCCACAGCAGGTTCGATACGGTCGCCGGAATAGCCGGCGCCGGAACCGATGCGCAAGGTTTTCATCTCAAATCACTCCCAGCAGCAACGCAGTCAGGGTCATCAACACCGACGCGGCAAACAGAAACGGAATGGTGAAGCGCTGGTGATCGGCCAATTCGACCTTGCACAGGCCCACCAACAGAAAGGTAGCGGGGGTCAGCGGGCTGACCGGGAAGCCGGTAGTGTGCACGCCCAGCAACGAGGCCTGGGCCACTTGCAGCGGGTCCACGCCGAGGGCTTTGCCCACTTCGGCGATCACCGGCATCACGCCGAAATAGTAGGAGTCAGGGTCAAACAACATGCTCAACGGCATGGAAATAAAGCCCACCACCGCCGGGATCAACTTGCCGTGTCCCGCTGGAATCTGCGCCACCGCCACTTCGGCAATGGCCTTGAGCATGCCGGTGCCCTGCATGATGCCGGTGAACACACCGGCGGCGAGCAGGATACTGGCCATGGTCAGGGCGGTTTTCGCGTGGGCGTCGATGCGCGCGCGCTGAGCATCGACGTTCGGGTAGTTGATGCACAGCGCCACCACGGTACCGAGCATGAACATCACCACCGGATCGACCCAGCCGGCAATCATCACCACCATCACCAGCACGGTGAGAATCAGGTTGACCCAGAACAACCGTGGGCGGCGCAGCTTGATGTCGTCGTCACTGAGCACGCGCTGAGGCATGGCATCGACCGTGGAGCCGGCGCCCAGGCCCAGGCGTTTTTCTTCGCGACGGCCCAGCCACCAGGCACAAGCGAACACGAAGATCAGCCCGACGATCTGCACCGGGATCAACGGCTGGAACAGGTCCGCCACCGGCACATGCAGGGCTGCCGACGAGCGCAATACCGGGCCGGTCCACGGCAGGAAATTCACCCCGGCGGCCATCGCACACACGCAGGCGAGGATGCGTTTGTCGATGCCGAGCCGCGTGTACAGAGGCAGCATCGCCGGCACCGTCACCAAAAAGGTCACTGCGCCGGAACCGTCCAGGTGCACCAGCAACGCCAGGGTCGCGGTGCCGACAACAATTCGTGTAGGGCGCGTCCCCACCGTACGCAGGATGCGGTCAATGATGGGGTCGAGCATGCCAGCGTCGGTCATGATCCCGAAAAACAGAATCGCAAACACAAACATGCCCACCACAGGGGCAACGTTCTTGATACCGGTAATGATGAAGGCACTGGTTTGCAGGCCGAAACCGCCGAGCAGCGCGGCGATGATCGGCAAGGCGATCAGGGCTACCAGGGGCGAGAGGCGTTTGCTCATGACGGCAGCGAGCAGGCACAGGATGGTAATGACACCCAGGGTTGCGAGCATGGGTTACTCCAGAGCGGCCTTTGTGGCCGGTTATTGTTTTCCCTGGAGTATTGGAAGCGGGTTAGTCTTTGTAAATTGGAATATTCGGCCTAGCACGTTCGGAAAAACAAAATGAAGAACAGCATCCAGCACATTCAGGCATTTCTCGCGGTGGCCCGCACCGGCAGTTTCACCAAGGCTGCCAATGAACTGCATCTGTCGCCCTCGGCGCTGACGGTGCAGGTGCAGCAACTGGAAGACTGGCTCGGCGTCGCCCTGCTCGACCGCAGTCCGCGCCACGTCAGCATTACCGCCGCCGGTCAGGATGCCCGTGGTCCCATGGAAAAACTGCTGCTGGACCTGGACAACATCGTCACCGGCTCCCGCGACCTCGCCGCGTTGCGCCGGGGCGTAGTGACCATCGCCGCCCTGCCCTCGGTGTGTGCCGGCTCTCTGCCACCGGTGCTGCGCCTGTTTCGCGAGCACTTCGCCGGGATCGAAGTACGCCTGCATGACCTGGTGGCGCACCGCATTCACGCCCAAGTGCGTTCCGGCGACGTGGACTTCGGCATTGGCGTGCGCGCACGGCTCAGCCATGGGCTGGACTTTGTGCCGGTGCTGAATGATCGCTTGTGTGCTTTTTTGCCACTGGATCATCCCCTCACTCGCCATCGTCAATTGACCCTGAAGCAACTGGCGGACCAGCCGATCATCCTAACGGGGCGCGACAGCAGCGTGCGTGAGCAGGTGGATGCGTTGTTCGATGAAACGCGACTGACGATGAATGCGGGGATGGAGGCCAACTACATGTCGACGGTGTTGGCGTTGGTGCGCCAGGGGCTGGGGATCAGCGTATTGCCAGAGTCGGCGGCGGACAGCCTGGAGGGGTTGAAGCGGATTAACATCGATCACCCCGGCGTTAACCGGGAGATCGGGTTGATCAGCCGTAGCGGGACGAGCTTGAGCCCGGCGGCACAGCGCTGTTTCGATCTGCTCAGTGAAAAATTACCTGGCACAACATAGCGCTAAAGTTAGAGCAGGCTTGTGTGGGAGCCGGGCTTGCCCGCGATGGCATCACCTCGGTACAACTGACAGACCGAGTTGCCCGCATCGCAGGCAAGCCAGCTCCCACATGTCGACCGAGTGAATCAGTCCAGCATCGGCACATGCTTGGGATGGCTGGCTACCCGCGCCAGCCACGCCTGCACCGCCGGGTATGGCGCCAGATCAAACCCACCCTCATGCGCCACATGCGTATAGGCATACAACGCAATATCGGCAATCGAATACTGCTCGCCCACCAGGTACGGCGTGGCCTGCAGTTGGCGTTCCATCACCTTCAGCGCTTTGTAGCCGCGCTTATGGCAGGTCTTGTATTCCTCCAGGCGGTCTTCGGGCATGTTCAGGTAAAACTGGATAAACCGCGCCACAGCAATGTACGGCTCATGGCTGTACTGCTCGAAGAACTGCCATTGCAGCACCTGGGTGCGCAAACGCGGCTCGCTGGGCAGGAACTCGCTGCCATCGGCCAGGAAATTGAGGATCGCATTGGACTCCCACAGACAGGTGCCGTCTTCCAGCTCCAGTACCGGGATCTTGCCGTTGGGGTTCTTGGCCAGGAACTCGGCGGTCTGGGTGTCGCCGTTGAGGATATCCACGTCGATCCATTGATAGGGAATGCCCAGCAGGTTGAGCATCAATTTGACCTTGTAGCAGTTGCCCGACTTGTAATCGCCATAAACCTTGTACATGGTGCTCCCCTTATGCCGCTTGCGCGTGCTGTGCTTGACGGACCACCGTGGCCAGGCGCTTGAGACCTTCATCCAGGCGGGCCGGGTCGATATGGCTGAAATTGAGCCGCAATGAACCCAGGTGTTGGTCCGGCTCGGAAAAGAACGGTTCACCGGGCATGAACGCGACGTCCTGATCGAGCGATGGAGCCAACAAAGTGCGGGTGTCCAACGGCTGTTTCAAGGTCAGCCAGAAGAATAATCCGCCCTGGGGCACTTGCCAGTCGGCCAGGTCAGCGAAGTGACGCTCCAGCGCGGACTGAAAGGCATCGCGGCGTTCGCGGTAGAAGCTGCGCAATTCCTGCAGGTGTTGCTGGTATTTCTCCGTGCCGATCCACTGCATTGCCTGCCATTGGCCGACACGGTTGGTGTGCAAGTCGGCCGACTGCTTGAGCTTGAGCAAGTGCGGAAACAGGTCCGGACTGGCGATCAAATAGCCGACGCGCAGCCCTGGCAGCAGGGTTTTGGACACCGTGCCGGTGTAGATCCAACTGGCTTTTTTCAGACGCCCTGCGATGGGTTTGGCGCTGCCACCGTCGAAGGTCAATTCGCGGTAGGGTTCGTCTTCGATCAGCGTCACGCCGAACGCGTCCAGCAGTGCGGCGACGGCTTCGCGCTTGGCCTCGCTGTAGCGCACGGCCGAGGGGTTCTGGAAAGTCGGGATCAGGTAGATGAACGCCGGGCGATGGCGCTCCAGGTTGGCGCGCAGCGCGGCCAAGTCCGGGCCGTCGGCCTCCAACTGCACAGTGAGGCAGTCGGCGCCGAACAGTTGGAAGATCTGCAACGCCGCCAGGTAGGTCGGGCCTTCCAGCAGGATTTGAGTGCCTTTGTCGATATACAGCTTGGCTGCCAGGTCCAGGGTTTGCTGAGAACCACTGACCACCAGCACCTGGCTGGCCTGGCACGGCACGCCAAGCGCGCGGGCCTCGGCGGCGAGCAATTCGCGCAACTGCGGCTCCCCTTCACTCATGCCGTACTGGCCAACGTTCAGTGGCATGTCATCCCAATTGAGCGCAGGCAACATGGCTTCGGCCGGCAGGCCACCGGCGAACGACATCACTTCCGGGCGCTGGGCTGCCGCGAGGATTTCACGGATCAAGGAGCTTTTGAGGCGCGTAACACGTTCAGAGAAGGCCATAGGGTCACCGGTAGCGAAGACTGTAGGAAATACGTCAAACTGGTTGACCGAAATTACGACGACTCGCACGGATACGTCAATATGCTTGACCTTAAGAACCCAACCGCTCAGCAAGAAGCCATGGAGGCGTTCTTCTTCGGCTACCAGGCGTTCACCGCCAAGGCTGACGAAATGCTTGAGCGCCGCGGCCTGAGCCGAGTGCACCAGCGCATCGTGTTTTTTATCGCGCGCTACCCCGCGCTGAGCGTGAAGGAACTGCTGGAATTGCTCGGCGTGAGCAAACAAGCGCTGAACATGCCGCTGCGCCAATTACAGGAAATGCACTTGGTAATCAGCGTTGCGTCCGAGACCGACAAGCGCAAACGCCTGTTGGAATTGAGCGAAGAAGGCCTGCGTTTCGAACAGTCACTGCGCCGCGAACAAGTGAAGCTGCTGCAACGCGCGTTCAGCGAAGCGGGGGAAGAAGCGGTGATGGGATGGCTGGCCGTCAATCAGGCCCTGAGTGCAGCGAACTAGCCTTTCATCCAACTATTCGAAAACATTATTTGCTTTCTTTGTATACAAAAGCATAATTCGCCTCGTGCGAGTTCCTGACCTATTGGTCAACAAAACCCGCCAGTACCTCAAAGCGCTGTTGCCCACATTTGTGACCGGCGCTGTAAATAACAATAAAACTCTTGAGGAGTACTCGCTGTGGATAGCCGCAAATCCGAAGCCCCGACGCTGGACATCGCCCCGCCCACTAACAGCTGGCTAGAACGTTTGTTCAAACTCAGCGCGCATGGCACCACAGTGAAGACCGAGCTGATCGCCGGCCTCACCACCTTCATCACCATGGCTTACATCATCTTCGTCAACCCCAACATCATGGCCGACGCCGGCATCGATCACGGCGCGGCGTTTGTTGCCACCTGCATCGCCGCCGCACTGGGTTGCCTGTTGATGGGCCTGTACGCCAACTGGCCGGTGGGCCTGGCGCCGGGCATGGGGCTGAATGCGTTCTTCACCTACACCGTGGTCGGCACCATGGGCTACCACTGGGAAACCGCGCTGGGTGCGGTGTTCATTTCCGGTGTGCTGTTCATGGGCCTGACCCTGTCCCGTGTGCGTGAATGGCTGCTCAACAGCATCCCCGTGAGCCTGCGCCACGCGATGGGCGCGGGCGTCGGCCTGTTTCTCGGGGTGATCGGCTTGAAAACCGCCGGCATCATCGTCGACAGCCCGGTTACGTTGATCAAGCTCGGTTCGCTGCACGAACCGGCGCCACTGCTGGCGGCGGTGTGCTTCCTGCTGATTGCCATCCTCAGTTACCACCGCGTATTCGGCGCAATCCTCATCAGCATCATCGCTGTGACCCTCGCGGGTTGGGGCCTGGACCTGGTGCACTACAACGGCATTCTCTCCACGCCACCGAGCCTGGCGCCTACCTGGATGGCTATGGATATCAAAGGTGTATTCAATGTCAGCATGATTAGCGTTGTTTTCGCGTTTCTTTTTGTACACATGTTCGATACCGCAGGTACACTGATGGGCGTCGCGCAACGGGCGGGCCTGGTGAATGCCGATGGCAAGATCGACAACCTGTCCCGCGCACTAAAGGCTGATAGTGCTTCCAGCGTATTTGGCGCGATGGTCGGTGTGCCACCGGTCACGAGCTATGTTGAAAGTGCTGCGGGTGTGGCCGCTGGCGGTCGCACCGGGCTCACCGCCGTGACCGTGGGCGTGCTGTTTGTGGCGGCGATGTTTTTTGCACCACTGGCCGGCATGATCCCGGCGTATGCCACTGCCGGTGCATTGATCTATGTGGCAATGCTGATGATGGCGAGCATGGCCCATATCAACTGGGATGAAGCCACCGACAGCATTCCGGCGATTGTCACCGCGATCATGATGCCGCTGACGTTCTCGGTGGCCGACGGTATCGCCCTGGGCTTCATCACGTATGTGGCGCTCAAGGCCGGCACCGGCAAGTACCGCGAGATTTCCGTCAGCCTGTGGGTGTTGTGCGCGATCTTTATCGCCAAATTCATATTTCTATAAAAGGAGTAACGGATGAACCTGGAAACCTGGCTACTGTTCAGCGGCGCGGCATTGGTGGTGATCCTGATCCCGGGACCATTGTCACTGTTGATGATCAGCAACAGTCTCAACTACGGCCTGCGCCGTTCGTATCCAGCGTTTCTCGGTGGGGTGTTTGCCTCGATCTGCCTGCTGAGCGCCTCGGCCCTGGGCCTGGGCGCCTTGTTACTGGCGTCGGAACAGCTGTTCAGCGCATTGAAGATCGTCGGCGCGGCGTACCTGTTCTACCTCGCCTGGCAGAGTTGGATGCAATCACGCCAGCCGGCGCAGGGCGCTGAAGTTCCGCAGTTGGCTGCTACGCCCCGCTTTCGCACGCTGTTTGGTCGCGCGTTTGTGTTGGGTGCCAGCAACCCCAAGGACATCCTGTTTTTCGCCGCCTTCCTGCCGCAGTTTCTCAGTGGCGAGCAGCCGTTCCTGCCACAACTGCTGATCATGATCGCCACATGGACCGTACTCGACCTGCTCTGCAAGCTGGCCTATGGCTTGGGCGCTCATGGTGCTGCTCGTTACCTTCGCAGCGGCAAGGGCCAGAGCTGGTTCAACCGCGTCAGTGCGGGACTGTTTGGCGGTGCAGGCATGATGGCGTTGATGAAGGTCAGGATGGACTCACTTTGACGAAATAAACGGTGGGAGGGACCGTACTCATGATAGGCCATTGAATGCCTGCCACGATCCGAACCAATCGCCCTTCCCCCCAGGCACTTCTGACTGGCGCGAATCTTGGATTTATTGCGTTATTGCTAATGGTCTTGTTGAACCATCCATCAGTTAGCCTTTGTCCTAAGCTGACACTCCCTTTCTCCACCCAGTGGAGTGACACGTAATAAAGGGAATTCGAACCGGCGTGCGTCGCTGCAAACTCAAATGAACGAGCACCGTGGCGCACCACCCCTAGCTGATGAATCGTGAAGCCTTGCTGCAGCAGCACGTACTCAACAGCGGCAATCATTGCAGGGCTGCGCATAGAAGCAGCATGAGATGTAACGACCCACAATGAGGGGTCTAAACCATGCGGTTTAAAGTCAACACGCGTGAAGCCAGGGGTAACGCCTTGGTAGCTGATAAACAAATGGTGGCGACGCCTTTCAAGAGGCCGCAACATTCTCAGCAGATCGTCCGTTTGCCCTGGCAGGGCAGGCAGTGGCGGCAACCATTTGTCCAACGTCGAACGAATGTTAAGCAAATGAGTAGCCGTTGCAGCCCCCTCCGGCCCAGACAACTCAGTGATGCGTATGACCGTGAAATCTCGACTTCTGGTTGTCATGGTAGGAAAGGCCGCACCTACAGACTGAGCCAACGGCCTGTCGAACAGTGGAGCATGCAGTGCCCACCCGTTCTTCGAGGTAAATGACATTGGAAGGGGTTGTTCATGCAGCGCCGTGCTTGTCCAGCGCTTGATATCATCGAGCGCATTTGAAGCCAACGGCTCGTTCTTTGTCATGAATACAATACGGTTCAAAGGTGCCTGATGACCTTCAGGAAGCAACCTGTAAAAACCGCTGGTCAGATGGTCAAAGGCAACATTCGGCGGGGCGACTCGCGCAACATTGTAAGAAAAACCAGAGGCTCCACTGGGAACGTGAAAAACACCCGGAGCAGGAGAAATCAATTGCCGATAATCCGGGGGAGTCATACCCCAACTCACCCAATGATTCGTCGTCGTAGATGATTGAAGAATCGAATTTTCCGTCGCCGTGCGCACAACGGGCGGCCACCAATCAGGCGGGGGTGACACTGGCCGCTGCCACGGATTGAGCACTCCCGAACTCGTCCCCGCCACCGGCAGGGGCGCGTCCGCACCCAATAGCCACTCGCCCGACTCGTGAATGTTCAGAATCAGTTCATCCTGACCCGCTACCTGCTGGTTTTTCAGGCGAAATAACGCTTCGTTGCTACGCCGGTAAACCGGGTAATGGTGCGTGCCATCTTTAACAAACAGTGCTCCATCCTTCGCATACACACCCCTTTCACTCGGCCCTTTGAGCGCCACAGCGCCCTCCGGCGCCAACTTGACCTTAAAAGACTCCAGCGCCGGAAGTTGCCTCACCGATGACGCCGGACGAGAAACGGTTCCCGGTTCCACACGCCAGCGGCGTATCCGCCCCAAAGCCTTAGGCAAAGCAGGCCGTATAGCAGCAGACGCCACGGCACCCGCGTTCTTGGGGAAGGGGCTGGGTATGAAAAGCGTCGCCAGATCGACCAAAAAGAATTTAATCGAATCGGCCAACACGCGTTTATCAAGAGGGTAGCTGGAACGCTGATAACGTCGCACCGCCAAGTACAATTCATTGGCGCTATTCAACAACCCGAATAACGGAAAAAAAATACTTAACACCATCTTCGTTTTGGCTACGCTCTCGTCTTCTTTGCGCCGGATTCGATAGTCCCTGAGCGCCTCATTGGAGTAACTGGCCGCCTGTGTCTGGCGTTGCAGTTCATGCACATGGGCACGGTACAGCAATGCCTGGGCATTGCAGTTGGTCAAGGCGACAATCACCAGCCAATCCTGTGGATGACTGGCAATCTGTTCGAACACCTGCGCTTCTATCTCATCAACCGAAAGCGATGGTTCCAGATACTTTGCCTTGGACTCGCGAGATAAATGCCACTCTCCTTTCACAAAATAGATATGAGCCCTTTCTCTACGAACGTCGATGGAAGTGGGAGGTTGAAACAGAGTCCCGAACGATGCCCGAAACGCCCAGCCTGGTGTGACCTGCCGTGCGAGCGTCTTGGCGTTATCTGGCAATGCGGCAAAGCGATTCAATTCAGCACTGGCCTTTTCAAGGCTGCTGTACTCAGTGAGCACCAACGCCTGCGGGGCCTGTGGCCAGTAAACCACGCAAAGCGCCGAGCGCTTGTCTTGCACGATTACTATTCCTGCGACGTAGCGATCATGCAGCATGGTATGCCCCACCCAAAAAACCACATGCAGTTGTAACTCATGCTGGTTTCTCAATAGATCCTGTGGCGTTCGGGCAGCCATCGCCGTGCTGAATACGCTTTGCGCTTTCACCGAGACCCCCTGTTGAACGGCTAAAAACAGATGATAATCAGCGCCCGAAGACAGCGCGCGATTCAATAACTCAGGGATACGTCCTTCCGAGAGCAAGTGCTCGGGGTGAACGGGCGGATAGAAAACTTCTCCGATCAGTGCGTCGTACCGGCCGCCGATATTTAGCGAAGAGATCATATTCCTCAGATGGCCAGGAGAAAGATGGTCTGGCCACGTCCATCGCAGATAGCAAGCACGCTTTAATTGATGTTCCGTCCAGGTTGCCTCCGGATCCAGGTTTTGCAGGGCCAGATCCAACAAGCTGAAGGCTCTGCATGAAGCAGCAGACTTAGGCAGTACATTTTTCGGATCTTTCAGGAGGCAAGCATCTTGATAATCACAATAGGTGCCGTGAATATCCCCTGACATCGCTATAAAGGGCTCATCAAGACCAATCCCCAGAGAGATCCCGTCGCGACGTAAACGCGCGGCCAACTCCTCGCGGGCATACGTGTACAAATCCGGCAAACGTTGTTCTTGCCGTGCCAGGAATGCCCAGGCACTGCCCAGGTAAAGCTTTTGCAAGCGCAAGAAAATTTTACGCTGCGCATGCTTAGCCCCCGCCAACCATGCCGGCAGTTTTTTCGTTTCAAGCGCGACCTTGCGCAGCAGTTCAATATTCTTCTGCGCATGGCTCAGAGCACTATTGACGGGAATTTGCAGTTGTTGCACCAGTTCCGTCAGCAGTAGTGCACGGGCCAACTCGGCATCCGTCACTTCACTGAAAATGCGCGTGATGTCGTCGGTGCGGTTGCACAAGCGCTCATAGGACATAACGAGGTCACGGATGAAAACCCTTGCATATCTGCCATCGATGGGCACGTAGCGCGTCGCCAAGGTTTCACCTGCCGCGTGCATGCGTAAGGCATTCCGCTTATCGCGCTCCACACCGCCCCACAGCACGGAATCGTCCCGACTGGCGAGACTGGCTTTGATGCTTCGGGTCAGCGCCTCCACCCCGGCAAAAGCCAACACCCCACCCGCCGCCCCAAAAACGTACAGAACCACAGGAAGTTGGCGGGTCGGCTCCCTCAGCGCCGCTGCCGTGGTGACTACCCATGCGTTATGGAGCGGGTAGAACGTGTCTGGCTCAGTGCCAATCATGATCGAAAGCACCTGGGTTTGACTGTCGGGGCGCTTGCTTGCATAAGTCTGCTCTATCACCTCAATCATTAAGTCCCGATGAGCCGTGCTGAGCAGCTTGAGCCGGTGCTGCAACTGAACCTCACTGCGCAGGGCCTCAACCTGAGCGTTGATGAATAGCGAAATACGGTTGGGCGTTCCCTCCCCACCGGGTCTCTCAGCCCAAAAGTCCACAAGCAGCAACTGTTGCGGCGCGCACTTCATCAACGTCTTCAGCTCCTGTGCATGGACCTCCAATTGGCTCATCAACGACAGGACCTCTTTGTAGGCAGGTGTCTCTGCACTGGGATCCTCCGAGGCCAACAGCGCGAGCAGGCCTTTTTCGTAGCGTTTGACCTGCCTCTCTGAGGTGTGTAACGCGAGGCCGGGCGCCAGATTGGCGAAGGCTATTTCTTCTCGTCGTCGCTGATGGTCCCATTTAAGTAACTGATCACGAATGGGGCCCAGGCGAACGCCACCGATCAATTGCTTTCTGCTGCCCTCCATGAACTTAAGAAAGGGCACCGCCTCCAGCGGTTGAGGCCGGGGGTGCCCGGTAGAGAAGACGTGCGCCAGATTAACCATCAAGGCACAAGCCACTTCATTCGCCCATTGCCCCTCCAGCAACGCCCTCGCGCCCACTGCCAGTGCATCCTCCAGAATCTGCGCACCGCGAGTAAAGCCGGTTGCCGGCGACAAGCCAGCGGGTGGGCATAACCCATTGCGTCGATCTAACGGCAAGCATTGCCAGAGCTGATGAAAACGCTCTCGGCCCAGCTCCAGCAGGCCGCACTGAAGGGCGGTGAAGGTCGGGTATTCGTAAAAGTTGCGAACCACTCCTGGAAGATAAATCACGTGAGGGGCGGTACCGGGATCACCCGCCCGATAAAAATGCAATGCCCCAGGGACAGCCACCGCGGGTGTACCCGGCCACATCAACTGGCTCACATGCACGCTTGCCCAATGCCCACCTGCCCGCTGGCGAGCCTCAGCAGTCGGGGCATCAATCACGGCCTGGACCAGGTTCATTCCTGCATTCGACAGCTCTTCCAGTTGCTGCGCGATAAACGCACGATCAGCGAACAGCCCCGTATGCAATTCAATCCAACGTTCCCGCCTTGTGAGCCAGGCCCCCTCGGCCAGGGCATTCCAATAGGCTTCATGTGCGCGGGCCAGTTGGTCAGACAGACGCATCTCTACAACCTGTTGCAACACCTCCAACGGAGTGCAGGGCAATCGGCGATTCGGCTCGCCCTTGACGCTCAGGGCGGTGAACGAATTGACGTTGACTGCCACCGAAGGGTCGACCAACAGCAACAATGCCCTATCGGTCAGCGTGTCGACTTTCTCGGGTGCGTCGGGAGGCCTGGTTTCAGTAAACAACAGGCTATCCGGATCGACGTTGAACGCTTTGCGTAACGCAGCCCGAATCACACTCAAGACTTTCGGCGAGCGGCCTATCAGATTCATGAGCGCTCGTGTCGACTCATCGCACCGCAAATCAGCAAGGCTGATTTGATTAATGATTCGGCTGGGATGGGTGCAAGCGTTGATTCGCCATCGCAGTTGGTTCTGAATCTCCTGGCGCGCGTCTTGGTCAGCCATGTCTGGGTCGTCATTATCAGGACTCATGGTGCTTTCATCTAAAGGAGGAAAACACCCAGCCTAATCACCGCAGCCGCCCAACCGGCACTAGATAATTGAGCCCACGGCAGGCAAAAAAAAGCCCGCAGTGTGGGCGGGCGAAAAACCAACGAAGAGCCTTGGGGGCGTGAAACGAAGTGACGCTAGCTACCGCGATAGGTGGAGTAGCTGTAGGGCGAAATCAGTAGCGGGACATGGTAGTGATCCTGCTCGGCACTGATGCCAAAGCGCAGCACCACCACGTCCAGGAACGCAGGCTCCGGCAGTTGCACACCACGAGCACGGTAGTAGTCGCCGGCGCTGAACTGCAGTTGGTACACGCCGCTGCGGTAGTTATCGCCTTGCAGCAGCGGGGCATCGCAGCGCCCGTCGCTGTTGGTCAGAGCAGTGGCAACCAGTTCCAGCTGCGCGCCTTCGACGCGGTACAGCTCCACCTTGATTGCGCTGCCAGGGCAGCCGTGCGCGGCGTCCAAAACGTGTGTGGTCAAACGTCCCATGGCGTCTACGCGCCTCCTGAAGTCAGTAGAAAAGAAGTCCGCACTTTTTCAGGGCAGTGAAAAAGCCGGCGATGACTGATTAAGACACTTTTTAAAAAAATTGTACACAATAAAAATCACAAACCTTTGCATCACCCCGTCCTCATTGCTTCAACAGGTAATTGGCGAGTAATCCTTGCTTTTAAACGACCTTTTATCCATTTGCTGACCAACCAGGCAAGTTTCTTGCTACACCCTTCATAGGGAGTCTTGCAGAAAAAATGCGGAAATGTAGGCTTACAAAGTCGATGATAAGTTGTATACAATCACTCATCGCTGTGACGCCACCCAGTCATTTCACTGCCCGGCCGCCACATGAATGATCACGAACAAGAAGGAAGACTGCAGTGAGCGCTGACTACCCACGCGACCTGATCGGTTACGGCAGTAACCCTCCTCACCCCCACTGGCCGGGCAAGGCGCGCATTGCGCTGTCTTTCGTACTCAACTACGAAGAAGGCGGTGAGCGCAATATTTTGCACGGCGACAAAGAGTCCGAAGCCTTCCTCTCGGAAATGGTCTCGGCCCAGCCGTTGCAAGGCGCGCGCAACATGAGCATGGAGTCGCTGTACGAATACGGCAGCCGTGCCGGCGTGTGGCGCATCCTCAAGCTGTTTAAAGAATTCGATATTCCGCTGACCATCTTCGCCGTGGCCATGGCCGCCCAGCGTCACCCGGATGTGATCCGCGCCATGGTCGAGGCCGGCCACGAGATCTGCAGCCACGGCTACCGCTGGATCGACTACCAGTACATGGACGAAGCCCAGGAACGCGAGCATATGCTCGAAGCGATCCGCATCCTCACCGAACTGACCGGCGAACGCCCACTGGGCTGGTACACCGGGCGCACCGGCCCCAATACACGGCGGCTGGTGATGGAGGAAGGCGGCTTTCTCTACGACTGCGACACCTACGACGACGACCTGCCCTACTGGGAGCCCAACAACCCCACCGGCAAGCCGCACTTGGTGATCCCCTACACCCTGGACACCAATGACATGCGCTTCACCCAGGTGCAGGGCTTCAACAAGGGCGATGACTTCTTCGAATACCTCAAGGACGCGTTCGACGTGCTCTACGCCGAAGGCGCGGAGGCGCCGAAAATGCTTTCCATCGGCCTGCATTGCCGCCTGATCGGCCGCCCGGCACGCCTGGCCTCCTTGAAGCGGTTCATCGAGTACGTCAAAGGTCACGATCACGTGTGGTTCACTCGCCGTGTCGACATTGCCCGTCACTGGCACGAAACCCACCCCTTCAAGGGAGCGGCGAAATGACTGCGTTCCAAACCCTGAAACCTTCGACATTGAGCCGCGACGAATTCGTCCAGGCCTTCGCCGACATCTACGAACATTCGCCATGGGTGGCCGAAAAGGCCTACGACCTGGGCCAGGACGCTTCGATCGACGAGATCGAAACCCTGCACCAGCGCATGAGCGACATCCTGTTGAGCGCCGATCATGCCAGCCAGTTGGCCCTGATCAACGCTCACCCGGACCTGGCCGGCAAAGCTGCCGTCCAGGGCCAACTCACCCAAGCCAGCACCGATGAGCAAGCTGGCGCGGGGATTCACCAATGCTCGAGCGAGGAGTTTTCTCGCTTCACCGAGCTGAACGATGCCTACAAGGCCAAGTTCAAGTTTCCCTTCATCATGGCGGTAAAAGGCAGCAACCGGCATCAGATCCTGGCCGCGTTCGAAACGCGCATTCACAACTCGGTTGAGGCCGAGTTCAAATGTGCACTGGCCGAGATCAACAAGATCGCGTTGTTCCGTTTACTGACCCTTTAAAGCAACCCTGGCCCGAGCGTTCATGGCGCCCAGGGCCTGGCGAGCATCCCAAGCCACTCAATTCAAGGCAGACAAGAAGAATGAAAGCTTACGCCGTACCTTTCGAGAAGTTCGTCAACCTGGCCGACGCCCGTCTGGGCACCAAGATCCTTTCGGTGACCGATGACTGGTTCGCTGACGCCAACCGCCTGTTCCAGCCGACCCCGGCCGTGTGGAAGGAGGGCGTTTTCGATGACAACGGCAAGTGGATGGACGGCTGGGAGTCGCGCCGCAAGCGCTTCGAAGGCTACGACAGCGCAGTGATCCGCCTGGGCGTGCCTGGCTCGATCAAAGGCGTGGACATCGACACTTCATTCTTCACCGGCAACTTCCCGCCGTCGGCCTCCCTGGAAGCCTGTTTCCTGGCCTCGGGCGACCCTGATGAAAACACCCAGTGGGTGGAAGTGCTGTCGGCCGTCGAGCTGCAAGGCAACAGCCACCACTACCACGAGATCAACAACGACAAGGCGTTCAGCCACCTGCGTTTCAACATCTACCCAGATGGCGGCGTGGCGCGTCTGCGCGTCTACGGCGTACCGTTCCGCGACTGGTCCTCGGTGGGCGACAACGAACAGGTTGACCTGGCTGCTGCCCTGAACGGCGGCCGTGCGCTGGCTTGCTCCGACGAGCACTTTGGCCGCATGAGCAACATCCTCAACCCAGGCCGTGGCATCAACATGGGCGACGGCTGGGAAACCGCGCGTCGTCGTACACCGGGCAATGACTGGGTGATCGTCGCACTGGGCCACCCGGGCGAGATCGAGAAAGTCATCGTCGACACCCTGCACTTCAAGGGCAACTACCCAGACACTTGCTCGATCCAGGGCGCGTTCGTGAAGGGCGGCACCGACAGCCAGATCGAAACCCAATCGCTGTTCTGGCGCGAACTGCTGCCGGCGCAGAAGCTGGAAATGCACGCTGAGCACACCTTCGCCGAGCAGATCAAGGCGCTGGGCCCGATTACCCACATCCGCCTGAATGTGTTCCCGGACGGTGGTGTGAGCCGCCTGCGTGTTCTGGGCAAAGTCGCCAAGTAAGCGCCGCACCCTGTAGTGAGCGGGCTTGCCCCGCGCTGGGGCGCGAAGCGGCCCTGTCTTTTGGGGCTGCTACGCAGCCCAGCGCGGGACAAGCCCGCTCACTACAAAAGCAAGCAGAACAAACAACACAGAATTCGGATAAGAGACAGCCATGCGCACACTAGTGATCGAACCCCTGACCAAAGAAGCCTTTGCCCCTTTCGGAGACGTTATCGAAACGGACGGCAGCGATCACTTCATGATCAACAACGGGTCGACCATGCGCTTTCACAAACTGGCCACGGTCGAAACCGCTAAGCCGGAAGACCACGCCATCATCAGCATTTTCCGCGCCGATGCGCAGGACATGCCGCTGACCGTGTGCATGCTGGAGAGACACCCGCTGGGCAGCCAGGCGTTCATACCGCTGCTCGGCAACCCCTTTCTGATCGTGGTCGCGCCAGTTGGCGATGAACCTGTATCGGGCTTGGTCCGCGCCTTCGTTACCAACGGCAGGCAGGGCATTAATTACCATCGCGGCGTTTGGCACCATCCGGTGCTGACGATCGAAAAGCGGGATGACTTCCTGGTGGTTGATCGCAGTGGCACAGGCAATAACTGCGATGAGCATTTTTTCAAAGAGGATGAGCGGTTGATCCTCGCCCCCCACCAATAAGAGAAGGTCTGATCACCCGACAACAAGGGTGACAGGCGAGAGGTAAAGACTGTGGAAGCACATTTGATGGAATGGCTGAACCTTAGCGTGCGCTGGGTTCACATGATCACGGGCGTCGCGTGGATCGGCGCTTCTTTCTACTTCGTCTGGCTGGAAAACAACCTTAATCGCGTCAACCCCAAGAGCGGCCTGGCCGGTGACTTGTGGGCGATCCACGGTGGCGGCATCTACCACCTGGAAAAATACAAACTGGCCCCGCCGACCATGCCGGACAACCTGCACTGGTTCAAATGGGAAGCCTACTTCACCTGGATGTCGGGCATTGCGCTGCTGTGCGTGGTGTTCTACTGGAACCCGACGCTGTACCTGCTCGCCCCCGGCAGCACGCTCAGCGGCACCGAAGGCGTCTTGCTGGGCATCGGCTCACTGTTCGCCGGCTGGTTCATCTACTCCTTCCTCTGCGACTCGGCCCTGGGCAAACGCCCTGCCCTGCTGGGTTTCATCCTGTTCGTGCTGTTGATTGCCGCAGCTTATGGCTTCAGCAAAGTGTTCAGTGGCCGTGGCGCCTACCTGCACGTGGGTGCGGTGATCGGCACCATCATGGTGGGTAACGTTTTCCGCATCATCATGCCCGCGCAGCGTGCACTGGTAGCGGCGATTGCCGAGAACCGCACGCCGGATCCGGCACTGCCGGCCAAGGGCTTGCTGCGTTCGCGTCACAACAACTACTTCACCTTGCCCGTGCTGTTCATCATGATCAGCAACCACTTCCCGAGCACCTATGGCAGCCAATACAACTGGCTGATCCTGGCCGGTATCGCGGTGGCGGCAGTGTTGGTGCGTCACTACTTCAACACCCGGCATAACAGCCAGAAGTATGCGTGGACGCTGCCGGTCGGCGCGTTGGCAATGATCAGCCTGGCGTACGTGACCGGTCCCAAGCCCGTTGCCGAAGTGGCCAAGGCCCCAGCGGCCATCGAGTACCAACCGCTGCCGGAAACGGCGTTGGGTGGTGGCTTGAAACCTGCTGCACCGGCAGCGCCCGCTGCACCAGCGGCTGAACCTGCACCGGCCCAGGCCACGATTGATTTCGACAAAGTGCACGGGGTGATCCAGGAACGCTGCGCCGTCTGCCATTCGGCCAAGCCCACCAGCCCGCTGTTCAGCACTGCGCCGGCAGGGGTGATGTTCGATACCCCGACGCAGATCCAGCAGCAGGCAGCGCGTATTCAGGCGCAAGCCGTGGCCAGCCAGATCATGCCATTGGGCAACATCACCCAGATGACCCAGCAGGAGCGGGATTTGATTGGCACCTGGATCAACCAGGGAGCCCGCACTAACTGATTGTTGGAGATCAAATGTGGGAGCGGGCTTGCCCGCGATGGCGGTGCATCAGTCAGCAGATATGTGACTGACCCAAAGCTATCGCAGGCAAGCCAGCTCCCACATTTCGACCCTCGCAGGCTTGTAGATTGAGTTCCACCCGGCAATTGAATGCCGAACAACACAAAAATAAAAAAGATCCGAGGTGTTGCATGACCGAGTTAGCCGAACCGCAGATTCCTGCCGCACCCGCCATGGTGCGGCTGCCCCTCTTGCAACTGATTCTGGTAGGCCTGCAACACGTCTTGCTGATGTACGGCGGCGCTGTCGCCGTGCCCCTGATCATTGGCCAGGCCGCCGGTCTGAGCCGTGAAGAAATCGCCTTCCTGATCAACGCCGACCTGCTGGTGGCCGGTATCGCCACCATGGTGCAATCGTTCGGCATCGGCCCGGTGGGCATTCGCATGCCGGTGATGATGGGTGCCAGTTTCGCCGCCGTCGGCAGCATGGTCGCCATGGCGGGCATGCCCGGTATCGGCTTGCAAGGGATCTTCGGCGCGACCATCGCTGCCGGTTTTTTCGGCATGATCATCGCGCCGTTCATGTCCAAGGTCGTGCGCTTCTTCCCACCCTTGGTAACCGGCACCGTGATCACGGCGATCGGCTTGTCATTGTTTCCGGTAGCCGTGAACTGGGCCGGCGGCGGTAGCGCTGCAGCCAGCTTCGGCTCGCCGGTCTACCTGGCGATTGCTGCCTTGGTCCTGGGCACCATCTTGTTGATCAACCGCTTCATGCGCGGCTTCTGGGTGAATATCTCGGTGCTGATCGGCATGGGCCTGGGCTATGTGTTGTGCGGCATGCTCGGCATGGTCGACCTCAGCGGTTTGGCGCAGGCGCCGTGGGTGCAGGTGGTAACGCCGCTGCACTTCGGTATGCCCAAGTTCGAGCTGGCGCCGATCCTGTCGATGTGCCTGGTGGTGGTGATCATCTTTGTCGAATCCACTGGGATGTTCCTCGCGCTGGGCAAGATCACCGGCCAGGACGTCACGCCGAAGATGCTGCGCCGTGGCTTGCTGTGTGACGCCGGCGCGTCGTTCTTTGCCGGGTTCTTCAACACCTTTACCCACTCCTCCTTCGCCCAGAACATCGGCCTGGTGCAGATGACCGGCGTGCGTTGCCGTTCGGTGACGATCATGGCCGGGGCCTTTTTGATTGTGCTCAGCCTGCTGCCGAAAGCGGCCTTCCTGGTGGCGTCGATTCCGCCTGCGGTATTGGGGGGTGCGGCAATCGCCATGTTCGGCATGGTGGCGGCTACCGGGATCAAGATCCTGCAGGAAGCCGATATCGCCGACCGCCGCAACCAGTTGCTGGTGGCGGTGAGTATCGGCATGGGCCTGATCCCGGTGGTGCGTCCGGAGTTCTTCGCGCAACTACCGTTGTGGATGAGCCCGATTACCCATAGCGGCATCGCCATGGCCACGCTCAGCGCGTTGTCGCTGAATATCCTGTTCAACATTCTCGGTGGCTCTGAACGACCTGCCGTCGCCCATACGCATTGATTCCTTCGTTCAAATAAAAACAATAACGAAACCGGGAATATCCACATGCACAGCATTCACCTGGGGCCGGCCACACGCCGTGCCCCATTCTTGCCCCACGCGCTCTGTTACAGCGCACTTGAGCCAAGGCTTTGGAGCCAGTATTCTCCGCGCCCGCTCGAATCGACTCAAAAAAAAACAGCAAATGTAAAAGCTGACTGCAAGGCCAACTTATCCCGGCCTCATGTCTGCAGCCATCGTGCGCAAAAGTCCTCTGAATTCGACTGCATTTATTGCAGCCGACGGGGATTTTTTGGCTTTTTAAACACCTTGGCGCAGCTCTTGCTAAAAGCACTAAAGCTGACCGAATAGACGATTTTTGCAGCGATCCAAAAGGCGCCACACCAGAGCGCCTGCGTAGAAGAAAAACCATAAAACTTTAACTCGGGAGCAACCGAATGAAACCTATGTTCAAAGGCCTGATGCTGGCGGGATCCCTGCTGGCCGGTGGCCAAGCCGTGGCCGGTGACCTGTTGCAGTGGCAGAACAACAGCCTGACTTATCTGTGGGGCAAGAGCTTTACCGTTAACCCGCAGATCCAGCAAACCGTAACGTTCGAACATGCCGACGCATGGAAGTACGGCGACAACTTCTTGTTTGTCGACCGCATCTTTTACAACGGCAAGGAAGACGGCAACGTCGGCCCAAGTACTTACTACGGCGAGTTCAGCCCACGCCTGTCATTCGGCAAGATCTTTGACAAGGACCTGTCCTTCGGCCCGATCAAAGACGTATTGCTGGCCTTCACTTACGAGTTCGGCGAAGGCGATAACGAGTCGTACCTGCTGGGCCCTGGCTTTGACTTGAACATTCCGGGTTTCGACTACTTCCAGTTGAACTTCTACCAGCGCCAGACCGAAGGCAATCGTCCGGGTGATGGCGTGTGGCAGATCACGCCGGTGTGGTCGTACACCCTGCCGGTGGGCAACTCCAACATCCTGATCGACGGCTACATGGACTGGGTGACGGACAACGACAAGAACGCCCGTGGTACTTATCACGCCAACCTGCACTTCAACCCACAGGTCAAATATGACCTGGGCAAGGCGTTGCATTGGGGCGAGAAGCAACTGTACGTCGGCTTTGAATACGACTACTGGAAGAACAAGTACGGGATCGAAGATTCAGGCGCGTTCAAGACCAACCAGGACACGGCGAGCTTCCTGGTCAAGTACCACTTCTAACGCACACCGCCAGTCCCCTGTGGGAGCTGGCTTGCCTGCGATAGCGATCTGTCAGACCCACCGCTATCGCAGGCAAGCCAGCTCCCACATTCAGTTCGGTTGCAGGCCCAGGAAACGCGTGATCTGATCACGCTTGGCCAACGCATCCCGCCGTCCCAGCTCGATCAACTCGCTGCAATACCCCGCCTCGAACAGCAAGTAGCTCAACACCCCCGCCCCACTCGTCTTGGTCGCCCCCGGCCCACGCAAGAACAAACGCAACGCCGCCGGTAATTCCTGGCGATGTCGCGCTGCGATTTCGTCGATAGGCTGGCTGGGCGCAATGACCAGCACTTCCACCGGAGCCAACCCCTGGGCGGTGCTGTCGGCAGGCCGGAAATGGCTGAACTGGTTGAGCCGCTCCAGCAGTTCGATATCGCTTTCCAGGCTGTCGATGAACGTACTGTTGAGCATG
Source organism: Pseudomonas sp. PGPPP1 (assembly GCF_002255865.1). Taxonomy (NCBI): domain Bacteria; kingdom Pseudomonadati; phylum Pseudomonadota; class Gammaproteobacteria; order Pseudomonadales; family Pseudomonadaceae; genus Pseudomonas; species Pseudomonas sp. PGPPP1. Next base: position 2,501 of record NZ_NKIG01000011.1, on the reverse strand, counting down.
TGCCCACCGATCTGCGCCAGGGTCGGCTCCTGGCCGGTGAAAGTTCGCTGCACCGCCGGCTCATTGCCACGCGGGTTGCCGCTGACGCCAACCACCAAGACACGGCTGGCCCCCAGGTGCAGCGCCGGGCTGATGGGGGCCGACTGGCGTACAGCGCCGTCGCCGAAATACTCATGGTCAAGTTTGACTGGGGCGAACAACAAGGGGATCGCCGAACTGGCCAGCAGGTGTTCAACGCTGAGCTGAGTGGGCACGCCGATACGCCGATGGCGCAACCACGCGTCGATGGTGCGCCCGCCTTGATAAAAGGTCACCGCTTGCCCGGACTCATAACCGAAGGCTGTCACGGCCACCGCATGCAGGTGCTTTTTGCGGATGGCTTCGTCGATACCGTGCAGGTGCAGTTTGTCGTTGAGCAAATCGCGCAACGGCGCGCTATTGAGCAGTGCCACCGGCACCTGCGCGCCCATGCCGAGCAAACTGTGGAAAAAAAACCGGCTCGCCTGGCGAATTACCCCCGGCCAGTCACTGCGCAGCACCAGATGGCTGCGAAAGCCTTGCCAGAACGCGGTAAGTCGTTGGATCGCGGCGGTGAAATCCATGGCCCCACTGGCCAGGCTTACCGCATTGATCGCACCGGCCGACGTGCCGACGATCACCGGAAACGGGTTCGGCGCCCCCGGCGGCAGCAATTCGGCAATCGCCGCCAACACCCCCACTTGATATGCCGCTCGCGCCCCACCGCCGGAAAGAATCAAGCCTGTAACCGGTTCAGCTGGGCGCATCGCATCACTCCATGTAGGGAAACGTCGGGATTACCGACGGCGTTTTTCGTACAGTTTTGGCTCACCCGGTGGCCGGCTCTTGAAGCGGCGATGGGTCCACAGGTACTGCTCGGGGCATTCACGTACCGAGGCTTCGACCCACTGGTTGATGCGCAGGCAATCGGCCTCATCGCTTTCGCCGGGGAAGTCAGCCAGCGGCGGGTGGATCACCAGGCGGTACCCACTGCCGTCGGCCAGGCGCTGCTGGGTGAACGGCACCACCAGCGCCTTGCCCAGCTTGGCGAACTTGCTGGTGGCCGGCACGGTAGCGGCCTGAATGCCGAACAGCGGCACGAAGATGCTTTGCTTGGCGCCGTAGTCCTGGTCCGGTGCATACCAGATGGCACGGCCGGCGCGCAGCAGCTTGAGCATGCCGCGCACGTCCTCGCGCTCCACCGCCAGGGAATCGAGGTTGTGGCGCTCGCGGCCACGGCGCTGGATATAGTCGAACAGCGGGTTGCCGTGCTCGCGGTACATGCCATCAATGGTGTGCTTTTGCCCCAGCAAGGCTGCGCCGATTTCCAGGGTAGTGAAATGCAGGGCCATGAGGATCACGCCCTTGCCGTCCAGTTGAGCCTGCTTGAGGTGCTCCAGGCCTTCGACATGGGCCAGGCGCGCCAAACGCTGGCGCGACCACCACCAGCTCATGGCCATTTCAAAGAAGGCGATGCCGGTGGAGGCAAAGTTTTCCTTGAGCAAATGTTTTCGCTCTTTGGCGGATTTTTCCGGGAAGCACAGCTCCAGGTTTCGCGCGGCGATGCGCCGACGTTCACCGGCCACACGGTACATTCCCGCACCCAACACGCGGCCGATGACCAGCAGCGCGCGGTACGGCAACTGGGTGACCAGCCACAGCAGGCCGAGTCCCAGCCATAACAGCCAAAAACGTGGGTGAAAAAATACAGCTCGAAAACGCGGGCGATCCATTACAGATTCCGGTAAAGACAAGGGCCGCGCATTCTACAACGGTTCGACTCGGCTTGCGGCCAGTGGATGTTCTCGTTATAAGTCTCGACACTTTTCGTGACAAGCCGCTTTTGCCGACCATGAGCCAAACCGAACCGCTAGACCAAGATCCCGTGTTCCAGCTGAAAGGCAGCATGCTCGCCATCACCGTGCTGGAACTGGCCCGCAACGACCTCGACGCCCTGGACCGCCAATTGGCCGCCAAGGTCGCCCTGGCGCCGAACTTCTTCAACAATGCCCCGCTGGTGCTGGCCCTGGACAAACTGCCTGCCGGCCAAGGGGTCATCGACCTGCCCGGCCTGATGCGCGTGTGCCGCTCCCATGGCCTGCGCACCCTGGCAATTCGTGCCAGCCGTATCGAAGACATTGCCGCGGCCATCGCCATTGAACTGCCAGTATTGCCGCCGTCCGGTGCGCGTGAGCGTCCGCTAGAACCATTGGTCGGCGAAGAGAAGAAAAAACCGGAAAAACCACCCGAGCCTACGATCAAGCCTACAAAGATCATCACCTCTCCCGTACGGGGCGGGCAGCAGATTTACGCCCAGGGTGGCGACCTTGTGGTGATCTCGTCGGTCAGTCCCGGGGCGGAACTTCTCGCCGATGGCAACATCCATGTATACGGCCCGATGCGCGGACGTGCCCTCGCCGGCATCAAGGGTGATACCAAGGCCCGTATTTTTTGCCAGCAGTTGACCGCTGAGCTAGTGTCCA
>NZ_NKIG01000077.1:0-1575 GCF_002255865.1 Pseudomonas sp. PGPPP1 | reverse complement strand
GATGGACATGTAGCCGTGGTATGCCATGGGGTAAACACTCTGAGTTGTCTGCCCCGAACATACGGAAAAAATGAAATAGGAAATATCGGACGCTTCGCTTTTTATAGTGCGAGTTGGATGTAGGAATATTCTAGGTTTGCAGCTGGAAGTACGAAGGGCGTGTGGATACGGTAGAAGTGGATGCGCTGATCCAGGCGCGTTTGGCTGCACGTACCAACAAGGACTGGGCGGAATCCGACCGACTCCGCGACCAACTCACCGCCATGGGCGTGGTGTTGGAAGACGGTAAGGGTGGGACGACGTGGCGGTTGGCTGATCAGGCTTGATCGGTAAACGCTGAATAAAAAACGCCCCGACTGGTTCGGGGCGTTTTTTGTCTGTGGATTAGTGTGCTTTACATTATGTTGATTTATAGCCTCTTCATCAAAACCACCATCTGATTTCCCATCTGACAGGTAATGCTCCTGCGTGAATAGGAATACAGAAAAAAGCAATCCATCCAATGAATGGGTAGTTGGAAATAAGATCTGGCTGGTGCCCGAGTAAAAGGAATTGATGGTGTTCGATCATGCCTAAGTATGTGATCGCAAAAAAACCATTGAATGCTAGGCAGAGTGAGAACTTTGCGAAAAAGTATTGGGTACCAGAAAAACGTATTTTGAGTGTGTATGCGCAAAGGACTCCCCATGTGGCGAATAATGGAAAAACCCAGACGAACCAAAGTATCAATTTTTCTCCTCGTTATACATTTGTTTTATCGTTTGAAAATCTGTGTAAGCCTCGACGCTCATCGTAGTTGGAGTCATCGTTCTATACGCTCGAATGTAATCGGTTGGGATGTATCTAAATAGGCGCCAAGCATCAGGCTTCAGCACGTGCCTCGCGGCACTGTAGACGGATAATCCAATATCCACTGCACCATAGGCTATGTTCGCTTCTCGCTCACCATGGCCCATGGCGGATGCTGCTGCTTGGTAGGCGTTACGAACAGGGCCGGAAGCATCTGATTGCCCCGTCATCAGGTTATGCCCGCCCTCATATACGTTGTTTGCGCCATGCGCCATCAGCGGCACCCCGGCAATAAGGCAGAGCGTGCCAACGGAGGCGTAGCAAATTCCAGCACCTGTGGCCATTTGCAATGCACCTGCTACAACTCCAATGCCTTTACGGCCAATCTCCAGTGACTGATCCAGCAGGCTTTGCTGCTCGGCTTTTATCGCCACGAGCCCCTGTGCAACCGTCTTTTTTCCCTGCTCCACATCGCGAACGATACTGCGCGCGTAATACGCAACTTCCCGATTGAATATTGACCGTGTAATACCATCCTGCAGATGGCGCGCGCTGATGGTGCACGCTTGGCTTGTCAGTTTTCCCGCAGCTTGGCTGACTTCCCATAAGCCTTGAAACGTTGGGGCCTGGTTTTTGCTTTTCGATGTCATCGCCCGGCCTCCCATGAGCCGTAACCACTGGTGCCCGCGAGATGATGGGTCCAGATGATCTCTCGATAACGAAGGGCCAGGTGTTCCTGCGCTTCTACATCGGTTAACAGGACAGCGTGCGGAACCTCGACCGTCA
>NZ_NKIG01000010.1:0-176896 GCF_002255865.1 Pseudomonas sp. PGPPP1 | reverse complement strand
AACTCTTCCTCACTTGCCCCAAGGGCCTCGAAGGCCTGCTGATCGAGGAAGCCGTCGGGCTTGGCCTTGAGGAAGCCCGCGAGCACACCTCGGCCGTGCGCGGCATGGCCGACATGGAAACCGCCTACCGTCTGTGCCTTTGGTCACGCCTGGCCAACCGCGTGCTGCTGGTGCTCAAGCGCTTCCCGATGAAGGACGCCGAAGACCTCTACCACGGCGTGCTGGATATCGAATGGGCCGACCACATGGTCCCCGATGGCACCCTGGCGGTGGAGTTCAGTGGGCATGGCTCAGGCATCGATAACACCCACTTCGGCGCGCTGAAGGTCAAGGATGCGATTGTCGACAAGCTGCGCACCCCGACCGGCGAACGCCCGTCCATCGACAAGATCAACCCGGACCTGCGCATTCACCTGCGGTTGGACCGTGGCGAAGCGATCCTGTCCCTCGATCTGTCCGGCCACAGCCTGCACCAGCGCGGCTACCGCCTGCAGCAGGGTGCCGCACCCTTGAAGGAAAACCTGGCCGCAGCGATCTTGATTCGCGCTGGCTGGCCACGCATTGCTGCCGAAGGCGGCGCGCTGACCGACCCGATGTGCGGCGTAGGTACCTTCCTGGTGGAAGGCGCGATGATCGCCGCCGACATGGCGCCCAACCTGAATCGCGAACTGTGGGGCTTTACCACGTGGCTGGGCCACGTCCCGGCGCTGTGGAAAAAACTCCACGCAGAAGCGGCTGAGCGCGCCACCATCGGCATGAACAAGCCGCCGTTGTGGGTGCGCGGCTATGAAGCTGACCCGCGTTTGATCCAGCCCGCGCGCAACAACATCGAGCGCGCCGGCCTGAGTCACTGGATCAAGGTGTACCAGGGCGAGGTCGGTACGTTCGAGCCGCGTCCGGATCAGAACCAGAAAGGCCTGGTCATCTGCAACCCGCCGTACGGCGAGCGGCTGGGTGACGAAGCCAGCCTGTTGTACCTCTACCAGAACCTCGGCGAGCGTCTGCGCCAAGCGTGCATGGGTTGGGAAGCGGCGGTGTTTACCGGTGCGCCAGACCTGGGCAAGCGCATGGGCATCCGCAGCCACAAGCAATACTCGTTCTGGAACGGCGCCTTGCCGTGCAAGTTGCTGTTGATCAAGGTCAACCCGGACCAGTTCGTCACCGGCGAGCGTCGTACACCGGAGCAACGCCAGGCTGAACGTGAGCAAGCCGCTTATGACCAAGCCCCGGCCGAACCGCAAGAGCGCCAGTACAACAAGAACGGCAACCCAATCAAGCCAGCCCCGGCTCCGGTAGTCGAGCAGCCGCGCCTGAGCGAAGGCGGGCAGATGTTTGCCAACCGCCTGCAAAAGAACCTCAAGTTACTGGGCAAGTGGGCCAAGCGCGAAGGCGTGGATTGCTACCGCGTGTACGACGCCGATATGCCGGAATACTCCATGGCCATCGACCTGTACCACGACTGGGTGCACGTGCAGGAATACGCTGCGCCGAAGTCCATCGACCCGGAAAAAGCCTCTGCGCGCATGTTCGATGCCCTGGCTGCCATTCCCCAGGCGCTGAACATCGACAAGAGCCGCGTGGTGGTCAAGCGTCGCGAGCGCCAGAGCGGCACCAAGCAGTACGAGCGTCAAAGCGCCCAGGGCAAGTTTACCGAGGTCAGCGAAGGCGGCGTGAAGCTGCTGGTAAACCTCACCGACTACCTGGACACCGGCCTGTTCCTCGACCACCGCCCGATGCGCATGCGCATCCAGAAAGAAGCGGCCGGCAAGCGTTTCCTCAACCTGTATTGCTACACCGCCACGGCGAGTGTGCACGCAGCCAAGGGCGGCGCGCGCAGCACCACCAGCGTCGACCTGTCCAAGACTTACCTGGACTGGGCCCGTCGCAACTTCTCCCTCAACGGTTTCTCCGACAAGAACCGTCTGGAGCAGGGTGATGTGATGGCGTGGCTGGAGGCGAGCCGCGATGAGTTCGACCTGATCTTCATCGACCCGCCGACGTTCTCCAACTCCAAGCGCATGGAAGGCATTTTCGACGTGCAGCGTGATCACGTGCAATTGCTCGACCTGGCGATGGCGCGTCTGGCGCCAGGTGGCGTGCTGTATTTCTCGAATAACTTCCGCAAGTTCCAGCTGGAAGACAATCTCAGCGAACGCTATGCGGTCGAGGAGATCAGCGACAAGACTATCGACCCGGACTTTGCGCGTAATGCCAAGATCCACAGGGCCTGGAAAATCACCGCGCGCTGATTGCCGTACACAAGAAGCCGCAAGCCGGGACTAATCCGGGCTTGCGGCTTTTTTGCGCTGGTCAAACACCAGGCTGATGGCTATAACTTAAGGCCTAGCCAAAGTGACACCCCCCGCACGCTGGCGTTGTGAGTGTTGCCTATGCCGTTACAAGCTGTTCGCCCAAAGATCCTAGGCTTTATCAGTGAGCAGGCGTCGGCTTGGCTGGTGGCATTGGTGGTGGTGTTGGCAGGGTGTGCGCTGACGGTCATCATCGCCTGGGCGGCTTTTGACCTGTATGAGCAACAGGTGCGCCAGCGCTTCCAGTTGCTGGTCAACGAGCGCTATTCCCGCCTGCAGGAGCGCTTTGAGGACCAGGAACAACGCCTGAACAGCCTGCGCCGGTTTTTCGTCAACTCGGACGACGTGTCCCGCGAAGAGTTCGACGGTTTCGCCCAACCGTTGTTATTGCGGACCCGCGCCTATTCCTGGGCGCCGCGAGTGTTTCGCAACCAGCGCAATCAATTCGAGCGCGAAGTCTCCCGGCAGCTCGGCAGGCCCTTTGTTATCCGCGAGCTGAATTCGGCCGGTGAGCTGGCGCCTGCGCCCGAGCGTGATGAATATGTACCGGTGCTGTACAGCCAGACCCAGAGCTTGCTGGGTTCTCCCCTAGGCTTTGATCTGTTGGCCCAGCCGCTGCGACGCGCCACCCTGGAGCGTGCGCAAAAGAGCGGCAAGCTGGCGGTGTCTCAACCGATGCAACTGGTTGGTGTGGAACCTGCCTACGCCACTGGCGTGTTGTTGGTGGCGCCGGTCAGCAACCTGCCCACTGCTGAGCAATTGCGTAATGAGCCCTATGGTTATGTGATGGCCGTGATCAGCATGCGCCAACTGGTGGCCGATGGGTTGCCCAAGCCAGACCGGGATAACCTGGTGGTGCAGATTGTCGACACCTCCGACACACAAGCACGAGTGCTCTACGAATCCAGTAACGCGCTGGGCGAGAGCGACCTGATTGCCGCACGTCGCCTGACCCTGGGGGATCACGTCTACACCCTGAGTTTGCGCCCGAGTCAGGTGTTCGACCTGGCCAACCACTCCTCCCTGAGCACCATCCTGGCCATGGGTGGGCTGCTTAGCGTACTGCTGAGCGCCTTGCTTTACATGCTCGTCAGCCAACGCCAGCGCGCCTTGAAACTGGTGGAACAGCGCACCGCCCAGTTACGTCTGCGCGAGCAGGAGTTGCGTGGGGCCCATGGTCAACTGCGCAGTGTTCTGAACGCCGCCACCCAGGTCGCGATCATTGCCACGGATCTGCGCGGTGTCATCAACACATTCAACGCTGGCGCGGAAAACATGCTCGGGTTCAAGGCCGCGCAGGTGGTGGGTAGGCTGACCCTCGAAAGCCTGCATTTGGCGCCGGAGCTGGAAGCACGCTCTGCCAGCCTGAGTGTGGCGCTAGGCAAGCGCATTCCGGCGAGCCAGGCGATGCTGGTGGAAAGCCCGGACAACCTGCACGAAGCCCGCGAATGGAGTTTAAGCCGCCAGGACGGCAGCCAATTGACCGTCAATATGCTCGCCACCGTGTTGCTGGATGATCATGGTCTGTGGATCGGCCACCTGGCGATTTACCTCGATATTACCGAACAAAAGCGCGCCTATGAGGCGTTGGCCGCGCGGGACCGATTGCTGAAGAAACTCAGTGCCCACGTGCCAGGTGGGATCTTCCAGTTCACCGTCGAACCTCAGGACGACTGGCGCTTTATCTACGCCAGCGACGGCATGCGGGACATTTATGAGATCGACCCAGGGGTGTTGCAACAGGACGCAAAAAAGGTCTTCGAGCGCATCCACCCACTGGATGCTGAGCGGGTGCGCGCGTCTATTCGTTTGTCGGCGTTGCAGTTGAGCCACTGGCGCGAAGAGTATCGGGTGTTGTTGCCACAGCGTGGCTTGCGTTGGATTCGCGGCGAGGCCACCCCGGAAGAATTACCTGGAGGCGGTACGTTGTGGCACGGCTACGTGTCGGATATTTCCGATTTAAAACGGGTGGAAGAAGAGCTGCGCGCACTGTCCATCACCGACTCCCTCACCGGTATCCACAACCGGCGTTATTTCCAGGACCGTCTCAAGGCCGAAATGGTGAGGCTCAACCGCAGCTCGGGAGCCTTGTCACTGATCATGCTGGATATCGACCATTTCAAACGCATCAACGATCAATATGGGCATGGGGTAGGCGATGGGGTGTTGCAGGAGTTGTGCAAACGTATCGGTCAACGCGTGCGCCGCACCGATGTGTTCTGCCGCCTGGGAGGTGAAGAGTTCGTGGTGTTGTGCCCCAATACCGACGGCGAACAGGCGTACAGCCTGGCGATGGAGTTGTGGCAGTCGTTGCGCAACGCACCCATGACGCCGGTGGGTATCGTCACCGCCAGCTTTGGCGTGGCCAGCTGGCGCATCGATGAGGGCATTGATGGCCTGTTGCTGCGCGCCGACTCGGCGGTATACGTGGCCAAGCAGGCCGGCCGTGACCGCGTAGAGTCCGAACGAGTACAGGCCCTGTAGTGAGCGGGCTTGCCCGCGCTGGGTGGCGAAGCCGCCCTAACAGGGGCGCCGCAGTATTTCAGTAAAACCGAGGTCCCTGGGTTTAGGGCGGCTTCGCCCCCCAGCGCGGGGCAAGCCCGCTCACTACAAAACGGGGGCTGCGGCGGCTACTTTTGGTTGGCGATACAGGTCCAGCAGCACCTGGTCCAGCACCGATGAAGCGCCCCATGGCTTCGGATCGTTGAGAATCGCGACCACTGCCCAGGTATTGCCGTTGTTGTCGCGACTGAACCCGGCGATGGCCCGCACGGTGTTCAAGGTGCCGGTCTTGACGTGGGCTTCACCGCGCATGGCGGTGGTTTTCAGGCGTTTGCGCATCGTGCCGTCGGTGCCGGCGATCGGCAGCGAGCTGATGTATTCGGCTGCATAGGGGCTTTTCCAGGCGGCTTGCAGCATAGCGGCCATTTCGCGGGCGCTGACCCGTTCGGCACGGGACAGGCCGGAGCCGTTTTCCATCACCAGGTGCGGCGCGGTGATGCCTTTCTTCGCCAGCCACTGGCGTACCACGCGTTGCGCGGCCTTGGCGTCGTCGCCGTCGGCATCGTTACGGAACTGTGCGCCCAGGCTCAGGAACAGCTGTTGGGCCATGGTGTTGTTACTGTATTTGTTGATGTCGCGGATAATTTCCGCCAGGTCCGGCGAGAACGCCCGAGCCAGTACCTTGGCATCCTTGGGCACCGGCGCCTGGATATCGCGGCCCTGAATGGTGCCGCCCAGCTCCTGCCAGATCGCGCGTACGGCGCCGGCGGTGTAGGTCGCATGGTCCAGCAGAGACAGATACGTCTGCGAACTGCAGCCATCGGCCAACTGGCCACTGACCGTCACGGTGACGCTGCCATCGGCGGCGGTGACCGGGTTGTAGCGCACGTCACCGGTGCACTGCTTGGCGTTGGAAACCTTGACCTGGTTGTCGATACGGATGCTGGCAATCGGCGGCTCTACCGACACCAGTACGCGGCCAGCGTCGTTGCGGGTCACGAAGCGCAGCGCCTTGAGGTTGACCAGCAGGGCATCGGGCTTGACCAGGAACGGCTTGTTCTCGTCGTTGCCGTCGTCATTGAATTCCGGCAGTTGCGGCGGGTTGAAGAAGCCGCGGTCCAGCACCAGGTCGCCGGTGACTTGTTGTACGCCATTGGCGCGCAGGTCGCGCATCAACAGCCAGAGTTTTTCCATGTTCAGCTTGGGGTCGCCGCCGCCCTTGAGGTACAGGTTGCCATGCAACACGCCGCCACTGAGAGTGCCGTCGGTGTAGAACTCGGTTTTCCACTGGTGATTGGGGCCGAGCATTTCCAGGGCCGCGTAGGTGGTGACCAGCTTCATGGTGGACGCTGGGTTCACCGACACATCCGCGTTGAAGACGGTGGGAGTGCCCGGCCCGTTCAGGGGAATCATCACCAGGGACAGTGCGGTGTTTTGCAGTTTGGCTTTTGAAAGCGCCTGCTGGACATTCGGTGGCAGGCTGTTGTTGACGGGGGCAGCGGTAGCGGAAAAGGCCAGTGGCAGAATAAGACCGGCGAGTAGTGCTGAACGCAAAGATTTGATCATAGGTGATAAGACCCTACTGCTGAGGAGGGTGAAAAAGGTGAGGGGTATGTAAGAAAATCCCTCATTAGTCATGAAAGTGTCGGCATTATGCCCCAAGGTAGGGCCACTTGTAGCTGAACGATAGCTGGTATTCGGGGTTTTTTTACAGGCAAAGCGCCGCCTGTCCCAGAGAGTCGGGCAATTGCCTCCTTAAACTGCTAAAGTGCCGCCCGTTATTACTTAAGAGGATTGTTCCAATGGCGACTAACCGTTCCCAGCGTCTGCGCAAAAAACTGTGCGTTGATGAATTTCAAGAGCTGGGTTTCGAACTGAACCTGGACTTCAACGAAGGCCTGAGTGAAGAAGCTATCGACGCTTTCCTCGAAGCATTCATCAAAGAAGCCATGGAAGCCAACGGTCTGGGCTATGTTGGCGGCGACGACTACGGTCTGGTTTGCCTGCAGAAGCGCGGCTCGGTATCCGAAGAGCAACGTGCTGCTGTTGAAGCCTGGCTGAAAACCCGTTCCGAGCTGACCAAGGCTGAAGTCAGCCCGCTGCTGGACGTGTGGTATCCGGAAAAGCCGATCAACGCGGCTAAGTGATACTGAAAAAAACGGCGACCTGAGGGTCGCCGTTTTTTTATGCCTTGCGCCAGTTCAGAATCAGCAGCGTCAACACCCCCGCCACAATCCCCCAGAACGCCGACCCAATGGAAAACAGCGTCAAGCCAGACGCGGTAACCATAAAGGTGATCAGCGCCGCTTCCCGCTCCTTCGGTTCATTCATGGCGATGCTCAAACCATTGATGATCGAGCCAAACAACGCCAACGCCGCAATCGACAGCACCAACTCCTTGGGCAAGGCGGCGAACAGTGCTGCCAAGGTTGCGCCGAACACGCCGGCAATCCCGTAGAACACCCCGCACCACACGGCGGCCGTGTAGCGCTTGTTGCGGTCTTCATGGGCGTGGGGCCCGGTGCAGATCGCCGCACTGATCGCTGCCAGGTTGATGCCATGGGAGCCGAACGGCGACAGCACCAGGGACGCCAGGCCCGTGGCGGTAATCAGTGGCGAGGCCGGTACGTTGTAGCCATCGGCACGTAAAACAGCGACTCCCGGCATGTTCTGCGACGTCATGGCCACCACGAACAGCGGGATGCCGATGCTGATGGTTGCTGCCAGGGAGAAGTGCGGTGTGGTCCACACCGGTGTTGCTACCTCCAGGTGAAAACCGCTGAAATCCAGCAAGCCCATCACCCCGGACAATGCCGTGCCAATCACCAACGCGGCCAGTACCGCATAACGTGGCGACAGGCGCTTGATGACCAAGTAGGTGAAAAACATCCCCAGCACCAGGCCTGTACGGTGTTGGGCGGCGACAAAGATCTCGCTGCCGATCTTGAACAGAATCCCCGCCAGCAGCGCCGCTGCCAATGACGCTGGGATACGCTTGACCAGTTTTTCGAAGCTGCCGGTCAGCCCGCAGAGCGTTACCAACACTGCGCAGGTGATGTAGGCGCCGATGGCTTCGCCGTAACTCACGCCGCCCAGGCTGGTGATCAGCAGGGCCGCACCGGGGGTGGACCAGGCAATCGTGATCGGCGTGCGATACCGCAGGGACAAGCCAATGCTGCACACCGCCATGCCGATGGAAATCGCCCAGATCCACGAGGAAATTTGCGCCGTGGTCAAGCCGGCGGCTTGGCCGGCCTGGAACATCAGCACCAGGGAACTGGTATAGCCGGTCATCATGGCGATAAAACCGGCGACGACAGCCGACGGTGAAGAGTCGGCCAGCGGGCGCAGTGGCGCTTGAGTGGCGTCGGTCATGGAGCGGTGTTCCTTCTACCGATGAAAAATCGAATTCAAGCCTAAACTCAAACGTAACTACTCATTGCAATACAGCCGGGGCCACAAACAGCCGTACAGTGTGTTGGCGCATTCGGTTGTGTACAATGTGCCCTGTTTTTAGGTGATACTTGCCAGCGACCCGCTGTTGCCGTATTACCGTTAATTCGCCGCCGTTCTCCAAACCCGAGTGCCCATGAACGAACAGTTGCAACCTCTCAAGAAAACACCGCGAGCCGGCAAGGCCGGTCGCAGCGGAACCCAGGACGATATCGTCTACGCGCATATCTTCGAAGCGATCCTCGAACAACGCCTGGCACCCGGTACCAAATTGAGTGAAGAGGCACTGGGCGAAATCTTTGGCGTCAGCCGCACCATCATTCGCCGCGCACTTTCGCGCCTGGCCCATGAAGGCGTGGTGTTGTTGCGGCCCAATCGCGGCGCAGTGGTTGCCAGCCCGAGTGTCGAGGAAGCCCGCCAGGTCTTCATGGCGCGGCGTCTGGTGGAGCGGGCGATCACCGAATTGGCGGTGCAGCACGCCACCGCCGAGCAACTGGCCGAATTGCGCCAGATGGTTAATGACGAGCGCGACAGCTTTTCCCGTGGCGACCGAGGTGCCGGCATTCGGCTTTCCGGCGAATTCCACCTCAAGCTGGCGGAAGCTGCGAAGAACGCACCGCTGATCAGCTTCCAGCGCAGCCTGGTGTCGCAGACCTCGTTGATCATCGCCCAGTACGAAAGCGGCAACCGCTCGCACTGCTCGTACGATGAACACACCCAGTTGATCGATGCGATCGAAGCGCGCGACGCGGTGTTGGCAGTGGATCTGATGATGCATCACATGGATCACATCGACAGCAAGCTCAACCTCGATGAGGAAAGCGCGTCGGATGATTTGCATGCGGTGTTTTCGCATTTGCTGCAAACCAAGAAGCCGGGGCGTTCCTCGATCAAGCTGTAAGCCTGATCAAAAAAATGTGGGAGCTGGCTTCTGTGGGAGCTGGCTTGCCTGCGATGAGATCACCTGGGTCTGTCTGAAAGACCGAGGTGTCTGCATCGCGGGCAAGCCCGGCTCCCACAAAAAGCCCGCTCCCACATTGGTTTTATGGTGTGGCTGAAGTCAGCGCTGGTGCACCAGGTTGCCCGCCGCGTAGGTCTGCAACACCGTCCGATCATCCCCCAGCGTCATCAACACAAACAACGTCTCGGCAATGTTATTGGCCTGCTTCAAGCGATAGCTCAGCAGTGGCGTAGCGTTGTAATCCAATACCAAGAAGTCCGCATCCGTCCCTGGCTGCAACGTGCCGATCTTGTCTTCCAGGCGCAGCGCCCGGGCGCCGCCCAGTGTTGCCAGGTACAACGACTTGAACGGACTCAAGCGCGCGCCCTGCAACTGCATGACCTTGTAGGCTTCGTTCAGGGTTTGCAGCAGCGAGAAACTGGTACCGCCACCCACGTCGGTGCCCAGGCCTACATTCAATTTGTGCTTTTCTGCCATCGGCAGGTTGAACAAGCCACTGCCGAGGAAGAAGTTTGACGTCGGGCAGAACGCCACCGCCGAACCCGTTTCCGCCAGCCGTGCGCACTCGTCATCACACAGGTGCACGCCATGGGCAAACACCGAGCGTTCGCCCAGCAGCTTGTAGTGGTCGTATACATCCAGGTAGCCGTTGCGCTCCGGGAACAATTGCTTCACCCACTCGATTTCCTGCTTGTTCTCGCTGATGTGGGTCTGCATGTACAGGTCTGGGTATTCCCCCAGCAATTGCCCGGCCAACGTTAATTGTTCCGGTGTGCTGGTCGGCGCAAAACGTGGCGTGACGGCGTAGTGCAGGCGGCCTTTGCCGTGCCAGCGTTCGATCAGCACCTTGCTTTCCTGGTAGCCGGTTTCGGCGGTGTCGGTCAGGTAGTCCGGCGCGTTGCGGTCCATCATCACCTTGCCGGCGATCATGCGCAGGTCGAGCTTCTCGGCCGCTTCAAAGAACGAATTAACTGACTGTGGATGCACGCTGCCAAACACCAGCGCGGTGGTGGTGCCATTGCGCAGCAGTTCCTTGATGAAGATGTCCGCGACTTCCTCGGCGTGAGCCTTGTCGGCGAACTGGCTTTCGCACGGGAAGGTGTAGGTGTTGAGCCAATCCAGCAACTGCTCGCCGTAGGCACCGACCATGCCGGTCTGCGGCAGGTGGATATGGGTGTCGATCAAGCCGGGGGTGATCAGTGCGTCCTGGTAGTGGGTGATTTCAATATCGGCCGGCAGGGTCGGCAGCAAATCACCGGCATGGCCGACGGCACTGATCTTGCCGTTCTCGATCACCAGCAGGCCGTCTTCGAAATACTCATAGGAGGCTTCGATACCCACTTCGGCAGGGTCGGCGATGCTGTGCAACAGGGCGGCACGGTAGGCTTTGCGAGTCAAAGGCATGGTCGTCTCAATTCAAATGGCTTGGCTGCGACGCGAGGCCGGCAGCAGTTTGGCAATGGGTTCGGCGCTGGCGGTGTGCCGGCCGAAATTGGCGTTATAGGTGGCGATGATTTCGCCGGCGATGGAAATAGCGATCTCCACCGGCAATTTGCCCTTCACCTCGGTGAGGCCCATGGGGCAGTGCATGCGTTGCAGCTGTGCGGCGTCGAAGCCGCGGTCACGCAGGCGGTGTTCAAATTTGACGCGTTTGGTCTGCGAGCCGATCAGGCCGAAGTAGGTAAAGTCGTTGCGCTTGAGCAGGGCGGCGGTGAGTTCCAAATCCAGTGCGTGATTGTGGGTCATGACGATGCAGTAACTGCCCACCGGCAGGTCGGCAATTTCGTCCACCGGCTCTTCGCTGACGATTTTACGCACGCCTTCGGGGATATGTTCCGGAAACTCCTGCTCACGGGAGTCGATCCAGCGCACCCGGCACGGCAGGCTCGCCAGCAGCGGCACCAGTGCGCGGCCCACGTGGCCTGCGCCGAACACCGCGATCTGCGCTTGTATCTGGCCCATCGGTTCGAACAGCAACACGGTCACGCCGCCGCAACACTGGCCCAGGCTCGCGCCCAGGCTGAAACGCTCCAGATGGGTGTTCTGCTGGCCACGCACAAGCATGTCACGGGCGATCTGCATCGCCTTGTATTCCAGGTGCCCGCCACCGATGGTGTCGAAGGTCTGGGCGGCGCTGATGACCATCTTGGAGCCGGCGTTGCGCGGGGTGGAGCCGAGCTCTTCGATGATGGTCACGAGCACGCAGGGTTCGCCGCTGTTTTGCAGATTCGCGAGGGCGCTGATCCAATAATTCATAGTCACCTCTTGTGGTGTCTTTGAGACCGCTATCGCAGGCAAGCCAGCTCCCACATTTGACAGTGTTCACAGATCAAAATGTGGGAGCTGGCTTGCCTGCGATGGCAGCACCTCGGTCTAAAGCGAAGCCAACTCGGTTTCAGTTTCCACAGGCGAAGACGCAGTCAACTGCCGCATCTGCTCACACCCCCACAACACCCGCTCCGGCGTCGCCGGCGCATCGATCTTCGGCTGATGGCGATAGTCACCCAGGCTCGCCACTGCATCCTTGATCGCACACCACGAGGCGATCCCGAGCATGAACGGCGGCTCACCCACGGCCTTGGAATGGAACACCGTGTCTTCAGGGTTCTTGCGGTTTTCCACCAGCTTCACCCGCAGGTCCAGCGGCATGTCTGCAACGGCGGGGATCTTGTAGCTGGCCGGGCCGTTGGTCATCAGCTTGCCCTTGTTGTTCCACACCAGCTCTTCCATGGTCAGCCAGCCCATGCCCTGGATGAACCCGCCTTCTACCTGGCCAATGTCGATGGCCGGGTTCAGCGAGGCGCCCACGTCATGGAGGATGTCGGTGCGCAGCATCTTGTATTCACCGGTCAGCGTATCGACGATCACTTCGCAGCACGCCGCGCCGAACGCGAAATAGTAGAACGGCCGACCGCGTGCCTGGCTGCGGTCGTAGAAGATTTTCGGGGTCTTGTAGAACCCGGTGCTCGACAGCGACACCTGGGCGAAATACGCCTGCTGGATCAGCGCCTCGAACGTCAGGATCTGGTCGCGCACGCGTACATGACCGTTGTGGAACTCCACATCCGCTTCACTCACGTCGTACTTGCGCGCGGCAAATTCCACCAGGCGCTGCTTGATGGTTTCGGCGGCGTTCTGCGCGGCCTTGCCGTTCAGGTCGGCACCGCTGGAGGCGGCGGTCGGCGAGGTGTTGGGCACCTTGTCGGTGTTGGTGGCGGTGATCTGCACACGGTCGATTTCAACCTGGAACACTTCGGCCACCACTTGCGCAACCTTGGTGTTCAGCCCCTGGCCCATCTCGGTACCGCCGTGGTTCAGGTGGATGCTGCCATCGGTGTAGATATGGATCAGCGCGCCCGCCTGGTTGAGAAAGCTCGCGGTAAACGAAATACCGAATTTCACCGGGGTCAGCGCCAGGCCTTTTTTCAGGATCGGGCTGTGGGCGTTGTACAGGCGAATCGCTTCACGGCGCTCAGCGTATTGGCTGCTGGCCTCAAGCTCGGCGGTCATTTCTTCGAGCATGTTGTGCTCGACAGTCTGGTAGTAGTGGGTGACGTTGCGTTCGGTCTTGCCGTAGTAGTTGACCTTGCGCACCGCCAGCGGATCCAGCGCCAGATGGCGAGCGATGGCGTCCATCACTTCCTCGATGGCGACCATGCCTTGCGGGCCGCCGAAGCCGCGATAGGCAGTGTTGGACGCGGTGTTGGTCTTGCAGCGATGGCCGTTGACCGTGGCGTCGCCCAGGTAATACGAGTTGTCGGAGTGGAACATCGCACGGTCGACAATCGAGTTCGACAAGTCCGGTGAACAGCCGCAGTTGCCGGCCAGGTCCAGGTTGATGCCGTGCAGGCGGCCGGTGTCGTCAAAGCCCACGTCATATTCGATATAGAAGGGGTGGCGCTTGCCGGTCATCAGCATGTCTTCCACACGCGGCAGGCGCATCTTGGTCGGCTGGCCGGTAAGGCGCGCGACCACGGCGCACAAACACGCGGGGCTGGCAGCCTGGGTTTCCTTGCCGCCGAAACCACCGCCCATGCGGCGCATGTCGACGACGATTTTATTCATCGACACGTCCAGCACTTCGGCCACCAGTTTCTGCACTTCGGTGGGGTTTTGCGTGGAGCAATAGACGATCATGCCGCCGTCTTCGGTGGGCATCACCGAGGAGATCTGGGTTTCCAGGTAGAAGTGTTCCTGGCCGCCGATGTGCAGGGTGCCCTGGATGCGGTTTTTCGCGCTCGCCAGTGCGCTTGCCGAATCACCGCGCTGGTGGGTGTGGCTGTCCAGCACAAAGTGTTTTTTGCGAAACGCCTCGACCACATCCAGCACCGGTTCCAGATCTTCGTATTCGATCACGGCTGCCATCGCGGCTTTGCGCGCGGTTTCCAAGTCACGCGCCGCGACGGCGAGTACCACCTGGCCGACGAACTGCACCGTGTCGATGGCCAACAACGGGTCGCCAGGCATCAGCGGGCCGATGTCTTTCAGGCCCGGCACGTCTTCGTGGGTGATGACGATGCGCACGCCGTCAATGGCGTAGCACGGCGCTGTATCGATGCTGATGATGCGGGCGTGGGCACGGTCGGACATGCGCGCATACAGGTGCAATTGGTTGGGGAATTCCAGGCGGTCATCGATGTATTGCGCTTCGCCGGAAACATGCTTGGCGGCGCTGTCATGCTTGACGCTGCGGCCCACACCGGAGGTGAGGTCCTGGGCGAACAGTTCGGCGAGTTCGGCTTGGGTTTTAACGACGGCGTGATGGTTAGACATAAGCGGTCACCCGAGTCTCGATGTGCGGCGTTTGCAGTTCGATGAAGTATTTGCGCAGCAGGTTCTGTGCGCTGAGCAGGCGGTATTCCTTGCTGGCGCGGAAGTCCGACAGCGGGGTGAAATCCTCGGCCAGGGCGGCGCAGGCCTTCTCGACGGTGGCGGCGTTCCAAGTGGCACCGGTCAACACGGCCTCGCAGTGTTGGGCGCGTTTTGGCGTGGCGGCCATGCCGCCGAAGGCGACGCGGGCCTCGCGGATGACACCGTTGTCGATCTTCAGGTTGAAAGCGGCACAAACCGCAGAAATATCATCGTCCAGGCGCTTGGAAACCTTGTAGGCCCGAAACAGCGTGTGGCCCTTGGGCACGATGATTTTCTCGATGAATTCGCTGTCTTGACGCGCGGTGACGCGGTAGTCGATGAAGTAGTCCTCCAGCGCGAGGGTGCGCCGGGTTTCGCCCTTGCACAGCACGATCTGCGCGCCGAGGGCGATCAGCAGTGGCGGCGAGTCGCCGATGGGCGAAGCGTTGCCGATATTGCCGCCCAGGGTGCCTTGGTTGCGGATCTGCAAGGAGGCGAAACGGTGCAGCAGGTCGCCGAAGTCAGGGTATTGGTGGTGCAGCGCGCTGTAGCAGTCGGAGAGGGCGGTGGCAGCGCCGATTTCCAGGCGGTCGTCGAAGTCGTCGATGCGCTTCATCTCGGCGATGTTGCCCACGTAGATCATCACCGGCAGCGTACGGTGAAACTGGGTGACCTCCAGCGCCAGGTCGGTGCCACCGGCCAGCAGGCGCGCTTGGGGGTAGGCGTCGTAGAGGTCGGCCAGGTCGGCGACGGTGAGCGGCACCAGGCAACGTTTGTCGCCGCTGTTGAGTTCGCCGGTCTGGGTGGGCGCGATGGCTTTGAGGCGCGCGATGGTCTCGGCCTGGCGGCTGTCGAATTGGTCTTGTGGTTTGTTGCAGCAAGCCTGTTCGGCAGCGGCAAGGATCGGGCGATAACCGGTGCAACGGCAGAGATTGCCGGCCAGGGCTTCATGGGCTTTTTGGCTGTCGGGGGCATCGCTGTTCTTTTGCAGGGCAAACAACGACATCACAAAACCCGGGGTGCAAAAGCCGCATTGCGAGCCGTGGCATTCCACCATGGCCTGTTGCACGCTGTGCAGTTGGCCCTGGTGCTTGAGGTCTTCTACGCTGATCAACTGCTTGCCGTGCAGGGACGAGACAAAGGTCAGGCACGAATTGAGGCTGCGATAACGAATTTGCTCGATGCCTTGAGCATCGGCGTGCAGTTCGCCGACCACCACGGTACATGCACCGCAATCGCCACTGGCGCAGCCTTCCTTGGTACCGGATTTGCCCAAGTGCTCACGCAAATAGTTGAGCACGGTCAGGTTGGGGTCCAGGGCGTGCTCGCTACGGAGTTCCTGGTTAAGTAAAAACTGGATCACGGAAGGCCTCGCAGACTCATTATTGTTGTTAACCGCTTTGCGCCGAATCTAGTCATGTCTGACTTTTCGGTCAACGATTTTCTGACCAGAAGGTCAAGAAAATGCAGTCGCAACACTTTCAATTATGGTCCAGTCTTCTGGAACCGGCGTTTTCAGGGGCTTTTGGCTTTTCAACGTTGCTTATTTCATGCCAAATTCGCCACGGCGGGCGTAGCGCCATCAGCGGGCCAATGCGCTACACTGCCGCGCTTGTACCGATAGAAGATTTTGAAGGGAAAACATGACGTTCAAGGCGCCGGACAGTCTCGCCGAGCAAATTGCTCACCACCTCGCCGAACGTATCATTCGCGGCGATCTCAAGCCTGGGGAGCGAATCCAGGAGCAAAAGGTCACGCTGGCGCTCAATGTCAGCCGTGGTTCCGTGCGCGAAGCCTTGTTGATCCTCGAACGCCGCCACCTGATCGCGATCCTGCCGCGCCGAGGCGCCCACGTCACCGAACTCACCGCGCACAAGGTGCAGAGCCTGTGCACGCTGATGGGCGAGTTGTACATTCTGTTGGGCAATGCCGTTGCCGAAGGCTGGCAGACCCAGGCCGACATGGCGCCATTCCTGCAGATCCAGCAGCGCTTGATCGTCAGCTTCGAGCGCCAGGATATCCGCGCCTTCGTCGAAGAAAGCTTCAACGTGATGCGCGCCGCGTACCCCTTCGCCAACAACCCGTATCTACAGGAAACCGTCGAAAACCTGCAGCCGGCGATGAACCGCGCCTACTACCTGGCCCTGGACCAGCGCAAAGCGTCCATGAGCGAATACCTGGTGCTGTTCGAGCAACTGCTCGCCGCCGTACTCGCCCGTGACCTGGCGCAGATCCGCCAAGTGCTGTCCGCCTACGGCCAGCGCAGTTGCTCACTGGTCATCGCAGCCTTGGCGGACGCCTAAGCGTGCGGCTCAAGTGCATCAAACTGGCGGGGTTCAAATCCTTCGTCGACCCGACCACGGTGAACTTCCCCAGTAACATGGCGGCGGTGGTCGGGCCCAATGGTTGCGGCAAGTCGAACATCATCGACGCCGTCCGCTGGGTGATGGGCGAGAGCTCGGCAAAAAACCTGCGTGGCGAGTCGATGACCGACGTCATCTTCAACGGCTCCACCAGCCGTAAGCCCGTGAGCCAGGCCAGCATCGAACTGGTGTTCGACAACTCCGACGGCACGTTGATTGGCGAGTACGCGGCCTACGCGGAAATCTCCATCCGCCGCAAAGTGACCCGCGACAGCCAGAACAGCTACTTCCTCAACGGCACCAAGTGTCGCCGTCGAGACATCACCGATATTTTCCTCGGCACCGGCTTGGGCCCGCGCAGCTACTCGATCATCGAACAGGGCATGATCTCCAAGCTGATCGAAGCCAAGCCCGAAGACCTGCGCAACTTTATCGAAGAAGCGGCCGGCATCTCCAAGTACAAGGAGCGCCGCCGCGAGACCGAAAACCGCATTCGTCGCACCCACGAAAACCTCGCCCGCCTCACCGACCTGCGCGAAGAGCTGGAGCGCCAGTTGGAGCGCCTGCACCGCCAGGCCCAGGCTGCCGAGAAGTATCAGGAATACAAGGGCGAGGAGCGCCAGCTCAAGGCGCAACTGTCGGCCCTGCGTTGGCAGGCGTTGAATGACCAGGTTGGCCAGCGCGAAGCGATCATCGGCACCCAGGAAATCAGTTTTGAAGCGCTGGTGGCCGAGCAGCGCAACGCCGACGCCAGCATCGAGCGCTTGCGTGACGGTCACCATGACCTGTCCGAACGCTTCAATTTGGTGCAAGGCCGTTTCTATTCGGTGGGCGGCGATATTGCCCGGGTGGAGCAGAGCATCCAGCACGGCCAGCAGCGCCTGCGCCAGTTGCAGGACGATTTGAAGGAGGCCGAGCGCGCGCGACTGGAGACGGAGTCGCACCTGGGCCACGATCGTACCTTGCTGCTGACCCTTGGGGAGGAGTTGGACATGCTCACCCCCGAGCAGGAAGTCACCAGCGCTGCCGCCGAAGAAGCCGCCGCCGCCCTGGAAGAATCCGAAGCCACCATGCATGGCTGGCAGGAGCAGTGGGACACGTTCAACCTGCAATCCGCCGAGCCGCGCCGCCAGGCCGAGGTGCAGCAGTCGCGCATCCAGCAACTGGAAACCAGCATGGAGCGCCTGGCCGAGCGCCAGCGTCGCATGCAGGAGGAACGTGCGCTGCTGTCCGCCGACCCGGAAGACGCAGCGATCATGGAACTGAGCGAGCAACTGGCCGAAAGCGAAATGACGCTGGAAGAGCTGGAAGCCAGTGAAGAACAACAAGTGGAGCGCCTTGAGCAATTGCGTCAGCAACTGCAACAGGCGACCCAGGCGCAGCAACAGGCCCAGGGCGATTTGCAGCGGTTGAACGGGCGCTTGGCGTCCCTCGAAGCCTTGCAGCAAGCGGCCTTGGACCCAGGCACCGGCACCGCCGAATGGTTGCGTGATCAACACCTGGCTGAACGCCCGCGATTGGCCGAAGGCTTGAAAGTGCAAGCCGGTTGGGAACTGGCGGTGGAAACCGTGCTGGGCGCCGACCTGCAAGCCGTGCTGGTGGATGATTTTGGCGGCTTCGACCTGGCCGGTTTTGCCCAGGGTGATTTGCGTTTGCTCAGCCCCGCGGCCGATGGCGCGCGCGTGCCGGGCAGCCTGCTGGACAAGGTTGAGGCAGCCATTGATCTGTCGCCATGGCTGGGCCAGGTCAAACCAGTGGATTCCCTGGAACAGGCGCTGGCCCAACGCGGCCAACTGGGCGCCGGTGAAAGCCTGATCAGCCGTGATGGCTACTGGGTGGGTCGCCACTTCCTGCGGGTGCGCCGTGCCAGTGAAGCGGAAAGCGGCGTTCTGGCCCGAGGCCAGGAAATCGTCAACCTGATCGCCGAACGCGAAGAGCGCGAAGCCACTCTGGAAAGCCTGGAAACCCAACTGCAAACCCTGCGCGCCACCCAGCGTCAGCAAGAGACTGGCCGCGAACACCTGCGCCGTCTGTTGCAGGACGAAGCGCGCCAGCAAGGCGAACTCAAGGCCCAGCTCTCTGCGAGCAAAGCCAAGGCTGAACAACTGACCCTGCGCCGCACTCGCCTAGACGAAGAAGTTGCCGAGATGGGCGAGCAGCGGGCCCTGGAGCACGAACAGATCGGCGAAGCGCGCCTGCACTTGCAGGAAGCCCTCGACAGCATGGCGCTGGACACCGAGCAACGTGAATTGCTGCTGGCCCAGCGCGACAGCCTGCGCGAACGCCTCGACCGCGTGCGTCAGGAGGCGCGGCAGCACAAGGATCATGCTCATCAGTTGGCGGTGCGGTTGGGCTCGCTCAAAGCCCAGCACGCGTCCACGGCCCAGGCCCTTGAGCGTCTGGAGATGCAATCCGAACGCCTGACCGAAAAGCGTGAGCAACTGAGCCTTAACCTGGAAGAGGGCGAAGCGCCGCTCGAAGAGTTGCGCCTCAAGCTCGAAGAACTGCTCGACAAGCGCATGACGGTCGACGAAGAACTCAAGACCGCGCAGATCGCGCTTGAAGACGCCGACCGCGAACTGCGCGATGCAGAAAAACGCCGGACCCAGGCCGAGCAGCAATCCCAACTGATCCGCGGCCAACTCGAACAACAGCGCATGGAATGGCAAGCCCTGACCGTGCGCCGCAAGACCTTGCAGGATCAGTTGCTGGAAGACGGCTATGACTTGCATGGCGTACTTAATACGTTGACCGCCCAGGCCAACGAGAAAGACGCCGAAGAAGAACTTGAGCGCATTGCTGCACGTATCCAACGCCTTGGCGCGATCAACCTCGCCGCCATCGACGAATACCAACAGCAGTCCGAACGTAAGCGTTATCTGGATGCCCAGGATGCCGACTTGGTCGAAGCCCTGGACACGTTGGAAAACGTGATCCGCAAGATCGACAAGGAAACCCGTAATCGCTTCAAAGATACCTTTGATCAGATTAATAGCGGTTTACAGGCGTTATTCCCAAAAGTTTTCGGTGGTGGCAGCGCTTACTTGGAACTGACAGGCGAAGATCTACTCGATACAGGGGTAACGATCATGGCGCGGCCTCCGGGCAAGAAGAACAGCACCATCCATTTGTTGTCCGGTGGCGAAAAAGCCCTGACCGCTTTGGCCCTGGTATTTGCCATCTTCAAGTTGAACCCGGCGCCGTTCTGCATGCTCGATGAAGTTGACGCACCGCTGGATGACGCTAACGTTGGACGGTACGCACGACTGGTGAAAGAGATGTCCCAGACGGTGCAGTTCATCTATATCACCCACAATAAGATCGCCATGGAAATGGCCGATCAACTGATGGGTGTGACGATGCACGAACCTGGCTGTTCGCGTTTGGTGGCCGTGGATGTGGAAGAAGCGATGGCGATGGTGGAATCCTGACCCGCGCTTTGAAAGAGAATTTTCGGCAGGATGTAAGGTCTTTTACGAGGCTGGCAAAGATGGCTAAAGGACATAATTGTCCAAGGCATTTTGACAGACGGTGTAAAGTTATCTTTGGTCGTGCTAGTTTAATGTCAATTTTTCGTATGCGTGGGCAAAACGTCAGTCAGAACATAGAGTTGGCGCCACGTTTTAAAGCGGTTTGCACGGTGCTAAACCCCTTATTTTTCAGCATTTTTTATTAGAGGCACGGGATTACATGGAAATCGGTCTGCGCGAGTGGCTGATCGTCATCGGCATTATTGTCATTGCCGGTATTCTTTTTGATGGCTGGCGCCGGATGCGCGGTGGCAAGGGCAAGCTCAAATTCCGTCTGGACCGCAACCTGTCCAACTTGCCTGACGACGACGGCAGCGCCGAGCTGCTGGGGCCGCCCCGTGTGCTGGATACCCATAAAGAACCGCAATTGGACGAGCACGACTTGCCGTCGATGAGCGCGCCGGTGCGTGAAGCCCGCGAGCCGTCTTCCAAGCGTGGCAAGCGCAACAGCGCACCGGTTGCCGAGCCGCACCAGGGTGACCTGAACTTGGACGTCGATGAAGGCCCGAGTTTCAGCAGCCGTGACGATGATTTCCCGGATGAAAATGTTGGCAAGACCGCACCGCGCCAATCGGTTGCCGATCAGCCGGCTGCCGAAGAAGTCTTGGTGATCAGCGTGATCTGCCGCGACGCCGCTGGTTTCAAAGGCCCAGCCCTGTTGCAGAACATCCTCGAAAGCGGCCTGCGTTTTGGCGAAATGGATATCTTCCACCGCCACGAAAGCATGGCCGGCAACGGCGAAGTGCTGTTCTCGATGGCCAACGCGGTCAAGCCGGGCACCTTCGATCTGGACGATATCGACCTGTTCAGCACGCCAGCCGTGAGCTTCTTCCTCGGCCTGCCAGGCCCGCGTCACCCGAAACAAGCGTTCGACGTGATGGTGGCCGCAGCCCGCAAGCTGTCCCAGGAACTGAACGGCGAGCTCAAGGACGACCAACGCAGCGTCCTCACCGCCCAGACCATCGAGCACTACCGTCAGCGCATCGTCGAGTTTGAGCGTCGCGCCCTGACACAGAAACGCTGAGGTTCGATCTTAAGCGTTGTCTGTAGAATCCGTGCACTAACATATTGAGCAGCTTCGGCTGCTCTTTTGCTTTATGAGAGAACACCCATGACCGCCGCCCACACCCGCATCCTCGAACTGCGCGCTGAACTGGATCAGCACAACTACCGTTACCACGTACTCGACGAGCCGAGCATCCCGGACGCCGAGTACGATCGGTTGTTCCACGAGCTCAAGGCCCTGGAAGCCGAGCACCCGGACCTGGTGACGCGCGATTCACCGACGCAGCGTGTGGGCAGTGCGGCATTGTCGGCGTTCACCCAGGTGAAGCATGAGATCCCGATGCTCAGCCTCGGTAACGCGTTCGATGAAACCACCATGCTGGAGTTTGATCGCCGGGTGACCGAAGGCCTCGACCTTCCGACGGGCGATCTGTTTGGCGGTGGCGCGGCGGTGGAATACAGCTGCGAACCCAAACTGGATGGCCTGGCGGTCAGCCTGTTGTATCAGGACGGCGAATTGGTGCGCGGTGCCACCCGTGGCGACGGCACCACGGGTGAAGACATCAGCGTCAACGTGCGCACAGTGCGCAATATCCCGCTCAAGCTGCACGGCAGTGGCTGGCCGGCGACCTTGGAAGTGCGCGGTGAAGTGTTCATGTCCAAGGCCGGATTCGAACGCCTCAACGCCTCGCAGCTGGAAGTCGGCGGCAAAACCTTCGCCAACCCACGCAACGCCGCCGCCGGCAGCCTGCGCCAGTTGGACTCGAAGATCACCGCCAGTCGCCCGCTGGAATTCTGCTGCTACGGCGTGACCACCGACATCAGCGACACGCATATCGGCAACCTGCAACAGCTACAGAAGTGGGGCATGCCCATCAGCCACGAGCTGAAATTGGCTAAAGGTATCGAGGATTGCCTGGAGTACTACCGCGACATCGGCGAGCGCCGTAACAGCCTGCCCTATGAAATCGACGGCGTGGTGTTCAAGGTCAACAGCATTGCTTACCAGCGTGAACTGGGTTTCCGCGCCCGTGAGCCACGTTGGGCGATTGCGCATAAATTCCCGGCGCTGGAAGAGCTGACCGAACTGCTGGATGTGGAATTCCAGGTCGGCCGTACTGGCGCCGTCACCCCGGTGGCGCGTCTCAAGCCGGTCAAGGTTGCGGGTGTGACGGTGTCCAACGCAACCCTGCACAACATGGACGAGGTCGCGCGTCTGGGCGTCATGATCGGCGACACCGTGATCATCCGTCGCGCCGGTGATGTGATCCCGCAAGTCGTCTCCGTGGTGCTCGAACGCCGCCCGGAAAACGCCCGCCCGGTGCCGATCCCCGAAAGCTGCCCGGTGTGCGGCTCCCATGTGGAGCGTACCCAACTGGTCAAGCGCAGCAAGGGCAAGGAAACCGTCAGCGAAGGCGCGGTGTACCGCTGCGTCGGGCGCCTGGCCTGTGGTGCGCAGCTCAAGCAGGCGATCATCCACTTCGTTTCGCGACGCGCCATGGACATCGACGGCCTGGGCGACAAGACCATCGAGCAACTGGTGGATGAGAAACTCATCGGCTCGCCGGCCGATCTCTACAAGCTCAAGTACGAGCAGATCATCGACCTGGAAGGCTTCGCCGATATCTCCAGCAAGAAGCTGATCACCGCCATCGAAAACAGCAAGACGCCGACCCTGGCGCGTTTTATTTACGCCCTGGGCATCCCCGACGTCGGCGAGGAGACCGCCAAGGTGCTGGCGCGCTCCCTGGCATCCCTGGAGCGCGTGCAAAAGGCCTTGCCGGAAGTGCTGACGTACTTGCCGGACGTGGGCCTGGAAGTGGCGCACGAGATTCACAGTTTCTTTGAAGACAGCCATAACCAGGACGTGATCGGTGCGTTGCTGTCGCCGGAGGAATGCGGCCTGCAACTGCAGGATCAGGGCGACCTGAGTGCCGAGTTTGCCTCCAGCACCACGCTCGGCGGCTTGCTGGACAAGCTGCACGTGCCGACCGTTGGCCCTGGCGCTGCGCAGAAGCTGGCGGACAAGTTCGGCAGCCTGGAAGGGGTGATCAAGGCCGATTGGCTGGATATGCGCCAGGCGCTGCCCGAGAAGCAGGCCAAGGCCGTGCGCGACTTCTTTGATAACGCCGACAACGCCAACCGTGCCCTGGCCATTGAGCAGCAGCTCAAGGACTTTGGCATGCATTGGGACAGCGAGAAGAAGGTGGTCGAAGGTTTGCCCGAAGCTGGCCACACCTGGGTACTCACCGGCTCGCTGGAACTGATGAGTCGCGACGTGGCCAAGGACAAGCTCGAAAGCCTGGGCGCCAAAGTGGCGGGCTCTGTTTCGGCGAAAACCCACTGCGTGGTGGCCGGGCCGGGCGCTGGTTCGAAACTGACCAAGGCCAGCGAACTGGGCTTGAAGGTGCTGGATGAAGAAGCCTTCGTCGCGTTCCTCGCCAAGCACAACATCACCGTCTGACCGCGAGAGATCGTTCCCACGCAGAGCGTGGGAACGATCTCTCGCGGGAAATGATCTAGTCTCTGTCACCCAGGGAGAGATCGCCATGTTCCGCTACTTCGAGCAGCTCAGTTCGCGCATCGCCGCACCGTTCGTGGCCGGCCCATCTCGCAACAGCAAGGTGTGGCAATGCCGCTGCGGCCAATCCCTGTTCTTTCGCAACAGCCAATGCCTGGCTTGCCAGGCGTTGCTGGGCTACCAACCCCAACAAAGCCGGCTGGCCTCCCTGCAGCCCGGCCCTGTCGAAGGCACCTGGCTGCAGGACGGCAACCTCGACGCCGGCGCCTTCCGCCGCTGCGCCAACCTTGACACCCCGGCGGCCTGCAACTGGTTGATTCCCGCCCACAGCACCGCACCCCTGTGTGTGGCTTGTAGCTTGAATCGCACCATCCCTGACCTGTCCGTCCCGGAAAACCCTGAGCGTTGGCGCAAGGTCGAGATCGCCAAGCGTCGTCTGGTGGCGCAACTGGTCAGTCTGGGTTTGCGAGTGGTCCCCAAAACCGTCGATGAGGATGCCGGCCTGGCTTTTGACTTCGTTGGCATCGACCTTGAAGGCAACGCCCCCATGACGGGCCACGCCAACGGCCTGATCACCCTCGATATCAAGGAGGCCGACGACGCCCACCGCGAAAAAGTCCGGGTGCAAATGCGCGAGCCTTATCGAACCTTGCTCGGGCATTTCCGGCATGAAGTCGGCCACTATTACTGGGATCGTCTGATCGCCAATACCCAGTGGCAGCAACCGTTTCGTAACCTGTTCGGCGACGAACGCGCCAGTTACGCCGATGCACTGGATCATCACTACCAGAACGGCCCGCGTCCCGACTGGCAACAAACCTGCGTCAGCGCCTATGCCACCATGCACCCCTGGGAAGACTGGGCAGAAACCTGGGCGCACTACCTGCACATGATGGACGCCGTCGACACCGCGCTCGGCTTCGGCATGAGCGCCCGCGAGATGGACCTGGATTACCAGCCGTTTCCCCTCACCACCCTCTACGACCCCGAACACCCTGGCGGCATGGCGTTCCTGTCATTCGTCAACGCGTGGATCGAGCTTGCCGGCATGCTCAATGAGCTGTCGCGCAGCATGGGCCAGCCGGATTTCTATCCCTTCGTGCTGCCACCGCCGGTGATCGCCAAGCTGCACTTCATCCACCTGGTGATCCAGGAAGAGGGCGGCCGGGCGGATGACGTGCTACAGGTTCAATAGCTGAGTCTGTAGTGAGCGGGCTTGCCCCGCGCTGGGGGGCGAAGCCGCCCTAAACCGGGCGTCGCCATGTTTCAGAAAGACCGAGGTGCCGGGATTTGGGGCGGCTTCGCCCCCCAGCGCGGGGCAAGCCCGCTCACTACAGGCCGAGTCGTCTGCATCCCGGCTCTACAGCGGGCGATGTACCTTCTGGGGAAACAGGCAAGTACTTGAGCCATCAGATATTTTTAATCCGCCACGAACGGTTGTAACTTCTGATTAGATCGGTACAATGGCCCCGCTTGCCGAGAGGCAGGCGTCGTTATGGTGACCCCATCGGTCCCCCCGCAACGATTACCCGTGAACCTGGTCAGAGCCGGAAGGCAGCAGCCACAGCGGGAACATTGTGTGCCGGGGTGTGGCTGGTGGGGTTGCCTCCATAACGCTCTTCCTGCAACACCCACCTAAATCCAAATTTTTTATATGCGCTTTGCTGGCAATCATTGCCTGCGAACAGCGTTGTGCTGTCCGTTCTACGGCCTTATGGCCGGTACTTCGGAAATGCCTCGATCAGCGGCACTATTTCCCGGCCTGTTTCCACGGCCTTTGCCTCGGGGTCACTCGGAACCGGAATATTCCTCGCGAAGTGGAAAATGATGGTCTGGCCGGTGCCGCTGTCTTTGTAATACTTGAAATAACTGATTTCAGAGAAGTGCCCGTCTTTACGCAGTGACTTGGGGTAGAAATGCATCGAATAGTCGATCCCCGTTTTATTGTCCGTCAGCAGAATCGCCGGGCTGTTCGGGTTTTCCTGCTGGTGCAACTGGATGGCGCGCTTGGCGAGGTCCAGAGGCGTGAAGCGGTTGAAGTCGCGAGAAACGACGGTGAAGTCCACCATTTCACTCCAGGCATCGACGCTTTCCTCAGCGGGGAAATACTCCCACAAGCCATCCTTCTGGAATTTCAGGACGAACGTCTTGCTGCCGAACACCACTGTCTTGGTTTCGGCAATCGAGGGGCGTGACATATCTGGGGTTGAAGAGGTGGTGCAGCCGGACAGCAGGGCCAGGAGCAACGAGATCAGTAGTAGAGGCGCTTTCATTTCAATCCTTGAATGGTTTCAGGTGCGTCATGCGTCCGTGACAGTAGCCCAGCTTGTGAATAAACGCTTCGTTTAAATTGAAAGGCCGAATTTTACAGGCGGGCTAATCCGTCGCCTGGCTGCGCCCAAGCCCTGACTCGCGTAGCATGCGCCTCCCGTAGACATGGAGGTCCCACATGCGTTTTTCGTCCCTCGTTTTACTCTCCGCACTGGTGCTAGGTTTGCACGGCTGCGTGATGATTCCCTATCAGAGCCCCGAAGACCGGGCCAAAATTGAACATGACCTGGGCGTTGCACCGGCCGATATCATCGGCATCACCGAAACCAACTGGTGCCCCTACACCTACGGGATTGCAGAGATCTGCCATGCCACCCAGGGGTTGGGTGTGTTGACCAAGCAAGGGTTCATTCTCAGCCTCTACCAGAACAAGACTTATATTCCGGTCAGGACCTTACGTGTCGAAGAGGTGATGTGCGCGAAAGTGACGGAGGGTCGTGACAAGCCGGAAATCTTCTACGTGTTCACCAAAGACGATGCCTTCATGCTGGCGCCCATCACGCCAGGCGGCCAGATGAATATGCCGATGAAGTTGAAGATCTTCGATTACCTGACGGGCAACCAGCAGAAGGTGTTCACCGGTGTCGAGGGCTCATTTGTGAAACTCACCGGTAATAAGGTTTTGCGCTACGTCACCACGCCTGGCTATAAGCCGGGGATGGCGAATACGGATGAGTTTGCAATCGTCAATCCGTGCCCGCAGTGAAGTTAGGCTAGCCGAACGTCTCCCGCAGCAACCCGGCAAACGCATCCCGCGCCAGGTGCCGCTGGGTGTCTTTGTGCCAGAACAGCAGGTTGTCCACGGCCTGCAGTTCTTCAAACCGGTAAGACGCCAGTTGGTTGGCCTGCTCATAGCGCGCCAGGATGCCCTCTGGCGCCAACGCCACGCCGATCCCCGCACTCACGCAGCCGATGATTGTGCCCCAGCTGGCATAGCTGGCGATGCTTGGCTTGAAGTCGTGGGGCTTGACCCAGTTTTCCAGCGCCGCGCGGTAGGGGCAGCCGGGCGGCCATACCAGCAGGGTGCGGCCGGCCAGGTCGGCGGCGTTGCGGATCGGTTCGCTGGAGGCGCTGGCGATCAGCACCAGGCGCTCGCTGTAGACCACGCTGTGTTCAAGCTTGGCGCGTTTGCCGCCGGACGCCACCAGCGCCACATCCAGGCGGTGATGTTGCAGGTCGTCGAGCAGTTGGCCCCAGGCGCCAGTCACCAGTTCCAGGCTCACATCCGGGTAGCGCCGGTGATACTCCGCCAGTAACGGCGGCAGGCGGCCGCTGGCACTGGACTCCACGGCGCCGATGCGCAAGGTGCCACGGGGAATGGCGTTGGCGTCCACGGCGCGTTTGGATTCGTCCACCAGCGCGAGAATGCGTTCGCAGTACTCCAAAAAGATCTCACCGGCGGCACTGATGGCCAACCCACGCCCGGCACGGATAAACAGCGGGGTGCCCAACTCGCCTTCCAGTTGCTTGATGCGCGTGGTGATGTTGGACGGCACGCAATGCAACTGCACGGCCGCCTGGGCCACGCTGCCGGTTTGCGCCACGGCTCGCACCATTTTCAGTTGGGCCAGTTCCATTGCTCAGTTCCAGTGATTTCAGAAGTCAGAAACGGTTAATTGTCCTACGCCTTGCGCGGCCCAAGACTGACGGCATTCCTTCTCAGTTTCTGGATACCTTCGATGAATACCCCGTCACCCGTGAAGCTTACGCTAGTCATTGCCGGCGTCATCCTTTGTTGGGCTTATTCGCCGATTGGCGTGCACATGGGGCTGCACAGCTACAGTCCTGGCCAGTTGGCGTTGCTGCGGTTTTTGATTGCGTCGGTGTTCATGGCGGGTGTGGCGCTGGTGATGGGTATCGGTCGACCGCGGGTGAGGGATCTGCCGTGGTTGCTGGTGTTGGGTTTTTTCGGGGTGTTCCTGCATCACACCAGCCTCAATCACGGGCAGCAGTTCGTCACGGCGGCGGCGTCCAGCGTATTGGCGCAGTCGGCGCCGCTGTTCAGCGTGTTGATCGCATTTTTCTGCTTGAAGGAGCGGGTCAGTGCCTGGCGTTGGGGCTGCGTGTTGCTGGGGTTGCTCGGCGTGCTGGTGGTGATCTGGGGCGATCATGGCGTGGGTGATATTGACCCGCGTGGCTTGCTGATCCTGCTGGCAGCGGTGTCGTGGAGCGTGTATTTCGCCCTCCAGAAACACTATGCCCATCGCTACAGCCCGCTGACCATGGCGTGCTACATGGTGTGGGCGGGCACCTTGATGTTGCTGGTGAACCTGCCGGGCCTGCCCGCTGCCGTGGTGCAGGCGCCGTTGCCGGAGAACCTGGCGGTGCTGGTGCTGGGCATCTTTCCGAGTGCCCTGGCGTACCTGGCGTGGGGGTACGTGTTGAAGCATGTGGAGGTCAGCCGCGCGTCGGTGGCGATGTATTTGATCCCGCCCGTGGCGATGGTGATGGCGGCGACATTGTTAGGCGAGCACATTGCTGCGCAGGTGGTGTTGGGCGGGGTGATTGTGCTGGCCAGTGTGGCAGCCATCAGTCTTGAGGGGCGCTGGGTGCGGTCTCCCCAGTGTACAGCCGGATGATGTCGTCGATCTCGCCGGACATCTTCATCCGTAGCAGCGTGCGCAAAATCGGTTGCACTGGCACGTTTGGGTCATTGCGCACAATGCAGCCCAGGCTCAGCTCCTCGATCGCTGCCACTTTATGCAGCCGGCGACCTTCTGGCATGCCCAGGTTGAAACGGTCCAGGGTCCATTCATTGATGACGGCGTACTGGTAGCGTCCGGCCACCAGCTTTTGCAGCACTTGCTCTTCGTTGCGAGCGTCGTCGCGAGTGAGTTGGCCTTTGGCGAACAGCGCGTCTAGGGTGGAGTAGCGGTAGTTGAGCACTGTGCCGATCGACTGCGGTGCCAGCTTGGCCAGTTGCACCGGTTGCGCCGGAGCGCGGGGGCTTACCAGCACGTTGCGCTGCACCATCAGGGGCACGCTCCAGATGTAGTCGCCGGAGAGGTTGTCGACCCAGGCTTGGGCGACATAACAGCGTATGTCGATGTCGCCGTGTTCCATGGCGCCGGCAATGCGCGCCCGAGCCAGGACATGGAACTGCGCCGGGCGCCCGACCTGGGTGGCCAGGCTCGACATCAGGTCATAGAGGATGCCTTGGGTGGGCTGGTCGCCGTCCAGCTGCACCATGGGCATCGCCCAGCTGTCGGAAACCGAGAAGCGCAGCGGTGTGGGCGCTGCCAGGCTTGCCGTGGTGATCATCCATAAAGCGCCCAGGACTACGCGCATACACTCTCCGGGTTCAGGCCTTTTCGGGGCCAGCCAACAGAGCTTAGTCAGATTAGGCGAGCGTGCCGGATGCAATTTCCCCCTTGCTCCGCTAGCATTACCGGCTTCTGTTTCCCAGTTGCGACGGTTTTCGATGAGTTATCAGGTTCTTGCACGTAAATGGCGTCCGCGCTCGTTCCGCGAAATGGTCGGCCAGACCCATGTGCTCAAGGCTCTGATCAATGCCTTGGACAGCCAGCGGCTGCACCACGCCTACCTGTTTACCGGGACCCGTGGGGTGGGCAAGACCACCATCGCGCGCATCATCGCCAAATGCCTAAACTGTGAAACCGGTATCACTTCTACGCCTTGCGGCACCTGCTCGGTGTGCCGGGAAATCGACGAAGGCCGTTTTGTCGACCTGATCGAGATCGACGCCGCGAGCCGCACCAAGGTCGAAGACACCCGCGAACTGCTGGACAACGTGCAGTACGCGCCCAGCCGCGGGCGTTTCAAGGTCTACCTGATCGACGAAGTGCACATGCTTTCCAGCCATTCCTTCAACGCACTGTTGAAAACCCTGGAAGAGCCGCCGCCCTACGTCAAATTCATCCTGGCCACCACCGACCCGCAGAAACTTCCTGCAACCATTCTGTCGCGGTGCCTGCAGTTCTCCCTCAAGAACATGACGCCTGAACGGGTCGTCGAGCATCTGACCCACGTGCTGGGCGTCGAGAATGTACCGTTCGAAGACGACGCGCTGTGGCTGCTTGGCCGCGCCGCCGATGGCTCGATGCGTGACGCCATGAGCCTCACCGACCAGGCCATCGCCTTTGGTGAAGGCAAGGTCATGGCCGCCGATGTGCGCGCCATGCTCGGCACCCTGGACCATGGCCAGGTATTCGACGTGCTGCACGCCTTGATCGAAGGTGACGCCAAGGCATTGCTCGAAGCCGTGCGCCACCTGTCGGAGCAAGGTCCGGACTGGAACGGCGTACTGTCTGAAATTCTCAATGTGCTGCACCGCGTTGCCATCGCCCAGGCTTTGCCTGAAGGTGTCGACAATGGTCATGGCGATCGCGACCGCGTGTTGGCCCTGGCCCAGGCACTGCCGGCCGAAGATGTGCAGTTCTACTACCAGATGGGCCTGATCGGCCGCCGGGACTTGCCCTTGGCGCCGGAGCCGCGCGGTGGCTTTGAAATGGTCATGCTGCGAATGCTGGCCTTCCGGCCAGCCGACTCGGCAGACGCACCGAGACAGCCGCTAAAGCCAGTGGGGATCAGCCAGGCCACAGTTGATTCCGCCAAACCAGTGGCTGGCGCGGCAGTCGTTGCGCCAGTGGTTGCTGCGCCTGCGCCAGAGCCCTTGCCGGTCGTGGCGGCGCCCGTGGTTGAGCCGCAACCTGCACCAGTTGCAGAGGCCGCGCCGGTCGTCGATTTGCCATGGAATGACCCGGTAGAAGCCGAGGCCGAGCCCGAAGTCGAGCAACAGCCGGCGGTGGAGCCCGTTCTGGAAACCACCGGTGAGCAGCCGGAACTCACACCGATGCCCACGCCAACCCCGGACAGCGTAGTGCCGGATGCGCCTGAGTGGGTGTCGGCGCCTGTGCCGGAGCCGACCGTCGCCCAGGTGGAAGCTGCGGTGCCGGGTATCGATGACGACGAACCGCCGCTGGACGAAGACTACATCGAGCCGGACATGGATTCGGCCTACAGCTACCTGGACGATCTGGCCAGCGAGCACACCGCCGAGCCGGCCCCCGAGCCCGAGGCGGAACCCGCTGCCGCGCCGGCCACGGGCTTGGCCTTGCAATGGCTGGAGCTGTTCCCGAAGCTGCCGATCTCCGGCATGACCGGCAGCATCGCCGCCAACTGCACACTTATCTCCATCGATGGCGACCACTGGTTGTTGCACCTGGACCCGGCCCACAGCGCCCTGTTCAACGCGACCCAGCAACGTCGCCTCAACGATGCCCTGAACCAGTACCATGAGCGCACGCTGACCATCGCCATCGAGTTGATCAAGCCTGAGCAGGAAACCCCGGCCCAGGCCGCGACCCGCCGGCGTATCAACCGCCAGCGCGAAGCAGAAGACTCGATCCACGGTGATCCGCTCATCCAACAAATGATGCAACAGTTCGGTGCGGTCGTCCGCCACGATACTATTGAACCTGTCGAAGCCCTGGTGCCCCAAGCGTCATGACACCGGGCAACTAACTTGATCCACGTACTTTGAGGTGATTCCCATGATGAAAGGTGGCATGGCCGGCCTGATGAAGCAGGCGCAGCAGATGCAGGAAAAGATGGCCAAGATGCAGGAAGAACTGGCCAACGCCGAAGTCACCGGTAAAGCCGGTGGCGATATGGTCAGCGTGGTGATGACCGGTCGTCACGACATCAAGCGCGTGAGCATCGACCCAAGCGTATTGCCGGGCGTAGGTGAAGATGACCTGGAAATGCTGGAAGCGTTGTTCGCAGCAGCCGTCAACGACGCGGTGCGCAAGATCGAAGCCAACAGCCAGGAAAAAATGGGCGGCGTGACCGCTGGCATGCAACTGCCACCGGGCATGAAGCTGCCGTTCTGATCGGCGAGCGTTAGCTAGACTCCAATGCCAGGCCCAGTGCCTGGCATTTTTGTATGTGCTCGTAGTGAACGCAGTTGCTGTGGTGAGCGGGCTTGCACCCGCGCTGGGGCGCAAAGCGGCCCTAAAACCAGGCGCCGGGTTTTACCTGGAATGGTACGGTGAGTTTAATGGGGCTGCGGCGCAGCCCAGCGCGGGGCAAGCCCGCTCACTACAGGGTCATCTGTTCTGAACCCTGGCACTGCAAAGACGGTCTGCACCCTATACCGATGGATTCGTTAAAGGAGCCCCTGATGCCTCAACAACCGATTCTGAACCAGCGCATTGTCCTGGTCTCACGCCCCCAGGGTGCGCCAACCCCGGAAAACTTCCGCCTGGAGCGTGTGAACCTGCCGGAATTGGCAGACGGCCAGGTGTTGCTGAAAACCCTGTACCTGTCCCTCGACCCCTACATGCGCGGGCGCATGAGTGACGCGCCTTCCTACGCGGCACCGGTTGAAATCGACGAGGTGATGACCGGCGGGGCTGTCAGCCGTATCGAGCAGTCACGTAATCCGAAGTTCGAAGTGGGTGACCTGGTGGTCGGTTCCACCGGCTGGCAAAGCCACAGCATTTCCGACGGCCACAACGTGATACCAGTGCCTAAGGGCTTGGCCAGCCCCTCGATGGCCTTGGGCGTGTTGGGTATGCCGGGCATGACGGCCTACATGGGCCTGATGGATATTGGCCAGCCCAAGGCCGGTGAAACCCTGGTAGTGGCGGCCGCGTCCGGCGCAGTGGGCTCGGTTGTTGGCCAAGTGGCCAAGCTCAAAGGCTTGCGGGTGGTGGGGATCGCGGGCGGTGCGGACAAATGCCGCTACGTGGTGGACGAATTGGGCTTTGATGCCTGCATCGACCATAAGAGCGCGGATTTCGCCAACGAACTGGCGCTGGCCTGCTTCAAAGGCGTGGATATCTATTTCGAGAACGTCGGCGGCAAGGTCTTCGACGCGGTCGTGCCATTGCTCAATCCCAAGGCACGCATTCCCCTGTGTGGTTTGATCGCTGGCTACAACGCCCATCAGCCACCCAGCGGTCCCGACCGGCTGCCGGCGCTGCAACGCACGTTGCTGACCAAGCGGGTACGTATCCAGGGCTTTATCGTGTTCGATGACTATGGCGACCGTCATCCTGAGTTCATCAGCGCGATGGCTCCGTGGGTGCGCGAGGGTAAGGTGAAATTTCGTGAAGACGTGGTGGACGGCCTTGAGCAAGCGCCCGAAGCGTTTATCGGTTTGCTCGAAGGGCGCAACTTCGGCAAGTTGGTGGTGCGGGTCGCACAGGATTGACCATTTGACGCTAATCCGGGGCGCGGGTATAAACCGCGTCTCGTTGTTTTGTCGGACCTTTCGCCCATGAGCTTCAGCCCCCTGATTCGCCAACTGATCGACGCCCTGCGGACCTTGCCGGGTGTGGGCCAGAAAACCGCCCAACGCATGGCGCTGCAACTGCTGGAGCGCGACCGCAGCGGCGGCACCCGGCTGGCACAGGCCTTGAGCCAGGCCATGACCGGAGTGGGCCACTGCCGCCAGTGCCGCACCCTCACCGAGGAAGAACTCTGCCCGCAATGCGCCGACCCGCGCCGCGACGACACGCTGCTGTGCGTGGTGGAAGGGCCGATGGATGTGTACGCGGTGGAGCAGACCGGTTATCGCGGGCGCTACTTTGTGCTCAAGGGCCACCTGTCACCGCTGGATGGCTTGGGGCCGGAAGCCATCGGCATTCCGCAGCTGGTCGCACGCATCGAAGAACAAGGCACTTTCACCGAAGTGATCCTGGCCACCAACCCGACGGTGGAAGGCGAGGCGACGGCGCATTACATCGCCCAACTGCTGACCAACAAAGGCCTGATCACCTCGCGGATTGCCCATGGCGTGCCGTTGGGTGGTGAGTTGGAATTGGTAGATGGCGGGACGCTGGCGCATTCGTTTGCAGGTCGCAAGCCGATCGCGCTCTAAGCAACACAGCAAAGCAAAATGTGGGAGCGGGGTTGCTCGCGAAAGCGGTGGCTCAGTCAGAAAACCTGTACCTGATACACCGCTTTCGCGAGCAAGCCCGCTCCCACATTAGTTTTGCGTTGCCAGTGATAGCTGTGCTTGGCTTGAAAACCAAGCAAGCGCTTGGTAATTTCGCTCCACCTCTGCGTGGAGTTTGCCGATGTCTGCCTATCAGGATTACTTCGACCCCAGCCACCAATTGGTCCGCGACAGCGTGCGTCGTTTTGTCGAACGCGAGTTGTTGCCGGGCATCGAGCAGTGGGAGGAGGCTGGAAGCTTTCCCCGTGAGCTCTACCTCAAGGCGGGCGCGGCGGGAATTTTAGGCATCGGTTATCCAGAAGCGCTGGGCGGCAGCCACGAAGGTGATCTGTTCGCCAAAGTGGCGGCCAGTGAAGAGCTGATGCGCTGCGGTTCTGGCGGGGTCGTGGCGGGGCTCGGGTCACTGGATATCGGCCTGCCGCCGGTCGTCAAATGGGCACGGCCCGAGGTGCGCGAACGCGTGGCACCGCAGGTGTTGGCAGGCGAGAAGATCATCGCCCTGGCCGTCACCGAGCCCGGTGGTGGCTCGGATGTGGCCAACCTGCAAACCCGCGCCATTCGTGATGGCGACCATTACCGCGTCAGCGGCAGCAAGACCTTTATCACCAGCGGTTTCCGCGCCGACTTCTATACCGTCGCCGTGCGAACCGGCGGGCCTGGCTTCGCAGGCATTAGCCTGTTGCTCATCGAAAAGGACACCCCCGGTTTCACCGTTGGCCAGCCACTGAAGAAAATGGGCTGGTGGGCGTCGGACACGGCTGAGTTGTTCTTCGATGATTGCTGTGTGCCGGTAGGCAACCTGATCGGCGCCGAGAACATGGGGTTTGCCTGCATCATGGGTAACTTCCAAAGCGAACGCCTGGCCCTGGCGCTGATGGCCAATATGACCGCACAGATGGCACTGGAGGAGAGCCTCAAGTGGGCCGCCCAACGTCAAGCCTTTGGCAAACCCATTGGGAAATTCCAGGTGCTCAAGCATCGCCTCGCGGAAATGGCCACGGCGGTGGAAGTCTCGCGGGAATTCACCTACCGCCAGGCGGCGAAGATGGCCGGGGGCAAGAGTGTGATCAAGGAAATTTCGATGGCCAAGAACCTGGCGACCGATACGGCTGACCGGGTCACTTATGACGCGGTGCAGATTCTGGGTGGGCAGGGCTACATGCGCGGCAGCCTGGTGGAGCGGCTTTACCGGGACAACCGTATCCTGTCGATTGGCGGTGGGACGCGGGAGGTGATGAACGAGATCATCAGCAAGCAGATGGGGCTTTAGCCCTGTGTTGTTATTGAAGGCCCTATCGCAGGCAAGCCAGCTCCCACATTTGACTGTATTCGCAAATCAAAATGTGGGAGCTGGCTTGCCTGCGATAGGGCCGGCACAGTCAACCAAGAACTGTTACTGCTCGCTCAACCCAAACTGCGTCAAACAAAACGTCGCAATCCCCATATCTTCTAGCCGCTGCGACCCACCCAACTCTGGCAAATCAATAATCGCCGCCGCTTCAAAAATCTTCGCGCCCATGCGCCGTACCAGGTTCGCCGCTGCAATCAAGGTACCTCCCGTGGCAATCAGGTCATCGAACATCAGCACCGAATCGCCTTCGCACAGGCTGTCGGCATGCACTTCAAGGAAGGCCTCGCCGTATTCGGTCTGGTAACCCTCGGCCAGCACGTCGGCCGGCAGCTTGCCCTGCTTGCGGAACAGGATCAGCGGTTTGTTCAGTTGGTAGGCGATGATTGAGCCGATCAGGAAGCCGCGCGCGTCCATCGCGCCGATATGGCTGAAATCGGCCTCGACGTATCGGTGGGCAAAACTGTCGGCCACCAGGCGCAAGGCGCGGGGCGATTGGAACAGCGGCGTGATGTCTCGAAAGATCACCCCAGGCTTGGGAAAGTCGATGACGGGGCGGATAAGGGATTTGATGTCGAACGAATCGAAGGTCATCGTCGAAGAGTCCTGGGGCTGGAAACGGACTCGAAGTATACCTGCGGCCTCACCGGTTGGCGCGACCGCAGTGTCTGGATCAGCCCTCTAGCGAGCCCCCGGCCAGCGCGCACAACTGGATCGGGTCGAGGATATGCACTTCCTTGCCCTCGGCCGCGATCAGCTCGTTCTGCTGGAAGCGGGTAAACACGCGGGACACGGTTTCCACCGCCAGGCCCAGGTAGTTGCCGATTTCGTTACGCGACATGCTCAGGCGGAACTGGTTGGCCGAGAAACCTCGGGCACGGAAACGTGCCGACAGGTTGACCAGGAAGGTTGCGATGCGCTCGTCGGCGGTCTTCTTCGACAACAGCAGCATCATTTGCTGGTCGTCACGGATCTCGCGGCTCATCACGCGCATCAACTGGCGGCGCAATTGCGGCAGTTGCAGGGCCAGTTCGTCCAGGCGCTCGAAGGGGATTTCGCACACCGACGTCGTCTCCAATGCTTGGGCCGACACCGGGTGAATCTCGGTGTCCATGCCCGACAAGCCCACCAGTTCGCTGGGCAGGTGGAAGCCGGTGATTTGCTCTTCGCCGCTGTCGCTCAGGCTGAATGTTTTCAACGCACCCGAACGTACTGCATAAACGGAATCGAACTTGTCGCCCTGGCGAAACAGAAACTCGCCTTTTTTCAGTGGGCGGCCGCGTTTAACGATGTCGTCCAGCGCATCCATGTCTTCCAAATTCAACGAAAGTGGCAAGCAGAGGGGGGCCAGGCTGCAATCCTTGCAATGAGCCTGGCTGTGAGCGCGCAGTTTAACTGGCTCGGACATTTCTTAAATCCTTGTGGGAAAACACACATAAGACGTAAGGGTAACGCACTGGGGGGCGCCGAGGCCAGCCTGTACAAAAAACCGGCAGCGGTATAAAGATTTGTCAAAGTTCGCCGATGTACTGCTATCGAATACGAGCTCGGTGGTTCAGATCATGCTTCCTCTCAGTACCCAACTTGCCTTTCGTACCCAGATCCCGGTAGCGCCTGACACCAAAAAGGCTGCCGAGACTGACGCTGCCGCAGTGACCGGTACGCCGGCTGCCGACGAGACCAAGCCTGCGGTTTCCGTGACTATTTCCGGCGCAGCAATGAAAGCGGCGGCGGCAGAAAAGACTTCCAACAGTGACATCGACGACAGCGGCCTGTCGGATAGCGTCAAGAATCTGCTGAAGATGATTCGTGAGATCAAGAAGCAGATCGCCGAGAAGCAGGCCGAAATGGCTGCGGTCATGGCCGACAAGAGCCTCAGCCCGGAACAGGCGCAAGCCAAAGTCGCGGGCCTGCAATCAGCCTTGGCCGGGTTGCAGGCAGGCTTGACCACGGCTCAGGTAGCCTTGGCCAAGGCGATGAAAGACATGAGCGCTGAGGCTGCTGTAAAGACTGCCGCGTTGGCGATGAAGTAAGCACCGTCAAATCACCCGTGAAAATCGCTGCCTGTTCTGGTGCTCCAGGTAGGCATCGAACACCATGCACACCGACCGCACCAGCAGCCGCCCGGCCGGCAGTACCTGAATGCCCCGAGCGTCTAGCTCGATCAGGCCGTCGGCGGCCATGGCCTCAAGCTGCGGCCAGATGTCGTCGAAATACCCGCGAAAATCAATGTTGAAGGCCTGCTCGAGCTTCTCGAATGCCAGGCTGAAATTGCAGATCAACTGCTGGATCACTTCCCGCCGCAACCGATCATCCGTGGTGCATACCAGGCCGCGGCTGGTGGCCAGTTGCGCGCTGGCCAACGTGTTCTGGTAGGCGTTGAGGTCGCTGCTGTTCTGGCAATACAGGTTGCCGATCTGGCTGATGGCCGACACGCCGAGCCCGATCAAGTCGCAATGGCCGTGGGTGGTGTAGCCCTGGAAGTTACGCTGTAGGGTGCCTTCCTCCTGGGCGATGGCCAGTTCGTCATCTGGCAGGGCGAAATGGTCCATGCCGATGTAGCGGTAACCGGCCTGGGTCAGTTGCTCGATAGTGGTTTGCAGCATCAACAGCTTTTCTGCGGGGGAGGGCAGGTCGTCGGTGTTGATACGCCGCTGGGGCATGAAGCGTTCCGGCAGGTGCGCGTAGTTGAACACCGACAGGCGGTCCGGTTGCAAGCGAATCACTTCGTCAACGGTGCGCGCAAAATTCAGCGGGGTCTGCTTGGGCAAGCCGTAGATCAGGTCGATATTGATCGAACGAAATTGCAGGGTGCGCGCCGCATCGATCACCGCACGGGTTTCTTCCAGGCTTTGCAGGCGATTGACCGCCCGTTGCACCTCGGGATCGAGGTCTTGCAGGCCGATGCTCACGCGGTTGAAGCCCAGTTCACGCAGCAGGCCCATGGTGGCCCAATCTGCCTCGCGGGGGTCGATCTCGATGCCGTAGTCGCCGGAGTCGTCGTCCAGCAGGTTGAAGTGCTGACGCAGGCAGCCCATGACCTGACGCAGTTCATCGTGGCTGAGAAAGGTCGGCGTGCCACCGCCAAAGTGCAGTTGTTCCACCGGCTGCTTGGGGTCGAGGTGGCACGCCACCAACTGGATCTCCTGCTCCAAGCGCTGCAGATAAGCGTGGGCGCGGCCACGGTCCTTGGTGATCACCTTGTTGCAGGCGCAGTAGTAGCAAATGTTCGCGCAGAACGGCACGTGCACATACAACGACAAGGGCCGCACGGCCTTGCGACTGTCGCGCAGGGCGTGGAGCAGGT
This sequence comes from Pseudomonas sp. PGPPP1, assembly GCF_002255865.1. Classification (NCBI taxonomy): domain Bacteria; kingdom Pseudomonadati; phylum Pseudomonadota; class Gammaproteobacteria; order Pseudomonadales; family Pseudomonadaceae; genus Pseudomonas; species Pseudomonas sp. PGPPP1. The sequence goes on along the minus strand of NZ_NKIG01000010.1, from coordinate 138,491 downwards.
CGAAGGTGCCGACCTGGCTGTCGAATTGTACGGCGGTGGGGTAGGACGTGTAGCGCGGTCCCGCCAGGTCGTAGCGGTGAATCAGATCGGTGTCCCAACGAATGGCGTCGAGCATGCGGGCGGTCCCCCGGATAGGCTAATGGGCCGAGTCTAGGGGCGTGGCCGAGGGGGCATGTTGATTTGCATCAACGGGGAGCGGCGCTATGCCACATAGCCTTTTAGTGGCCCATTAGCCAGTGCTGATGGGGGCCAGGCAGCGTCCAGATACCGAACAGAATCACCAGCAGCCCACCGGCCATGCGCACGCTGCGTTTGCGTAGCAAGGCCGTGATGCGTTCCGCTGCCAGCCCGGTGGCCAAAAGCACCGGCCAGGTGCCGAGGCCGAACGCCAGCATCAGCAAACCACTGTCCAGCGCATTGCCCTGGCTCGCGGCCCACAGCAATGTGCTGTAGACCAACCCACACGGCAGCCAGCCCCAGAGCGCGCCCAGCAGCAACGCGCGAGGCAGGCTGGACACCGGCAGTAATCGGCTGGCAATTGGCTGGATATGCCGCCACAGGCCGCGCCCGAGGGCTTCGATGCGGGTCAGGCCGCTCCACCAGCCGGCTAGGTACAAGCCCATGCTGATCAATAACAGCCCGGCCAGCACACGCATGAACATGGCAGCCGGGCTGTTGGCGACAGCCCAGCCTGCCAGGCCGATCAATACACCGGCCGTGGCATAGCTGAGGATGCGCCCCAGGTTGTAGGCCAGCAGCAGGCGAAACCGCCGGCTGCGTTGTTCGGGGGGAATCGCCAGCGTCAATGCGCCCATCAAGCCGCCGCACATGCCCAGGCAATGGCCACCGCCGAGCAGGCCGAGGATCAGCGCGGAAACCAGCAGCGGGGCCAACTCAAGCATGCGGTGGGTCTTTGGGCGGTTGTTCCGGATGGTTGGCTTCTTCGATGCCGGCCAGGTGGTTCGGGTCCTGGTCGTCGAACAGCACGCTGTGGGCCGGGCCGTCGAGGTCGTCGTACTGGCCGCTGTCCACGGCCCAGAAGAAGATGTAGATGGCGACGCCCACCAACAACAGCGCCGCCGGAATCATCACGTAGAGAGCTGGCATCGGTACTCCATGCCCACGCGGCTCAGGCCGGCAGCGGGCGGGTTAATGTCGGGGTGCTGGCGACGTGCGCGCTCGGCAGGCGAGTCAGGCGCAGGGCGTTGAGCACCACGGTCAACGAACTGAGGGACATGCCGATGGCCGCCCATATCGGCGTGATCCAGCCCAGGGCGGCAAACGGCAGCATAAGGCCATTGTACAGCCCGGCCCACAGCAGGTTTTCAATGATTACCCGACGAGTGCGGCGCGCGAGGGTGAAGGCTTGTACCAAGGCATCGAGCCGGTTGGACAGCAGCACCGCATCGGCGCTGGTCTTGGCCAGGTCGGTGGCCGAGCCCATCGCCACGCTGATATCGGCAGCGGCAAGCACCGGTACGTCGTTGACCCCATCGCCGAGCATCAACACCTTGCGGCCTTGCTTGTGCAGTTGTTGCAGTACCTGCAGCTTGTCGTCGGGGCGCAAGCCGCCACGGGCTTCGTCGATGCCCAACTCGGCCGCCACACTGGCCACCATCGGCGAACTGTCCCCGGACAGCAGCAACGTACGCCAGCCGCGCGCCTTGCAGGCGGCCAGCAACGCCGGGGCGTCGCTGCGTAGGCGGTCGTCCAGGACAAACCAGGCGAGGGCGCCGTCGCGGTCGCCCAGCAGCAGCCACTGCCCGGCGTCTTTCGGCGAGGGCGGGATCGGGCAGCCACTCAGTTCGCAAACAAAACCCGGTTGACCGATGCGCAGATGCCGGTCGCCGACCCGGCCTTCCAGGCCAAGGCCGGGGGAGCTGAGCACTTCATCGGCAGCCAGCGGTGCACGGCCAAACGCACGGGCAATCGGGTGTTCCGAGCGGTTTTCCAGGGCTGCAGCGAGGCTCAGGCACAGATCGCTGTTCAGCGTGCCCAGGGGGCGGATCGCACGCAGGGCCAAGCGCCCTTCGGTCAGGGTGCCGGTCTTGTCGAAGATCACCGTGTCGATCTGGTTCAAACCTTCCAGCACGTGGCCACGGGTCAGCAGCAGCCCCAGTTTATGCAAGGTGCCAGTGGCCGCAGTGAGCGCGGTGGGCGTGGCCAGGGACAGCGCGCACGGACAGGTTGCCACCAACATCGCCAGCACGATCCAGAACGCCCGCGATGAATCCAGCTCCCACCACACCAGGCCGATCACGGCGGCGGCAATCAGCGAGCACAGGAGGAACCACTGGGCGGCACGGTCGGCGATCTCGGCCAGGCGCGGCTTCTCGGCTTGGGCGCGTTCCAGCAGGCGCACGATGGCAGACAGGCGCGTGTCATGGCCCAGGGCGCGCACTTCGACGGTCAGGGCGCCTTCAACGTTGAGGGTGCCTGCGGTGACCGCATCGCCGACCTGGCGCGGTTGCGGCAGGTACTCACCGGTGAGCAGGGATTCGTCGATGCTCGACTGGCCGTCGAGGATCACGCCATCTGCCGGCAGCACCGCGCCGGGGTGCACCAGCACGCGGTCGCCCAGGGCCAGTTCGCTGAGCAGGATGCGTTCGCTCTGGCCGTCGGCTTTCAAGCGCAGGCAAGACGCGGGTAGCAGGTTAACCAACTGCGCAGTGGCCGCCGCCGTGCGCTCCCGTGCGCGACGCTCCAGGTAACGGCCGGCCAGCAGGAACAGGGCGAACATACCGACCGCATCGAAGTACAGCTCGCCGACGCCGGTGATTGCGGTCCAGATGCCCGCCAGGTAGGCCCCGCCGATGGCCAGGGAAACCGACACGTCCATGGTCAGGTGGCGCGTGCGCAAATCACGCATGGCCCCTTTGAAGAAGGGCGCGCAACTGTAGAACACGATGGGGGTGGTCAGAAACATCGCGACCCAGCGCAGGATCACATGCAGTTCCGGGCTCAGGTCGATATTGAATTCCGGCCAGGTGGCCATGGTTGCCATCATCGCCTGGAACCACAGCAAGCCTGCCACGCCCAACTGGCGCAAGGCTCGGCGGTTTTCACTGGCCAGTTGTTCGGACGCGCGGTCCGCCTGATAAGGGTGGGCGGCGTAGCCGATATGGCGCAGCTCGCTGAGCAGTTGGCTCAGTGGCAATTGCCCGTCGGCCCAGCGCACTTGCAGGCGGTGGTTGGACAGGTTCAGCCGCGCTTCGGCGACGGCGGGCAGGCTGCGCAGGTGTTTTTCGATCAGCCAGCCACAGGCGGCGCAACTGATGCCTTCCATCAACAGGGTGGTTTCGGCGAGGTCGCCTTCGTGGCGCACAAAGGGCTTTTGCACGTCGGCACGGTCGTACAGTGCCAGCTCATCCACCAATTGCACCGGCAGGGCCTCGGGGTTGGCGGAGGCTTCGCTGCGATGTTGGTAATAGCTCTCCAGCCCGCCGGCCACGATGGCTTCGGCCACTGCCTGGCAGCCTGGGCAGCAGAGTTCACGGCGCTCACCGAGAATCACCGTGGTGAAACGGCTGCCGGAGGGGACGGGTAGGGCGCAGTGGTAGCAGGGGGTGGTCATGAGCTGGAATCTTTATTGGCTGGGAGGGCCTCTTCGCGAGCAAGCCCGCTCCCACATTTTGAAATGCATTCCAAATGTGGGAGCGGGCTTGCTCGCGAAGCGCGAAGCGCAGGCTGTTTATTTTTTCAGGTCTTCGGCACCCTGCAATGGCTCATCACCCAGCAGCAAGTCCTTGTCGTGGCTGACTTGCTCTTCTTCGAACATGCGCCAGGTCTTGTCTCCTTCCACGCCGAGCAACTCGACGAAGCGGCGGCCTTCGACCTTGTCGGTCACCTGGCCGATGTAGCGGCTGGGCTCACTGTCGCTGCGGGTCAGGGTAATCCGGCGGTCTTTTTCCGGTTGGGTCGGCGAAATCAGGTTCAGTTCCAATGTGTTCGGGTTGCTGTTGCCAGTCAGGTGCAGCTCGACTTCACCGGTCAGTTCATCCAGGTGCACCTTGGCGCGCAGTTGCAGGGTCTGGGCCAGCAGTTCGCGGTCCAGCGAGCGGTTGATGCCTTTGCCGGCCTCGTAGTAGTTGTCGTTGACCAGGTTGTCCGGGTTGTTCACCGCGATGGTCACCATGGACAAGGTCAACGTCACCGAACAGGTCAGGATGCCAATGATGATCCACGGCCAGAGGTGCTTGTACCAAGGGCTTGCGGCGGTAGCTACGGGCATTGTTTTACTCTCTATAGTCAACGAACTTGGGGGCCGATGAATCGGCTCTTGGCTTCAATACGGACGCTGGCGTCATCGGCATCGGTGAGGATGAATTTCACCTCGTTGGTGCTCGACGGCAATTGTTCCGGTGCGCTCGACAACTCAACCGGCATGCTGACGATATCGCCGGCAGCCACCTTGATTTCACGCCGGCCTTGCAGCTTGAGGTCCGGCAGGCCCGAGGCGTCGAGCACATAGGTGTGGTCGCGCTGGTCCTTGTTCATGATCTTCAGGCTGTAGACGTTTTCGATGCGGCCTTCGGCGTTTTCGCGGTACAGCACGCGGTCCTTGCTCACGTCGAACCCCACCAGCGAGCGCATGAAGAACGCTCCCACCAACAAGCTGATCATCGCCAGCAACACCAGCGCGTAACCGATCAGGCGTGGGCGCAGCTTGTGGGTTTTCTGCCCGGACAGGTTGTGCTCGGTGGTGTAGCTGATCAGGCCGCGCGGATACTCCATCTTGTCCATGATGTTGTCGCAAGCGTCGATACACGCCGCACAGCCAATGCACTCGATTTGCAGGCCGTCGCGGATGTCGATGCCGGTGGGGCACACCTGCACGCACATCGTGCAATCGATGCAATCGCCCAGGCCCTGGGCCTTGTAGTCGGTGCCTTTTTTACGCGGGCCACGCAGTTCGCCACGACGCGGGTCGTAGGAGACGATCAGGGTGTCTTTGTCGAACATCACGCTCTGGAACCGCGCATAGGGGCACATGTAGATGCACACCTGTTCGCGCAGCCAGCCGGCATTGCCGTAGGTGGCGAGGGTGAAGAAACCCACCCAGAAATACGACCAGCCATCGGCCTGGCCGGTGAAGAAGTCGAACACCAGTTCGCGGATCGGCGAGAAGTAGCCGACAAAGGTCATGCCGGTGACAAAACCGATCAGCAGCCACAGGGTGTGCTTGCTGAGTTTACGCAGGAATTTGTTCGCGCCCATCGGCGCCTTGTCGAGCTTGATGCGCTGGTTGCGGTCGCCTTCGGTGACTTTTTCGCACCACATGAAGATCCACGTCCACACGCTTTGCGGGCAGGTGTAACCGCACCATACGCGCCCGGCGTACACCGTGATAAAGAACAGGCCAAACGCCGCAACAATGAGAATGCCCGAGAGCAGGATGAAGTCCTGGGGCCAGAAGGTCGCGCCAAAGATAAAGAACTTACGCTCCGGCAGGTTCCACCACACGGCCTGGTGACCGCCCCAGTTCAACCACACCGTGCCGAAGTAGAGCAGGAACAGTCCGGCACCGCCAAGCATGCGCAGGTTGCGAAACAGGCCAGTGAAGGCGCGGGTGTAGATTTTCTCGCGCGAGGCGTAGAGGTCGACGGTCTTGGCAGGGGGGGTAACGTCATGTACCGGTATCTGGTCGCTCATCATTGCATCCCACGGCGGTGGACATTTGCCTCGGCCAGTACGTGCCGACCGGGGTCAAAAATAGGTTGTTGCAGTGGCGTAATGATACGCCTGCGGTGGCGTTGAAAGGTGGCGGCCTATGTGATCTGGATCAATTGACCTAGCAAGTATGGTCGGTTTTGACGGGCTCGGTCGTCAAAACAAAGCAAACTCCAATGTGGGAGCGGGCTTGCTCGCGAATGCGCTAGGTCAGTCGACTTATCCGTTACTGACAGACCGCCTTCGCGAGCAAGCCCACTCCCACATTGGCTTCTCGTTGGTTTCAGAATAGGTGAGCGATTCTATTCCTCAGCCTTCTTATCCCCATGGGACAAGCTGTAAACATACGCCGCCAGCAAGTGCACCTTGTCATTGCCTTGCAGTTGTTCCTGCGCAGGCATCTGGCCCTGGCGGCCATAGCGGATGGTCTGCTGCAGTTGGGCGAAGCTCGAACCGTAGATGAATGCGCCTGGGTGAGTCAGGTCGGGCGCGCCCATCGCTGGGGTGCCTTTACCCTGTGGGCCGTGGCAGGCAACGCAGTTGGTGGCGAAGAGTTTCTCGCCGTTGGCCACGTCGGCCTTGGCACCTTCCGGCAACTTGCGGCCATCGAGGTTGGTCAGCACAAAGCCTGCGACATCGGCCACGCCTTGCTCGCCGATGACTTCAGCCCAGGCCGGCATGATCGCGTGGCGGCCTTTCATGATGGTTTCCTTGATGGTCTCGGGCGACCCGCCCCAGCGCCAGTCGGCGTCGGTCAGGTTGGGAAAACCGTAGGCGCCCTTGGCGTCGGAACCGTGGCACACCGAGCAGTTGGACGCGAACAGACGACCGCCCATCTTCAAGGCTTGCGGGTCCTTGGCAACGTCTTCAATCGGCATCGAGGCGAACTTGGCGAAGATCGGACCGAACTTGGCGTCCGACTTGGCCATTTCCTTTTCCCATTCGTGCACACCGGTCCAGCCGGTCTGGCCGTTGGCGAACGGGGTTTGCTTGTCGTTGTCGAGGTAGTTGTAGCCCGGCAGCACGCCTTTCCAGTTGCCAAGGCCGGGGTACAGCACCAGGTAACCGAGGGCGAAGATAATGGTGCCGACGAACAGCATGAACCACCACTTGGGCAGCGGGTTGTCGTACTCCTCGATACCGTCGAAGGAGTGGCCGACGGTCTCGTCGGTTTGCTCGGTGCGCTGGCCCTTGCGGGTCGACAGCAGCAGCCAGGTCAGGGCGAAGATGGTACCCAGACTGAGGACTGTGACGTACAGACTCCAGAACGTAGTCATTCTTTGTTACTCCTAGAAGCTTGCTCGACGTGCTTGATGGCTTCGGGATCATCCGCAAAGGGCAGCATGGTCGCGTCGTCAAACTCCGACTTGCGCCGTGGGCTGAACACCCACAGCGCCAGGCCGACAAAGGCCACCATCACTACAACGGTGCCCAGGCCTCGAATCATCCCGATATCCATGAAGGTCACCGTTTGCTTTTGATGATGGTGCCCAGGCCCTGCAGGTAGGCCACCAGTGCGTCCATTTCGGTCTTGCCCTTCACGGCTGCGGCTGCACCGGCGATGTCTTCGTCGGTGTAGGGCACGCCCAGGGTGCGCAAGACTTCCATCTTCTTCGCGGTATCCTTGCCGTCGAGCTTGTTTTCCACGAGGAACGGGTACGCCGGCATTTTCGACTCAGGCACAACGTTGCGCGGGTTGTACAAGTGCGCACGTTGCCAGTCATCGGAGTAGCGCCCGCCCACACGGGCCAGGTCCGGGCCGGTGCGCTTGGAACCCCACAGGAACGGGTGGTCCCACACACTTTCGCCGGCGACCGAGTAGTGGCCGTAGCGTTCGGTTTCGGCGCGGAACGGGCGGATCATCTGCGAGTGGCAGCCCACGCAACCGTTGGCGATGTAGACGTCGCGGCCTTCCAGTTCAAGGGCGGTGCGCGGCTTCATGCCTTCCACCGGCTTGTTGGTCACGTCCTGGAAGAACAGCGGAACGATCTGGGTCAGGCCGCCGATGCTCACGGCGATGACCATGAAGAAGGCCAGCAGGCCAATATTCTTCTCGACTACTTCATGCTTCATCAGTGAGCTCCCACAACGGCGATCTTGGCGGCGGCTTCGGCTTCTGCAGGATCGGCGGCACGCACGGTGCGCCAGACGTTGTAGGCCATGAGGAACATGCCGGAGGCAAAGAATGCACCGCCCAGGGCGCGCACGATGTAGCCCGGGTGGCTGGCTTGCAGCGCTTCGACGAACGAGTAGGTGAGGGTGCCGTCATCGTTGATTGCACGCCACATCAGGCCTTGGGTGATGCCGTTGACCCACATCGAAGCGATGTAGAGCACGGTACCGATGGTGGCCAGCCAGAAGTGCGCATTGATCAGCCCGACGCTGTGCATCTGCGGGCGGCCGAACAATTTGGGGATCATGTGGTACAGCGCGCCGATGGAGATCATCGCCACCCAACCGAGGGCGCCGGCGTGTACGTGGCCGATGGTCCAGTCGGTGTAGTGGGACAGCGAGTTGACGGTCTTGATCGCCATCATCGGACCTTCGAAGGTCGACATGCCGTAGAACGCCAGAGACACCACGAGGAAGCGCAGGATCGGGTCGGTGCGCAATTTATGCCAGGCACCGGACAGGGTCATCATGCCGTTGATCATGCCACCCCAGCTCGGGGCCAGCAGGATGATCGACATCGCCATGCCCAACGACTGCGCCCAATCCGGCAGCGCGGTGTAGTGCAAGTGGTGCGGGCCGGCCCAGATGTACAGGGTGATCAGTGCCCAGAAGTGCACGATGGACAACCGGTACGAGTAAATAGGACGTTCGGCCTGTTTGGGCACGAAGTAGTACATCATCCCCAGGAAACCGGTGGTCAGGAAAAAACCGACCGCGTTGTGGCCGTACCACCACTGGATCATCGCGTCCGTCGCCCCGGCGTAGGCCGAATAGGACTTGAACAGGCTGACCGGCAGCGAGGCGTGGTTGACGATGTGCAGCATCGCGGTGACCAGGATGAAGGCACCGTAGAACCAGTTACCGACATAGATGTGCTTGGTCTTGCGCTTGACGATGGTGCCGAAGAACACCACGGCGTAGGTCACCCACACGATGGCCAGCAAAATGGCGATCGGCCATTCCAGCTCGGCGTATTCCTTGGTGGTGGTGTAGCCCAGCGGCAGGGTGACGACCGCGCCGACGATGACCGCTTGCCAGCCCCAGAAGGTGAAGGCGGCGAGGCCGTCGGAAATCAGTCGCGTCTGGCAGGTTCGCTGCACGACATAGTAGGAGGTGGCAAACAATGCACATCCACCGAAGGCGAAGATCACCAGGTTGGTGTGCAACGGGCGCAGGCGACCGAAGGTCGTCCATGGCAAACCGAAATTCAACTCCGGCCAAACCAATTGCGAGGCGATGAACACCCCGAGCCCCATGCCAAGGATCCCCCAGACCACCGTCATGATGGCGAACTGGCGGACTACCTTATAGTTATAAGCAGTCGGACTGATTGCTGTGCTCATTCTAAGGTTCCACGGTTTAGGTTTTTTTATAGGTAGAAATCGGCCGCAAGTATGTAGAAAGCGAGGGGCCAATGCAACGCAATGGCTGACCTGTATCAATGCGTTCCACGCCAGATTCTGCGCCCTTTCCATGTTTTGCGTAGGGACAAAATCAAAAATGGAAAGCTGATCGAGTGGACAAGAAATTTACCAGGCCGCAACGGGAGTCGTTGCATACGCCAGAACCGGTCCGCTGTGCAGGGAAGCGTAGACCCGAATGGCAGGAGGGGAAAGTTGTGCTTTGGAAGGGTGCGACGCTTGGTCGCATAAGAGGGCGCATCAAATGAACCTGTGGCGAGAGAGCAAGCTCCCTCGCCACAGTTAAAGCTTACTGCGCTTGGCTTTCTGGCGTTGCGCCATCAGCGTTATGGGACAGGCTGTAAACGTAGGCGGCGAGCAGGTGCACCTTGTCATTGCCCTGCAGCACTTCCTGCGCGGGCATCTGGCCTTGGCGGCCGTGACGGATGGTCTGCTGCAACTGCGCCAGGCTGGTGCCGTAGATGAACCCGGCGGGTTCGGTCAGGTTTGGCGCGCCCATGGCTTCCATGCCGTGGCCTTCCGGACCGTGGCAGGCCACGCAAGTGGTGTTGAACGCGGCTTGGCCGGCGGCCAGGTCAGCGGTGCTGTCGGCAGGCAGTGGCAACTTGGCCAGGTCGTGACGTACAAAGGCGGCGACGTTTTTCACACCGTCTTCGCCGAGTATCTCACCCCAGGCCGGCATCGCCGCGTGGCGACCGTTGAGGATGGTGGTCTTGATCGCCTCGGCCGAACCGCCCCAGCGCCAGATGTTGTCCGCCAGGTTGGGGAAGCCATACGCGCCCTTGGCATCCGAGCCGTGGCACACCGCGCAGTTGGACGCAAACAGGCGACCGCCCATTTTCAGCGCTTGTGGGTCCTTGGCCACTTCTTCCACCGGCATGGCTGCGAATTTGGCGAAGATCGGCCCGAACTTGGCGTCGGCCTTGGCCATTTCCTTGTCCCATTCCTTGGTTTGGGTCCAGCCGTCTTCATAGCCTGGCAACACGCCTTTCCAGTTGCCCAGGCCCGGGTAGAGGATCAGGTAGCCGACCGCAAACACCAAGGTGCCGGCGAACAGCATGAACCACCACTGGGGCAGCGGGTTGTCGTATTCCTCGATACCGTCGAAGGCGTGGCCCATGGTCTGGTCCACGCTGCCCTTGGTCTCGCCCTTGCGAGTGCCGATCAACAGCCAGGTCAGGCCGATCAGGCTGCCCAACGTCAGTACGCAGATCCATGTACTCCAAAATAGGGTCATGGCCGATTGCTCCTTGTTGCAGGCTCTTCTTGAGCGTCGGAAGGGGTGGGTTCATCAGCGAACGGCAGCAGGCGCGCCTGCTCGAATTCCGCATTGCGCCGGTTGTTGAACACCCACAGCGACAGGCCGATAAAGGCGATGGCAACCACCAGCGTGCCGAGGCCGCGGATGGTGCCCGCATCGAATTCAAATCCCATGGCTCACCTCTTGCTCTTGATGGCAGTGCCGAGCACTTGCAGGTACGAAACCAGCGCGTCCATTTCGGTCTTGCCTTTGAGGCTGGCCACTGCGCCACTGATGTCTTCGTCGGTGTACGGCACGCCGAGGGTGCGCATCACTTGCAGCTTTTTCTCGGTGTGGCTGCTGTCGACCTGGGCCGTGACCAACCACGGGTAGGCCGGCATTTTCGACTCGGGCACCACGTTGCGCGGGTTGTACAAGTGCGCGCGGTGCCAGTCGTCCGAGTAGCGCGCGCCGACGCGGGCCAGGTCCGGGCCGGTGCGCTTGGAACCCCACAGGAACGGGTGGTCCCACACGCTTTCGCCCGCTACCGAGTAGTGGCCGTAGCGTTCGGTCTCGGCGCGGAACGGGCGGATCATTTGCGAGTGGCACTGCACACAGCCTTCGCGGATGTAAATGTCGCGGCCTTCCAGTTGCAGCGCGGTGTAGGGCTTCATGCCTTCGACCGGCTTGTTGGTCACGTCCTGGAAGAACAGCGGGACGATTTGGGTCAGGCCGCCGATACTCACGGCCAGCACCATCAGCAGCATCAGGATGCCGACGTTCTTTTCAATCGTTTCGTGTTTCATCACGGACTCCTCAGGCCAGCTGCGCAGTGGTGGCGGCTTCGACAGGCTGCGGCGAACGCACGGTGCGCCACGTGTTGTAAGCCATCAGGAACATGCCGCTGAGGAACACCGCACCGCCCACCAACCGCACGATGAAGCCTGGGTGGCTGGCCACCAGGGTTTCGACGAAGGAGTAGGTCAAGGTGCCGTCTTCGTTGACCGCGCGCCACATCAGGCCCTGGGCGATGCCGTTGACCCACATCGAGGCGATGTAGAGCACGGTGCCGATGGTGGCCAGCCAGAAGTGCGCGTTGATCAGGCCGAGGCTGTACATCTGCTCGCGACCGAAGATTTTCGGGATCATGTGGTACAGCGCGCCGATGGAGATCATCGCCACCCAGCCCAGAGCGCCGGCGTGTACGTGGCCGATGGTCCAGTCGGTGTAGTGGGAGAGGGCGTTGACAGTCTTGATCGCCATCATCGGGCCTTCAAAGGTCGACATGCCGTAGAAGGCCAGGGAAACCACGAGGAAGCGCAGGATCGGGTCGCTGCGCAACTTATGCCAGGCGCCCGACAGGGTCATCATGCCGTTGATCATGCCGCCCCAGCTTGGCGCCAGCAGCACCAGCGACATCACCATGCCCAACGACTGTGCCCAGTCCGGCAGGGCGGTGTAGTGCAAGTGGTGCGGGCCCGCCCAGATGTACAGGGTGATCAGCGCCCAGAAGTGCACGATGGACAGGCGATAGGAATACACCGGGCGCTCGGCCTGCTTCGGCACGAAGTAATACATCATGCCCAGGAAGCCTGCAGTGAGGAAAAAGCCTACTGCGTTATGCCCATACCACCACTGCACCATCGCATCCGTCGCACCGCCGTAGAGGGAGTAGGACTTGGTCAGGCTGACCGGGATTTCCAGGTTGTTGACGATATGCAGGATGGCCACGGTGATGATGAACGCACCGAAGAACCAGTTACCGACGTAGATGTGCTTGGTGTTGCGCTTCATCACCGTGCCGAAGAACACGATGGCGTAGGCCACCCACACGATGGTGATGAGGATGTCGATCGGCCATTCCAGCTCGGCGTATTCCTTGGAGCTGGTGTAGCCCAGCGGCAAGGTGATCGCGGCCAACAGGATGACCAATTGCCAGCCCCAAAAGCAGAACGCGGCGATTTTCGGCGCGAACAGCTGGGTCTGGCAGGTGCGTTGCACCGAGTAGAAGGAGCTGGCGAACAGTGCGCAGCCACCGAAGGCGAAGATCACCGCGTTGGTGTGCAGCGGGCGCAGGCGACCGAAGCTGGTCCACGGTAAATCGAAGTTGAGTGCAGGCCAGACCAATTGAGCAGCGAGAAAAACCCCGAGCCCCATGCCGACGATGCCCCACACCACCGTCATAATGGCGAATTGGCGGACCACCTTGTAGTTATAGGCGGTACTTAAAGTAGTGTTCATGGTTCCCCATCCACGGTTCAACCCAAGCAAATGCGGCACTTGGGCTGGAGTTATAGGCAGACTAAAAAGCGAGGCAAGCATGGGCAAAGAGCACAAGGCCAGTATTGACGGGGATCAATGGGCGCAGTGTGTGCGGGAACACGGGTGGTTGTGGGATGTCGCGACCGGCCCTGGCTCAAGCGAACCTGTCACGTTGATCCTGGCCCACGGCGCCGGTGCACCGATGGACTCCACTTTCATGAACGACATGGCTGCACGCCTTGCCGGGCATGGCGTCAACGTGTTGCGTTTCGAGTTTCCGTACATGGCGCAGCGCCGTGCGGACGGCGGCAAACGCCCACCGAACCCAGCGCCGAAACTGCTGGAAGCCTGGCGTGAGGTGTATGCCGAGGTGCGACGTCATGTCGCTGGGACACTGGCGATTGGCGGCAAGTCCATGGGCGGGCGCATGGCCAGTTTATTGGCGGATGAACTGGGTGCCGACGGGTTGGTGTGCCTGGGTTATCCGTTCTATGCAGTGGGTAAGCCAGAAAAACCGCGGGTCGAACATTTGGCCGGGTTGAAGACGTCGACGTTGATTGTGCAGGGCGAGCGCGACGCCTTAGGCAATCGGGCAGCGGTGGAGGGTTATGTGTTGTCGCCGAGCATCGAGGTGATGTGGCTGGTGGCGGGGGATCATGATTTGAAGCCGTTGAAGGCGTCGGGGTTTAGTCATGAGCAGCATCTGGAGGCTGCGGCGGTGAGAGTGGCGGGGTTTCTCGGCGCTGTTTAGGGCCCCATCGCAGGCAAGCCAGCTCCCACATTCGACCGCATTCCAAGGGATATACACGGTTAAATGTGGGAGCTGGCTTGCCTGCGATAGCGATTTACCGGTTGAAACGCTCCACCAGCGAGTACTGGGTATTCGCGGTATGCGTCAGCTCTTCACTCAACTGCGCCGAGTTCAACGCTTGTTCCGAGGTCTGGTCCGCCAACAACGCAATGGTGCTGATATTGCGGCTGATCTCTTCGGCCACCGAGCTTTGCTCTTCGGTCGCCGCAGCAATCTGCGTGGTCATATCGGTGATGTGCGCCACCGCTTCACTGATGCCTACCAGCGCCTGGTCCGCTTCCATCACCCGTGCCACACCTTCTTCGGCCTGGCGATGCCCGGCGTCCATGGTTTGCACGGCGGCGGCGGCGGTTTGTTGCAGCTTGGCGATCAGGGTGTGGATCTGCCCGGTGGACTCGGCGGTACGCTGGGCCAATTGGCGGACTTCATCAGCTACCACGGCAAAGCCACGGCCCATCTCACCGGCACGCGCCGCTTCGATGGCGGCGTTGAGCGCCAGCAGGTTGGTCTGGTCGGCAATGCCCTTGATCACATCGACAACACCGCCGATCTCATCGCTGTCCTTGGCCAGTTGGGTCACGGTCACACCGGTCTCACCCACGGCAACGGACAGACGCTGAATCGCATCACGGGTTTCCCCGGCGATATCGCGGCCGCGACCGGTCAGGCGGTTGGCCTCCTGAGTCGCATCGGCCGTGCGCTGCACGTGGCTGGCGACTTCCTGGGTGGTGGCGGCCATCTGGTTGACCGCAGTGGCCACCTGCTCGGTTTCCACGCGCTGGCGTTCCAAACCGCTGGAGCTGTTGTGCGCCAGTGTGTTGGATTGCGCCGCTTGGTCGTTCAGATGCTCGGCGGTGTCTTGCAAGCGAGTCAGACACGTCTTCAGACGCGCTTCCTGGCTGAGGATCGACATCTCCAACCGCGCCTGTGCGCCACGGCTGTCGGTGTACATCTGCGCGATCAACGGGTCGGAGGTGGTCTGTTCGGCCAGGCGCAGCAGGCGCTTGAGGCCGCGCTGCTGCCAGCTCAGGCCCAGCAGGCCCAACGGCACCGACAACCCCGCCGCCAGGGCAAAGCCCCAGTGGGAATTGAGGGAGGCGCCGATCATGAAGCTCAGCTGGCTCACTAGGATAAACGGCAGCCAGTCCTGCAGCACCGGCAGCCACTTGTCACGCTGGGGAACCGCCGACTTGCCTTTGTTGATGCGTTGGTAAAGCGCTTCGGCGCGGCGGATCTGCTCGGCGGTGGGCTTGATGCGCACCGATTCGTAGCCGACCACCTGGTTGCCTTCGAAGACGGGTGTCACATAGGCGTTAACCCAGTAGTGATCACCGGTCTTGCAGCGATTCTTGACGATGCCCATCCATGGCAAGCCTTGTTTGAGCGTGGACCACATATGCGCGAACACCGCCGGCGGCACATCTGGATGACGCACCAGATTGTGCGGCGCACGCAGCAGCTCTTCGCGCGTGAACCCACTGATCTCGACAAACGCGTCGTTGCAGTAAGTGATCACGCCCTTTGCATCTGTGGTGGAGATCAACCGTTGCTGAGCGGGGAAGGTACGTTCGCGCTGGGTAACGGGTTGGTTATTACGCATGATTGTTCAATCCGCAAGGCTTTCAGGGGGTATCGGCACGGGCACGCGTTTATTTAACTTATTTTTGCAACAATCAGCCGGCCAGCATCGGGTAGGTAAACAACCCGAAGTGCAGCAGGTTCAAGCCAAAATGTGTGGCCACCGCCGCACCCAGGCCGCCGAAGCGATAGGCCAGGCCATAACCCACGCCGGCGATGCTCGCCAGCAGCACCCAGTGCCAGCCGGCGCCCAGGTGCACCAGGCCGAATAGCAGCGAGGCCAGTAGCAGCGCGAGGTTTTCGCCGTAGGGCAGGTGCTTGAAACGTTGGCTCAGGCCTCCCTGGATATAGCCCCGGAACAAGGCTTCTTCCACCAGGGTCACCAACAACAGGTTGTTCAGCACCCACAGCCATGCCTGTTCCGGCCATTTCGGTGCCCAAGTGATCATCCCCAGTAACGTCGCGCCACCCAAGGCGGCGATGGCGGTGAGGGTCAGGGCCAGGGCGGTAATGCATAGCGACAGCCGCAGTCTGCGCCGCGCCACGATCCAGGGGCAGGCCAGCAGCAGCCAGAAGCCAATCAGCGGCTTGTCCTGGTTCAAATACATCGAGAAAGGCACGGCGTCGGGCGTGAAATGCTGCGAGGCAATGCCACGACCATTGTAGAAACCTGGCAGCCAGTGCATCGCCAGGCTCACCGCCAGCACGATAAACAACCCGTGCCCCAGGTAGCGTGCCCAAGGCGCGCGTTGCTGGCGCACGGCGTAACCTGCAATCAGCAGCAGGACGACAGATACCGCTGCCAGCACCCCCAGTTGCCCGTAGGTCAAGGCCAGTACGTAGCCAATGGAAAGAAGCGCCAGGTACAGCCAGGGCAATGCGATCATGGGGAATCCTTGGAAAAAACTCGCGGCATTATAGCGACCAGTCCTACGCTGCTCAGATGAAAACTCCTCCACGCAGCAAGGGTGGTGAAGTGATTGCAAAACGTATCAGTGGCTGGTTATAGTCGCTGCCTCTTCATCCCTTCACACAAGATCAGCCCATGCCAGCTCTCCAGCGCATAGCGGTAGTCGATTCAGCGGTCAACGCTGTGGTCGTGCCGTGCGGGAGCCAACAGCCTGTGCAGATCAGTCACTACCCCCCACCTGTCAGCAGCACGCCGGTGTACGCAGTCGTATCACCGCCGGGTGTTGGCATTTCGGGCTGATCAGCTGATCGCTGTTCCCGTCTGCCCGCCTGAAAAAAACCAATGAATTTCAGCGTTTGCTGAATCGGCTTTTTTGCCTGATTACAGGTGGTATCCATGTCTGTTCTTTCGAAACAATCCGTGGCCGCGGCGGCCTCGACGAGCCTGTTTGTATTGCTGTGGAGCAGCGGGGCGATCTTCTCCAAATGGGGCCTGGCCCATGCGTCACCTTTCGCGTTCCTGTTGATCCGATTTGCCATTGCCTTGGCGGGCCTGGTGATCCTGGTGCCGGTCCTCAAGCTGAAACTGCCGCGCGCCGGCAAACCGCTGATGTATGCGGCGGCGACCGGCTTGGTGCTGTTGGGGGCCTACCAGATTTTTTACCTGCTGGCGCTGGACCTCAAGGTCACACCCGGCATGATGGCGACCATCATGGGCGTGCAGCCGATCCTTACCGTGGTGCTGATGGAGCGCCAGCGCTCGTTCAGCCGGATGTTCGGCTTGGGCCTGGGCTTGGCAGGGTTGATCATGGTGGTCTACCAGGGCATCGGTGTGTCTGGCATGTCCCTGGCGGGGATGCTGTTCGGACTGCTGGCCCTGGCGAGCATGACCTTCGGCTCGATCATGCAGAAGCGCATCACCGACAACCCGCTGGGAACACTGCCCGTGCAGTACCTGGCGGGACTGTTGTTGTGCTCGGTGTTTGTGCCGTTCCAGCCGTTTCACTTTGAACACGACACCGGCTTTTACTTGCCGGTGCTGTGGATGGGGCTGGTGGTGTCGGTAGTGGCGACGTTGTTGCTGTATCGCCTGATCGCCCGGGGCAACCTGGTGAACGTCACCAGTCTGTTCTACCTGGTGCCGGCGGTGACGGCCGTGATGGACTACCTGATCTTCGGTAACAAGCTCGCGCTGCTGAGCCTGCTGGGGATGATGCTGATCATCATCGGCTTAGCCTTCGTATTCCGTAAGGGCTGACTCGTAGTGAGCGGGACAAGCCCGCTCACTACACAACTGCGCGCGCCGGTTTTTTTGGGCGCAACACCAGCCACAACGCGCCCGCAATCAACACCCCGCCATACAGATGCGCCATCGACAGTGGTTCATCCAGCAGCAACGCGCCCCACAGCACGCCGAACGGCGGGATCATGAAGGTCACGGTCATCGACTTCACCGGTCCGATGGACGACAGCAGGCGGAAGTACAGGATGTAGGCAAACGCCGTACACACCAGCCCCAACCCCAATAACGACAACCACACCTGCCACCCACCCCAACTCGCGGGCGGTTGGCTGATGGCGCTGTAGGCAAAGAACGGCAACAGAAACAGGGTAGCGCCGAGCATGCTGCCCAGGGCCGCGAGGCGGCTGTCCAGCCCGCCACGTTGGTCCAGCCACCGGCGTGCGAGGAAACCGGCGAAGCCATAACAGGTGGTGGCCAGCAGGCAGGCCAACGCGCCCATCAACAACTGTGCGTCAAACGCCACCGGCCCGGCGCGGGTCAGTACGCCTACGCCCAGCAGGCCCAGGCACACCCCAGCGACTTTCGACGGTGTGAGACGTTCGCTGAAGAACAGCCCGCCAATCAACACGCCCATCAACGGCGTGGTGGCATTGAAGATCGCCGAGTAGCCCGCCGGCAGCACTTGGGCTGCCACTGAATACATGGTCGCCGGGATTCCGGAGTTGATCACCCCCAGCAGCAATACCGTCTTGAACTTACCCTGGAAGTCCCAGCTCACCCGCATGATTGCGAGGATCACCAGCAGCCCGGCAGCGGCAATCGACACGCGGAAAAACGCAGTCGGCACTGTGCCGATCTCTGGCGCGATAATTCGCATGAACAGGAAGCTGGCGCCCCAGATGGCGGCTAATCCCAGCAAGTAAAGGGTGTCGACAGGTCTCACGGAATACTCCTACATCAATCAGGCGGCGAGTGTTGCATGCCGCCTTCACTGATTACAGGACAAACCGCGTCACCAGCCCATTCAAACCCACCGCCAAACGCGACAGCTCATGGCTGGCGGCCGAGGTCTGGGTGGCACCGGCGGCCGTTTGCGTGGACAGGTCACGGATATTCACCAGGCTGCGGTCCACCTCCCGCGCCACCAGGGCCTGCTGCTCGGCGGCGCTGGCGATCACCAGGTTGCGCTGGCTGATCTGCGAGATCGCCGCGGTGATTTTTTCCAGCGCGCTGCCGGCGCTGTTGGCCCGTTGCAAGGTCTGGCCGGCGTGCTCGGCGCTGCTGTTCAGCGCGTCGACGGTGCCTTGGGTGCCCTGCTGGATAGCGGTGATCATTTGCTCGATTTCTTCGGTGGAGTCCTGGGTGCGTTGCGCCAGGGAGCGCACCTCATCGGCCACCACGGCAAACCCGCGCCCGGCTTCGCCCGCACGCGCAGCCTCAATGGCTGCGTTGAGCGCCAGCAGGTTGGTCTGCCCGGCGATACCTCGGATCACTTCGAGCACCTTGCTGATGTCCTGGGCCTGCACGGCCAGGCCTTCGGCTTTGTTCGAGGCGCCGAGCACTTCGTCCACCAGGTTCTGGATCGAACTGATGGTCCCGCTGATCTGATAATGGCCGTGTTTGCTGTCTTCGTCGGAAGCCTTTGACGCTTCGGCGCTGGACACCGCATTGCCAGCCACTTCATCCACCGCTGCGCTCATCTGGTTCACGGCCGTAGCGGCCTGCTCGATTTCATCGTTCTGCGCCTGCAGGCCACGGGTGCTTTGCTCCATCACCGAACTCATTTCTTCGGCGGCTGACGCCAACTGTTGCGCCGATTCGCTGATGCCACGGATGGTGCCTTGCAAGCGGTCTTGCATGGTGGCGAGGGCACTGAGCAACTGACCAGGTTCGTCGTTGCCCTGCACCACAATCGGCTGGCTCAAGTCGCCGCTGGCGATGGTGCGCGCTACGGTCAATGCCTGGTTGATAGGGGCGGTGATACTGCGGGTCAACAGCCAGGCCAGCAGCAAGGTGGCGATCAGGGCAATGGCGATGATCAGGCCCACGATCCATTGGGCGCTGGAGTACATCTGCGCGGCCAAATGTACGGCGGCTTCGACCCCGCTCTGGTTGAAGGTGATCAGGCTTTCCAGGCTCTTGCCCAGGATTACGCCTTGCGGTGCCAGGCGCGTATTAAGCAGGTCGATGGCGTCCTGTTGCTGGTCCTTGTCGACCAGCGCAACGATCTGCTCGACGAGCGTTAGGTAGCCGTCTACGTCAACCTTGAGTTGCTTGAGCAATTGGCCCTCTGCGTCGTCGCTCAGCAGGGTTTCGTGGTGCTCCAGCAACGCTTTCAGCTCGCTGAGGTGGCGGGTCAGCAGGTTTTTACTGTTATCGCGAATCCGCGATTCATCGGTGGTCGCCAGGCGCAGGGTTTCCAGGCGAATGCTGGCGACGTAGGCGGCGCTGTCGTGGATATTCTCGATGCTCGGCATCCACGATTGTTCGATAACCAACGCGCTTTCACGCAGCTTGGCCATTTGCCCCAGGCCAAACATTCCCACAATCACCAGCATGCTGGCCAAAACCCCAAAACTCAGACCGGCACGCAAACCGATCCTCATATTCCTCAATGACATCTCGATGCTCCTTGGGCGAATAGAACCTGTTCCCGGATCGGTCTTCTGACCTTGTTAGGGTGGGAAAGGGCGCGCTATATATCAAAGTGCCACTAAGGTGGTAATCAGGGTTTCCCTTAGGTGTATCAAAACGCTTACACAAACCGGGTGAACAGTTAGCGGCACATTATTTACCCGCCATCGCCCCAGGCCACGGCCTTGCAGGCGGGCGGCACATGCGTGCGCCACTTTTTGGTGCGTTACCTGACCGGCCGGTCGAATTATTAAAATTTGAAAGTAAATGTACGAAGTGCCAAAAGTTGTACAACCCGGCACCGAAAGTCGGCCTTCTCCTACCTTCCTACACTGGCTAAGCTCAGGTCTTCCAGATGCCCGTAGAGGTTTCCCGCATGCCGCAGTCCTCCCTCGCCATTGCCCAGATGATCCTCGATGGCTTCGATGATTACCGCGAACACTTTCGTCAGATCACCGATGGCGCCCGCGAGCGCTTTGAAAAAGCCCAGTGGCAGTTGGGGCAGGCGGCGTCTGCGGCGCGCATCAACCTGTATGAAGAGAAGGTCGGTGAAGTCACCGCACGCTTGCATGCCGGCTTCAATGAAGCGACGTTGTTGGACATCGACATCTGGCCCCTGGTGAAAAACGCCTACATCGGCCTGATCGACTTGCGCTTCGACGATGAGCTGTCCGAGACCTGGTACAACTCGATTTTTTGCGGCCTGTTCAGCCATGACCTGATCAGCGACGGCTGCATGTTTATCCATACCACCCGGCCCAGCCTGCGCCGGGCACGCGCGGCGCAGACGCGCATCTATACGCCGGGGGGCAAAATCCCGGAAATGCTCGCGCAGATTTTCGCCGACTACCGCTTCAGCGAACCCTATGCGGACCTTGTCGCCGACCTGCGCCGCCTCGAAACCCAGCTGCGCGAAAACCTGCCGGATTGGGTCTGCAAGGACCCGGACCTCAAGGTCGAGCTATTTTCCTCGGTGCTCTACCGCAATAAAGGCGCCTACCTGGTAGGGCGGATCTACACCCGCGACGAGCAGTGGCCGCTGGTCATTCCGCTGCTGCACCGTGAAGGCCAGGGCATCCAGATCGATGCGCTGATTACCGATGAAGCTGACGTGTCGATCATCTTCTCGTTCACCCGTTCCTACTTCATGGTCGATGTCCCCGTACCGGCGGAGTTCATCGGTTTTCTCAAGCGCATCCTGCCGGGCAAGCACATCGCCGAGCTGTACACCTCCATCGGTTTCTATAAGCACGGCAAGTCGGAGTTCTACCGTGCACTGATCAACCACCTGGCGACCACCGATGACCAGTTCATCATGGCCCCCGGCGTGCGGGGCATGGTCATGAGCGTGTTTACCCTGCCGGGCTTCAACACCGTGTTCAAGATCATCAAGGACCGCTTTTCGCCGTCGAAAAACGTCAACCGCGCCACGGTGATCGAAAAGTACCGCTTGGTGAAAAGCGTCGACCGGGTAGGGCGCATGGCCGATACCCAGGAGTTCGCCGACTTCCGTTTTCCCTTGAGCAAGTTCGAGCCCGACTGCTTGGCCGAGTTGCTGGAAGTGGCGGCGGGTACTGTCGAAGTGGAAGGCGATACCGTGCTGATCCGCCACTGTTGGACAGAGCGGCGCATGACCCCGCTCAACCTCTACCTGGACAACGCCAACGACGCCCAGGTACGCGAAGCGCTGGAAGACTACGGCCTGGCCATCAAGCAACTGGCGGCGGCGAATATCTTCCCGGGTGACATGCTGCTGAAAAACTTCGGCGTCACCCGCCACGGTCGCGTGGTGTTCTACGACTACGACGAAATCTGCTTTCTTACCGAGGCCAACTTCCGGCACATCCCCGCGCCACGTACCCCAGAGGACGAAATGGCCTCCGAGCCCTGGTACTCCATCGGCCCGCTGGATGTGTTCCCGGAAGAATTCCCGCCGTTCCTGTTTGCCGATGCCGGCCAGCGCAAGTTGTTCGACCAACTGCACGGCGAGTTGTACAACGCCGACTACTGGAAGGGCCTGCAGGAGGCGATTCGCGCCGGCAAGGTCATTGATGTATTCCCTTACCGGCGCAAAGAGCGCGATAACGAATGAGGGGCGCGGGTGGGCGGTTTTCTGCCACAATCCGCCCCCTGCCTACATAGACGACCCTTGCGTACCCGATGACCGACCAAGCGCCCACGATCGACCAACTGCTCAAAACCCTCGACCACGCCATGCTCGCCGACCGCCACCGGTTGCGCCGGCAGTTGCTTGAGTTGCGTAAAAAGCCCGACGAGGACAAGTTGGCGCAGTGGGTTGCGCGCATGCAGGCATCCTGCGCCCAGGTCACGGCACGCCGTGCCAGCCTGCCGGTGATCCGCTACGACGACAGCCTGCCGATTGCCGCCAAGCGCGATGAAATCAAAGCGGCGTTGAACAAGCACCAGGTGCTGATCATTGCCGGCGAGACCGGTTCGGGCAAGACCACCCAGCTGCCGAAAATCTGCCTGGAGATCGGTCGCGGCCAGTTCGGCCTGATCGGCCACACGCAACCGCGTCGGATCGCCGCACGCAGTGTGGCCAGCCGGGTCGCCGAAGAATTGGCTACGCCGCTGGGTGCGCTGGTCGGCTACCAGGTGCGTTTCGAAGACCAGAGCGATTCCAATACGCTGATCAAGCTGATGACCGACGGCATCCTGTTGGCGGAAACCCAGAACGACCGTTACCTGGAACGCTACGACACGATCATCGTCGACGAAGCCCACGAGCGCAGCCTGAACATCGACTTCCTGCTGGGCTACCTGAAAACCCTGTTGCCCCGTCGCCCGGACCTGAAAGTCATCATCACCTCGGCAACCATCGACCTGGAGCGTTTCTCCAAGCACTTTGACGATGCGCCGATTGTCGAAGTGTCGGGCCGCACCTTCCCGGTAGACACGTGGTACCGCCCGCTGACCCTGGAGCAGGACGAGGAGGGCAACCGTGTCGAGGATGACCTCACCGTCGACCAGGCGATCCTTGCCACCCTCGATGAAATCGCCGCCTATGAGCGCAGCGAACGTCGCAGCCCTGGCGATGTGCTGGTGTTCTTGCCCGGCGAGCGCGAGATTCGCGACGCTGCCGACATGCTGCGCAAGGCCCAGCTCAAACACACCGAGATTCTGCCGCTGTACGCACGCCTGTCACCGGCCGAGCAGCAGCGGATTTTCCAGTCCCACCCAGGCCGCCGCGTAGTGCTGGCGACCAACGTCGCGGAAACTTCGCTGACGGTACCGGGCATTCGTTATGTGATCGACAGCGGCACCGCACGCATCAGCCGCTACAGCTACCGCGCCAAGGTGCAGCGCCTGCCTATCGAGGCGATTTCCCAGGCCAGCGCCAACCAGCGTAAAGGCCGCTGCGGCCGTGTGGAGCCGGGCATTTGCGTGCGCTTGTACAGCGAAGAAGATTTTATCGGCCGCCCGGAATTTACCGACCCGGAGATTCTGCGTACCAACCTCGCCGCTGTGATTTTGCAGATGCTGCACCTGCGCCTCGGCGAGATCACCGACTTCCCGTTTATCGAACCGCCGGATGGCAAGGCCATCAGCGACGGTTTCAACCTGCTGCAAGAGCTCTCGGCGGTGGACCGCAACAGCCAGCTCACGCCACTCGGCCGCCAATTGGCGCGCCTGCCGGTGGACCCGCGCATGGGCCGCATGTTGCTGGAAGCGGCCAAGCTCGGCAGTTTGCAGGAAGTGCTGATCGTGGCCAGCGCCATGTCGATCCAGGACCCGCGCGAGCGTCCGCCGGAGCGCCAGCAGGCTGCTGACCAGGCCCACGCTCAGTGGAAGGATCCGGATTCGGACTTCGCCGGCTTGGTCAATCTGTGGCGCGGCTTTGAAGAGCAGCGCCAGGAGTTGACCGCCAGCCCCTTGCGCAACTGGTGCCGCAAGAATTTCCTCAACTACCTGCGTCTGCGTGAGTGGCGTGATTCCCATCGCCAACTCAGCCTGATCTGTCGCGACATGCAGCTGACAGTCAACAAAGAGCCAGCGGACTTCCCGAAACTGCACAAGGCAGTGCTGTCCGGCTTGCTCAGCCAGATTGGCCAGAAAACCGAAGACGGCGATTACCTCGGTGCGCGCCAGCGGCGGTTCTGGATTCACCCCTCGTCGGGCATCGGCAAGAAGCGCCCGCAATGGCTGATGACCGCCGAACTGGTGGAAACCACCAAGCTGTATGCGCGCATGGTGGCCAAGATCGACGCTGACTGGATCGAGCCGCTGGCCGGGCACTTGATCAAGAAAAACCACTTCGAACCGCATTGGGAGAAGAAGCGCGGCCAGGTGGTGGCGTTTGAGCAAATCACTCTGTTCGGGTTGATTGTGGTCGGGCGTCGGCCGGTGCATTACGGGCCGGTTGATCCGGTGGTGTCCCGCGAGCTGTTTATCCGCGAAGGCCTGGTGCGTGGCGAAATTCAGTCGCGCGCCAAATGCCTCACGGCCAACCAGCAATTGCTGGAGCAGCTCGACGAACTGGAGGCCAAGGCCCGTCGTCGCGACATCCTGGCCGATGAAGAAACCCTTTACGCCTTCTACGACGCGCGGCTGCCAGCGGAGATTCACCAGACCGCCACCTTCGACAGCTGGTACAAGATCAACAGCCAGAAAGACCCACAGCTGCTGATCATGCGCGAAGAAGACGTGCTGGCCCGCGAGGCCAGTGAAGTCACCGCCACGCATTATCCGGACACCCTGCACTTGGGCGATCTGGAGCTGGCGCTGAGTTACCACTTCGAACCCAATCACCCGCGCGACGGCGTGACCCTGCGCGTGCCGGCGCCGCTGTTGCCGGCCTTGCCGCCGGAACGCCTGGAGTGGCTGGTGCCGGGGGTGATCGAAGCCAAGTGCATTGCATTGGTACGCAACCTGCCCAAGGCGCTGCGCAAGAACTTTGTGCCGGTGCCGGACTTCGTCAAGGCTGCCTTGCAGCGTATTGAATTTGGCCAAGGCTCGCTGCCCCAGGCGTTGGGTCGCGAACTGCTGCGCATGACCGGTGCGCGGGTCAGCGATGAGGCTTGGGCCGAAGCGGCGCAACAGGTGGAAAACCACTTGAAGATGAACCTGGAAGTGGTCGACGGGCAGGGCAAGTTCCTCGGCGAAGGCCGCGACCTGGCCGAACTGACTGCGCGTTTTGCCGAGGCCAGCCAGGCAGCATTGGCCGTGCCGCAAACCGCGAAAAGCCAGCAGCCGGTGGAAGCCAAGGTGTTCGCGGCGGTGGCCGAGAAGACTCAGCAAAAGATTGCCGGCCTGTCGATGACGGTGTACCCGGCGCTGGTGGAAGACAACGGCACCGTCAAGGAAGGGCGTTTCTCCACGGCTGCCGAAGCCGAATTCCAGCATCGCCGCGCGTTACAGCGCCTGCTGATGCAGCAACTGGCGGAACCGGCGAAATTCCTGCGCGGTAAATTGCCGGGGCTGACCGAGTTGGGGCTGATGTACCGCGAGTTGGGGCGCATCGACGCGCTGGTGGAAGACATTCTGCTGGCCAGCCTCGACACCTGCGTACTTGAAGGCGAAGCCAACCTGCCGCGTGATGGCGCAGGTTTGGCAGCCCTGGCCGAGCGCAAACGCGGCAGTTGGACTGAACATGCCGAACGCTTGGCGAGGCTGACGCTGGAAGTATTGAAGCTTTGGCACGGCTTGCAAAAGCGCTTCAAGGGCAAGATTGACCTGGCTCAGGCCGTGGCGTTGAACGATATCAAGCAACAACTGAGCAACCTGGTGTATCCCGGTTTTGTACGGGAAACCCCGGCGCAGTGGTTCAAGGAGCTGCCGCGTTACCTCAAGGCCATTGAGCTGCGCCTGGAAAAACTGCCAGGCCAGGTGCAAAAGGACCGAGTGTGGAGCGGCGAGCTCGCCGGCCTGTGGACGCAGTACGAAAACCGCCTGAAGAAACACGCCCAGGAAGGCAAGCGCGATCCTCAGTTGGAGCTTTACCGCTGGTGGTTGGAGGAATATCGGGTGTCGTTGTTTGCCCAGCAGTTGGGTACCAAGGTGCCGATTTCCGATAAACGCCTGAGCAAGCAGTGGAGCCAGGTGGAGCCCTGAAACCCAACACAAATCCCCTGTGGGAGATTCTATGTTGCAGTGCAAGCATGCCCGCTCCCACATTTGAATGCATTCCAAGGGAAGGGTGTTTGTCCACAAATAGCGCCAAATTCCGAGGGTTGTGGCAAACTTCGCGCCTATAAATGCCGGGATCGTCGGGAAGGGCTGGCTGCTACAGCCACGGCGCGATGGAATAAAGCGATGCCAGTTTGATGTCCGCCGGGCGGAATCGAACTACTTAGAGTTTGGTACGACGGTACCAATATCCCCTGCCTGACAGATTTAGAGGAACGACCGTGCATAACGTCGTCATCAGCGGCACCGGCCTGTACACCCCGGCCAACAGCATCTCCAACGAAGAGCTGGTGCAGTCTTTCAATACCTACGTTCAACAGTTCAATACTGACAATGCCGCCGCCATCGAGAGCGGTGAAGTGCAGGCGTTGACTGAATCCAGTGCAGCCTTCATCGAAAAAGCCTCGGGCATCAAGAGCCGTTTCGTGATGGACAAGGACGGCATCCTCGACCCACAACGCATGGCCCCACGCCTGCCAGAGCGCAGTAACGACGAATGGTCGGTGCTCTGCCAGATGGCTATCGGCGCTGCCGAACAAGCCCTGCAGCGCGCCGGCAAGACCGCCGCCGATATCGACGGCGTGATCGTCGCCTGTTCCAACCTGCAACGCGCCTACCCGGCCATCGCCATCGAAGTCCAGGAAGCCCTGGGCATCGAGGGGTTCGGTTTTGACATGAACGTAGCGTGTTCCTCGGCGACCTTCGGCATCCAGAACGCCGCCAACAGCATTGCGCTGGGCCAGGCCCGAGCGATCCTGATGGTCAACCCGGAAGTCTGCACCGGCCACCTGAACTTCCGCGACCGCGACAGTCACTTCATCTTCGGTGATGCGGCCACTGCGGTGATCCTGGAACGCGCAGACCTGGCGACCTCCGAGCATCAGTTCGACGTGGTGAGCACCAAGCTGCTGACCAAGTTCTCCAATAACATTCGCAACAACTTCGGCTTCCTCAACCGCGCTGCGGAAGAGGGCATCGGCGCGCCGGACAAGCTGTTCGTGCAGGAAGGCCGCAAAGTGTTCCGCGACGTGTGCCCGATGGTGGCCGAGTTGATCGGTGTACACCTGGCGGAAAACCAGTTGAACGTGGCCGACGTGAAGCGCTTCTGGCTGCACCAGGCCAACCTGAGCATGAACCACCTGATCGTGAAGAAACTGCTGGGCCGCGAAGCCACGGTGGAAGAAGCTCCGGTGATCCTCGATACCTACGCCAACACCAGCTCGGCGGGTTCGGTGATTGCCTTTCATAAATACCAGGACGATCTGCCTAAGGGCACCGTTGCGGTACTCAGTTCGTTCGGTGCAGGTTATTCGATCGGCAGCGTGATCCTGCGTAAACGCTGATACCGCGACGGGCTGTAGTGAGCGGGCTTGCCCCGCGCTGGAGTGCGTAGCGCTCCCGTTTTGTGGGGCCGCTGCGCAGCCCGGCGCGGGGCAAGCCCGCTCACTACAGGGGCCGCGTCCAACGTGAAATCGAGGTAGACAATGGCAGCAGCGGACGACGCGCACCTGCTTGAACGGCTGCTCAAGGGTGAGCAACGCGCCTATAAAGAGTTGGTCACCACCTACCAGAGCGCCATGCGCGCGGTGGCCTATGCCATCGTCGGTCAGCGCCACGCCGATGAAATCGTCCAGGACGCCTGGCTGTCGGTGGTGCGCAACCTTTCCAAGTTTGAAGGGCGTTCCAGCCTCAAGACGTGGCTGCTGACCATCACCGCCAATGCTGCCAAGGGTCGCTACAAACAAAACCGCCGCGAAGTGCTGCTCGATGATCTGCCTTCACCCCACGGCACCATTGGTGATGATCGCTTCGTCCCTGACGATGGGCATTGGGCAGTAGCGCCGTACGCATGGCATCAGGACACCCCAGAAGCCCTGCTGACCGAAGATGAGCTGCGTGATTGCCTGGAGCATACGTTGCTGAGCCTGTCGGATTTGCAAAGCAGTGTGCTGGTGCTGCGTGAACGCCAGGGCCTGGAGTTGGAGGAGATCTGTAATCTTCTGACGCTCTCGCTCTCCAATGTCCGTGTGCTGTTGCATAGAGCACGGCTTAAAGTCTTCGCCACGGTGGAGCATTTTGAGGAAACGGGCGAATGTTGACCTGTAAAGAACAAGTGGCACGTTCCAGTGACTATCTCGATGGGCAACTGACCTTTCGCGAGCGCTTGCTGGTGCGTCATCACTTGATGTTTTGCCCTAACTGCCGACGTTTTATCCGCCAGATGCGCCTGATGCAGGCCACGCTGAAGCTAATGCCGGAACAGCCGGTAGAGGGGGTGGATGCCTTGGCGCAGCGTCTGGCCGACGAGCGACTCAAGGATCAGAAAGGCTTGGAATAAGCAGGCTCGCGTGGCGGAGTCGAACGGATGATGGGGATCGATCCAACCACGCAAGACTGTTGCAGCGACCTCGGGCCGTCCTGGCCCAAGGCTTTTAACACTCACATTTAGAACTTGGCTTCTGCGTCCAGTTGCAGGGTGTTGACCTTCGCATCCCGGTAGTTAGGCGCGCTGGAGTAATCGGCCTTGGTCAGGAAGTAAGTGGCGCCGATGGCGAAGTTTTTGTCGATGTCGTAACCGACCTTGAACTTGTGACCACGCGAACCGGTGACACCGCCGGCGAAGTCCGAGTCGGTGAAACCACCCACCACGGCATAACGCTGAATGTCGCGATAGTTGTAGTCCAGGTTCAAGCCAAACACTTTGGACTTGGCGCCCACCAGCCAGGCAGTGTCCTTGTCGCTGTCAGTGGCTTTGGTGTTTTGCACATATTGACCGTAGAACGACAACGGTACGGCCAGGCCGCCAACATCCACTTGGCTGAAGCCTTCGTACAAGCGGTACTCGCTGGCATTGCCGGCGACGGTGTTGAGGATGGTTTCCTGTGGCGTCAGGCAAGCCACGGAGCCCGCGGTCGGGCAACGGCTGTCTTCGTCATTCTGGAAGGCGTACATGCTGCCGCCCACGGTGACTTTGAGGTTATCGGTCACGGAGAAACGAGCGCCCAACTGGCCGGCGTTCATGCGCAGGTCGTTGCGAAATTGCACGCCTTCGCCGTTGACGTTGTCCTTGAGGCTGTAGGTACCGGCGCTGCCGAACAGCTCGGCGCTGCTACCCAGTGGGTACTTGTAGGTCAGGGCCAGACCTTCCGGGTTCACGTCGGTGTCCCAGATCACGTCTCCCATGCTGACCCACGGTTGCAGCATCTTGCCGCCGATTACGTGCAGGTTCTTGATCTGGTCCGGGTGGTAGTCGATGTAGCCCAGGTCCAGCCACAGTGCTTTCTTGACGAAGTAGCCGTCCAGATCCACGTTGGTGGAGCGCGGGTCTTCGCTGCTGCCAGTGGCGATGCGGATGCCGCTGTCCACTTGCGAGTTGATTTCGGTGAAGGCACCCAGGCGGGCACGCAAGCGCTGACGATCCTTGTCCTTGCCGCCGTTGTTTGGCGAGCCTTCGACCTTGACGGTTTCCTGGCGAACACGCACGTCGCCTTTGAACTGAGTCTTGGCCGCCCAGGCCAGCTTCTGGTCAAACGTGCTCAGCTCGTTGGTTTTTTTCGCGGTGGCCGCGATCTGTTCGTTGGTCTCTTGTTGAGCTTGCCGTGCGATCTGCTTTTCTTTCTGATCGTTGGCCAGTTCGGTTTGCAGTTCGGTGTACTGCGCGGCAGTGATCTGGCCGTTGGCCTTGAGCATGTCGAGCAATTTAGCGTCGACTGCAGCGCTGGCCGGAACGCTCACGGCCAATAGCAGGCCGCCGCACAGAATCGCCGCAGTTTTAGTGGAAGCAAGACGCATATCAATCTCCGAAGGTGAGGAGGGATGGCAAACCATCCAGGACACAACCGACCGATGACGGACGGAAAAATAACCACCTGCTAGAACCAGGCGCTCTAAAAACAGGCGTCAGTATCACGATCGTTTATGACGGCGCAGTGGCTAAGTGATGTCATGTAGATGACAAAAAATTTAAGTTGGAACTAATCGATTTGCGTCTTGTCGCTCGATTTCGAGGTGTGCGAAGCCAGCTGATCGGCGATACTCGCCAGGCTTTTACGTCCGAAACAGTGAGGATTGCGATGCCGCTGCAACGCCTGGACAGCCTGTCCGAAATCGCCCCGCAGGCCTGGGATTGCCTGGTGCCGCAGGCACAGCCGTTCGTGCGGCATGCGTTCCTCAGCGCGCTGGAAGACAGCACCAGCCTGGGCCCGCAATCGGGCTGGCAACCGGAGCATTTGCTGCATTGGGAAGGCGACAGGCTGGTGGCGGCCTTACCCAGTTATCGCAAGTGGCATTCCTACGGCGAGTACGTGTTCGATCATGGGTGGGCGGATGCCTGTGAGCGGGCGGGTATCGATTACTACCCCAAGCTGCTGACGGCGGTGCCGTTTAGTCCAGTGAGTGGCCCACGCCTATTGGCGGCCACTGCCGATGATGGTTTTGAGTTGCTGAAAAGCCTGCCGGGCTATCTGGAAATCGAAGGGCTCTCCAGTGCCCATATCAACTTCACCGACGAGTTGGCCGACACGGCGTTGGCCCAACAGCCGGGCTGGCTGCAGCGCCTGGGTTGCCAGTTTCACTGGCAGAACCGTGGCTACCGTGACTTCCAGGATTTCCTCGACGCCCTCAGCTCGCGCAAGCGCAAGCAAATGCGCAAGGAGCGCGAACAAGTGGCCGGGCAGGGCATCGACTTCGAGTGGCTGCAAGGCCATGAGCTGAGCGAGGCGCAGTGGGATTTTGTCTACGCCTGCTACGCCAACACCTACGCGGTCCGCCGCCAATCGCCCTATCTGACCCGCGCGTTTTTCAGCCTGTTGGCCGAGCGCATGCCCGAGGCCATTCGTGTGGTGCTGGCCAAGCAGGGCACCCGGCCGGTGGCCATGGCCTTCAGCCTGATCGGTGGCGACAGCTTCTACGGCCGCTACTGGGGTTGCTTGGCGGAGTTCGACCGCCTGCACTTCGAAACCTGTTTCTACCAGGGCATGGACTACGTCATCGCCCACGGCCTGCAACGTTTCGACGCGGGGGCACAGGGCGAGCACAAGTTGATTCGTGGGTTTGAGCCGGTGATCACACGGTCCTGGCACTACCTGCGCCATCCCGGATTGAAGAATGCCGTGGAGGATTTCCTGGAGCGTGAGCGCGTAGGCATTGTGGCGTATGCCGAGGAAGCGCGGGCAGCCCTGCCTTACCGGCAGGGCTGAACCCGCGTTGTCTTATGCCGGCTCCTCCTTGCCCAGCCACCGATAGACAAAACCACCCACCACCGCGCCCAGGATCGGCGCGAGCCAAAACATCCACAATTGCTGGATCGCCCAGCCGCCGACGATCAAGGCCGGGCCGGTACTGCGGGCCGGGTTGACCGAGGTGTTGGTGACGGGGATGGAGATCAAGTGGATCAACGTCAAGGCCAGGCCGATGGCGATGGGCGCGAAGCCCTTCGGGGCGCGATGGTCGGTGGCGCCGAGGATGATCAGCACGAACATCGCCGTCATCACCAACTCACACACAAACCCCGCAGCCATCGAATAACCGCCCGGCGAATGCTCGCCATAGCCGTTGGAGGCCAGGCCCGACGCCAGTTCAAACCCCGGCTTGCCGCTGGCAATGAAGTACAACAGCGCAGCGGCGATGGTGCCGCCGACGACCTGCGCCACGATATACGCCGGTAACTCCCTGGCCGGAAACCGCCCGCCCACTACCAGCCCCACCGACACTGCCGGGTTGAGGTGGCACCCGCTGATGTGCCCGATGGCAAACGCCATGGTCAGCACCGTAAGCCCGAATGCCAGGGCCACACCCAATAAGCCGATCCCGACTGCAGGGAACGCTGCGGCCAACACCGCACTCCCGCAGCCGCCCAACACCAGCCAAAACGTACCCAACCCCTCCGTGACTGAACGCTTGAACAAAGACATGGAACACGTCCTTGATAGATCGCTCTACCGAAACAGTAAAACCGTGATGCTCCCTGCGATTACTACAGCGCCTATCTGGGCACTGCTGTGAGTACAGCACGGTTATGGCACAAATCCAGTGCATGAAAAAACGCCAGGGCCCAATGAAATCGGGCGCCTGGCGCTGATTAAATGTGTATGACCTGTCAATTATCAGTCGATACCGACGAAGCCTCCGGTCTGGTGCTGCCACAGCCGCGCATACAGCCCGCCATGGGCCAGCAGCTCGGCATGGCTGCCACTTTCGGCGATCTTGCCTTTCTCCAGCACCACCAAGCGGTCCATCCGCGCGATGGTCGACAACCGGTGGGCAATGGCGATTACCGTCTTGCCTTGCATCAGGGTTTCCAGGCTTTCCTGGATCGCGGCTTCCACTTCCGAGTCCAGCGCGGAGGTGGCCTCGTCCATGATCAGGATTGGCGCATCCTTGAGCAGCACACGGGCGATGGCAATCCGTTGACGCTGCCCGCCGGAGAGTTTCACTCCGCGCTCACCGACGTGCGCATCCAGCCCTGTGCGACCTTCTGAGTCGGACAGCAGTGGGATGAATTCATCGGCCCGCGCCTTGTGCACGGCAGCCCAGAGTTCTTCATCGGTGGCGTCCGGCTTGCCGTACAGCAGGTTGTCGCGGATCGAGCGGTGCAGCAGTGACGTGT
Organism: Pseudomonas sp. PGPPP1; assembly: GCF_002255865.1. Lineage (NCBI taxonomy): Bacteria > Pseudomonadati > Pseudomonadota > Gammaproteobacteria > Pseudomonadales > Pseudomonadaceae > Pseudomonas > Pseudomonas sp. PGPPP1. Next base: position 105,797 of record NZ_NKIG01000010.1, on the reverse strand, counting down.
CCTGCGTGATCATGCCGATCTGTTCGCGCAAGGACTCCTGGGCCACGTCGGCGATGTTCTGGCCGTCGATCAGGATGCGCCCGCCTTGCAGGTCGTACAAACGCAGCAGCAGGTTGACCAGTGTGGACTTGCCCGCGCCGGACGGGCCGATCAGGCCGATCTTTTCGCCGGCCTTGATCTCAAGGTTCAGGCCGCCAATGATCCCGCTCTTCTTGCCGTAGTGGAAATCCACCTGTTCAAAGCGTACTTCGCCACGGGGCACGTTCAGGCGCGGGGCGTTCTCGCGGTCGATCACCGCCAGCGGCTGGGCGATGGTTTTCAAACCGTCCTGCACCATGCCGATGTTTTCGAAAATGCCGTTGACCACCCACATGATCCAGCCGGACATGTTGACGATACGGATCACCAGGCCGGTAGCCAGGGCGATGGCGCCGACGGAGATCAGCGACTGCGTCCACAACCACAACGCCAGGCCGGTGGTGGTGACGATCAACAGGCCGTTCATGCTGGTGATCACGATGTCCATGCTGGTGACGACACGGCTGGCCAACTGGGTTTTTTCGGTCTGCTCGATGATCGCTTCCTTGGCGTACTGCTGCTCATACTGGGTATGGGCGAACAGCTTCAAGGTGGTGATGTTGGTGTAACCGTCGACGATGCGGCCCATCAACTTGGAACGCGCCTCGGAGGAGATCACCGAGCGTTCCTTCACCCGTGGCACGAAGTAGCGCAGTGCCAGGCTGTAGCAGATGATCCAGGTCACCAGCGGGATCATCAGGCGCCAGTCGGCCTCGGCAAACAGCACCAGGGAACTGATGGCGTAGATCGCCACGTGCCAGATCGCATCCACTGCCGCTACGGCGGAGTCACGCAGTGAGTTGCCGGTTTGCATGATGCGCTGGGCGATACGCCCGGCGAAGTCGTTCTGGAAGAAATTCAGGCTCTGCTTGAGCACGTAGCTGTGGTTCTGCCAGCGGATCAGGCTGGTCATGCCGGGGCTGATGGTCTGGTGCACCAGCAGGTCATGCAGGGCGCCGAAGATCGGGCGCAGCAACAGGGCGACCACGGCCATCCAGATCAGCTCGGTGCTGTGCAGTTGGAAGAAATTGGCCGGCGGGGTGCCCTGGGCCAGGTCGATGATGCGGCTCAGGTAGCTGAACAGCGCGACTTCGATCAGCGCACCAATCAGGCCCACTACCAGCAGCGCGGCAAAATGTGGCCATACCTGACGCAGGTAGTAGAGGTAGAAGGGCAGGACTTTATCGGGCGGGGCGGCGCTGGGTGCGTCGCGGAAAATATCGATCAGTTGTTCGAAACGACGATAGAGCATTAAGTATGACGCCCGCAGGGCGGGCTCTCCTTTCAAATGCGCGCGCGACCTTGTGGGCCACGCGCGGAGCTACCTGCTACCTCAGTCGATGCGCTTGGCCGACTTGATGTACACAGGATCGATTGGCACGTTCTGCATGCCCTGCTTGGTGGTGGTCTGGGAGTTGACGATGATATCGACCACATCCATGCCCTTGACCACTTTGGCGAATACCGCGTAACCGGCATCACGGCCCGGGTCGAGGAAGGCATTGTCGGCGACGTTGATGAAGAATTGGCTGGTGGCCGAGTTCGGGTCGTTGGTGCGGGCCATGGACAGGGTCCCGCGTACGTTATGCAGGCCGTTGCTGGCTTCGTTCTTGATCGGTGCTTCGGTCGGCTTTTGCGACATCTGTGCGGTGAACCCGCCGCCCTGGACCATGAAGCCCGGGATCACGCGGTGGAAGATCGTGTTGGTGTAGAAGCCCTTGTCGACATAGGCCAGGAAGTTCTTGGTGCTGATGGGCGCCTTGACCGGGTCCAGTTCGATCTCGATGTCACCGTTGGTGGTGGTGATCAGCACGTGGGGCGCCTTGGCAGGCTCGGCGGCCATCAGGTTGGCGGCGAACAGAACAGAACCGGCGAAGAAGGCGATTTTTTTCAGCATGGGTCAGTGATCCTGGGTAGTGGTTTCGACTGTCTTTAGAAATTCGAGCAGGGTTGCGTTAAAGACTTCGGGTTGGTCCAAGGGCGTGGCGTGGCGCGAATCTTCAATCACCACCAGCCTCGCATCGGGCAGCAGTTTTACATAGTTTTCTTTTTGCGCCACGGGGGTGTAGTCGTGGTCGGCGCTGATGACCAGGGTTGGACAGGTAATCCTCGAAAGTCGTTCCTGTACGCCCCAGCCCACAATCGCATCGAAGCTGGCGAGATAAGCACGTTTGTCGTTTTTTGCCCAGCGTTCGGCCATCTTGCGGCGCAGGTCGGCCTGTTCGGGTTTCGGGAACAACCGGTCGCCCAGCGCCTTGCCGATAGTGCCAAGGCTAAGCACACGTGCCAGGCTCCAACGCTTGGCCCACTGCCAATAATCATCGGCACTGCGCACCTTGACCTCAGGCGCGCTGTTGACGATGCACAGGCTCTTGACCTGTGCGGGTTCATCCACCGCCAATTGGAACGCGATCATGCCGCCCATGGACAAGCCGACCACATGGGACGGCGGCAGGTGCAAGTGTTCGATCAGGGCAAGCAGGTCGAAGGTGAACCCCTGGATGCTGTAGCGCTCGCGCGGTTTGTCGGAGCGACCATGGCCGCGCACGTCTACCACGATCAGGCGGTAATGCCTGGCCAATACCGGGATTTGCAGCTCCCAATCCTGGCTGCTGGAGCCCAAGCCGTGGATCAGGATCAGCGGCGTGCCGTGGCCATATTCCTCGTAGTGCAGACTGCATCCTTCGTGGTCGAACCAGGCCATGCGTGAACTCCGTTTCAGGCTTGCTGGGGGGCGGCGAAAGGCGCGTCCAACGGGGCGGTGTCAAAGGTGCGCAGCAGCTCCACGAGGATCTGCGTTGCCGGCCCCAAGGGTTTGTCCTTGTTTGAATACAGGAAGAACGTAGGGTGGCGGCTGCCGCCCTGTTCCAAGGGTAGCTGCTTGAGTATGCCTTCGGCGAGTTCGCGTTCGATCATGTGCCGGGGCAACCACGCAAACCCCAGGCCGCTGCCCACAAAGGCGGCCGCGGTAGCCAGGCTGCCGACGGTCCAGCGTTGTTCGGCGCCGAGCCAGCCGACATCGCGGGGCTGTTGGCGGCCAGAGTCACGGATCACCACCTGCATCTGGCTTTCCAGGTCCTGGAAGCTCAGCTCGCGGTGCATGCGATGCAGGGCATGTTCGGGATGCGCCACGGCGACAAATTCCACATCGCTCATTTCCGTGCCCAGGTAGCCGGGGATGCTGAAACCGCAAATGGCCAGGTCGGCCACGCCTTCTATCAACAACTCCTCAACACCCGACAACACCTCTTCACGAAGGCGCACGCGGCAACCGCGGCTTTGCGGCATGAAGGCGGAGAGGGCGCGCACCAGGCGGGCATTCGGATAAGCCGCGTCGACCACCAGGCGCACTTCGGCTTCCCAGCCTTGTTCCATATGGTGAGCGAGGTCTTCCAGTTGGCTGGCGTTTTTCACCAGTTGCCGGGAGCGGCGCAACAATACTTCACCGGCGTCGGTGAGCACCGCCTTGCGCCCGTCGATACGCAGCAGTGGCACGCCAAGCTGGTCTTGCATGCGGGCCACGGTGTAGCTCACCGAGGACTGCGAACGGTGCAGCGCTTCAGCCGCCTGGGCGAAGCCGCCATGGTCGACCACGGCTTGCAACGTACGCCATTGATCGAGGGTAACGCGGGGCGCTTTCAAGATGGGTTCCTCTTGTCCTAAGCTGACAGTCCTTATTGGAGACTGCCGAATGAGAAAATTCTGTTGTGTGTTGCTGGCGCTGCTGCCGATGAGCGCGTTTGCCTACCCCATCGACGTCACCAAAAAGATCGACGGCGTAAGCATTGATTACACCCCCTCCGACGTGGACGGCGATATCAGTTCGATCCAACTCAATAACTACGGCACCAACGACGCGGTGTGTTCGGTAACCTTCACCAACGGCCCGGAATCGCCGCGCCGTCGTACGGTCACGGTGCCGGCGGGCAAAAGCACCAACACCACGGTCAAGTTCAACCGGGCCATCATCAAGATGCGGATTGCCCTGGCCTGCACGCCGAAATAACCAGCAGCGGAGCATGGCTCCGCTTATAAACAAATTTATAGATGGGTTATAGCAGTTTTTTGCGCTTTTTTATCGAATGAGCCCTGGTTAATCTTATCTCCATCGTCTTACAGCAATTACAGATGGAGCCTACGAAGCCATGTCCAACGTTCTGATCATCGAAAGCAGTGCTCGCCAGCAGGATTCGATCTCCCGCCAACTGACCCAGCAGTTCATCAGCCAATGGCAGGCCGCCCATCCGGCGGATCAGATCACCGTGCGTGACGTAGCCCTTAACCCGGTGCCGCACCTGGACGCCAACCTGCTCGGCGGCTGGATGAAACCTGCGGATCAGCGCAACGCAAGCGAACAGGCGTCACTGGCTCGCTCCAACGAATTGACCGACGAATTGCTGGCTGCCGACGTGCTGGTGATGGCTGCGCCGATGTACAACTTCGCCATCCCCAGCACCCTTAAAGCCTGGCTGGACCACGTGTTGCGTGCGGGTGTGACCTTCAAGTACACCGCCACCGGCCCTCAAGGTCTGCTGACCGGCAAGCGTGCCATCGTGCTCACCGCTCGCGGCGGTATCCACACCGGTGCGAGCTCCGATCACCAGGAACCGTACTTGCGTCAGGTCATGGGCTTTATCGGCATTCACGATGTCACCTTCATTCACGCCGAGGGTGTGAACCTGAGCGGCGACTTCCAGGAAAAAGGCATCAACCACGCCAAGGCGCTGCTCGCACAAGTCGCGTGATGATCCTTTAATCGTCAGATAATCCCGCGATGTTTATATCGCTTCACGCAAACCCTTCAAGTACGCGTAACGAACCTCCCTTTGCACTTCTGCTCCTGAGTGCTCCAGCCCGACTGCCGCTATAGCGAGGTCGGGTTTTTTTTGCCCCGAGTTTCGTGAAACGCCGAAAACCTTTAATGTCCCGCCCATTCGAAACGAGGCGCGCATGGGCTATCTACTGGTTGTCACCCTGATTCAGGCATTTTCCTTCAGCTTGATCGGCGAATACCTCGCCGGTCACGTCGACAGCTACTTCGCGGTGCTGGTGCGCGTATTGCTGGCCGGGCTGGTATTTATCCCATTGACCCGCTGGCGCTCGGTGGAACCGGCGTTCATGCGCGGCATGCTAGTGATCGGCGCGTTGCAGTTTGGCGTGACCTACGTGTGCCTGTACCTGAGCTTTCGCGTGCTGACGGTGCCGGAGGTGTTGCTGTTCACCATCCTCACGCCGCTGCATGTGACCTTGATCGAAGACGCCCTTAATCGGCGCTTCAACCCTTGGGCATTGGTGGCGGCACTGGTGGCCGTGGCCGGCGCGGCGGTGATTCGCTTCGACCAGATCACCCCGCACTTCCTCGGTGGCTTCCTGCTGCTGCAGCTGGCCAACTTCACCTACGCCGCTGGGCAAGTGATGTACAAGCACCTGGTGAAACGCTACCCAAGCGACCTGCCGCATTACCGGCGTTTTGGCTTCTTCTACGTGGGTGCGCTGCTGGTGGTGTTGCCGGCGTTCCTGATGTTCGGCAAGGCCAACTACCTGCCCGATGCACCGCTGCAATGGGGCGTGTTGGTGTTCCTTGGGTTGGTCAGCACGGCGCTGGGCATGTACTGGTGGAACAAAGGCGCCTGCCTGGTGCAGGGCGGAACGTTGGCGGTGATGAACAACCTGCACGTGCCGGTGGGGTTGTTGCTGAACTTGCTGATCTGGAACCAGCATGAGCCGCTGGGCCGCCTGGCGTTGGGTGGGTTGGTGATCTTGGGAGCGGTGTGGATCAGTCGGTTGGGGGTACGCAAGGAGCCGATTCTTCGCTGAACCCTGTGGGGGCGGGCTTGCCCGCTCCCACAGTAGGTGGCGTCAGGCCAACTTGTTTTCCAGCGTCGGCAAGTGACTGGCACCTAATAACGCAGGCAACACCCCAGCGCGCAAATCATTGCCACTCGGCTGCTGATACAAGCTCAAACCGAACTCTGGCAGCACCGCCAGCAGATAATCAAAAATATCCCCCTGGATGCGCTCGTAATCGGCCCACGCCGTAGTGCGGGTAAAGCAGTAGATCTCCAGCGGCACGCCTTGGGCGGTGGTCTGCATCTGGCGCACCATGCAGGTCATGTTCGGCTGGATGTCCGGATGGCTTTTCAGATAGGCCAGCGCATAAGCGCGGAAGGTACCCAGGTTGGTCATGCGACGACGGTTGGCCGACAGTTGCGCGCTGTGGCCCTGGGCTTCGTTCCAGGCCTTGAGCTCGGCCTGCTTGCGCCCGATGTAGTCGGTGAGCAGGTGCACTTGGGTCATGCGTACTTCTTCGTCGTCACGCAGGAAGCGCACGCCGCTGGCGTCGATAAACAGGCTGCGTTTGATGCGCCGCCCGCCGGAGGCCTGCATGCCGCGCCAGTTCTTGAACGATTCGGACATCAGGCGCCAGGTGGGGATGGAGACGATGGTCTTGTCGAAGTTCTGCACCTTGACCGTGTGCAGGGTGATATCCACCACGTCGCCATCCGCGCCAACCTGAGGCATTTCGATCCAGTCGCCAACTCGCAGCATGTCGTTGCTGGTCAGTTGCACACTGGCGACGAAGGACAGCAGGGTGTCCTTGTACACCAACAAGATCACCGCCGACATGGCACCCAGACCCGACAGCAGCAACAGCGGCGAACGGTCGATCAGCGTGGCGACGATGATGATCGCGCCAAACACGTAGAGGACCATTTTCGCCAACTGCACGTAGCCTTTGATCGAGCGGGTGCGGGCGTGTTCGGTGCGGGCGTAGATGTCTAGCAGGGCGCTGAGCAGGGCGCTCATGGCCAGCATCAGGAACAGGATAGTGATCGCCAGGGCCACGTTGCCGATGAACAGGATCGCGGTCTTGCTCAGGTCCGGTACCAGGTACAGGCCGAACTGGATCACCAGAGAGGGCGTCATCTGGGCCAGGCGGTGGAAGACTTTGTTGTGCCGCAGGTCGTTGAGCCAGTGCAGGGCCGGTTGCCTGCCAAGCAATTTGATGGCGTGTAGGGTGACGTAGCGCGCCACTCGTCCGAGCAGCAGGGCCACTACCAGTAACACCAGCAAGCCGAGGCTGGCATGCAGCAGTGGGTGTTCGTCGAGGGCGCCCCAGAGGTCTTGGGCGTTGAGCCAGAGCTGTTTGATATCCATGGATGAAACCGATTCTTCTGTGGGACAAGACGGGGCGATTAGAGCATTTAAGTGCAACAAAGTTGTCCTTACAGACAAATGCCCTGACAAAAAAGCAGCTGATTAGCACCGTTCGCGTAAAGAAACTCGGTTTGGACGCCCGAAACCGGTAACCTATGCCGCTGATATTTTGTATTTCTTCGAGGTAGCACCCGTGTTTTCCCAATTCGCCCTGCACGAACGCCTGCTCAAAGCCGTGGCCGAGCTTAAATTTGTCGAGCCTACGCCTGTGCAAGCAGCGGCCATCCCGCTCGCGCTCGAAGGGCGTGACCTGCGGGTGACGGCTCAAACCGGTAGCGGCAAAACTGCCGCATTCGTCCTGCCGGTTCTGAACCGCCTGATCGGCCCGGCCAAGGTTCGCGTCAGCATCAAGACCCTGATCCTGCTGCCGACCCGCGAGCTGGCCCAACAGACCCTGAAGGAAGTCGAGCGCTTCTCGCAGTTCACCTTCATCAAGTCCGGCATCATCACCGGCGGCGAAGACTTCAAGGTCCAGGCCGCCATGCTGCGCAAGGTTCCGGATATCTTGATCGGCACCCCGGGCCGCATGATCGAGCAACTCAACGCCGGCAACCTCGACCTCAAGGAAGTCGAAGTGCTGGTGCTTGACGAAGCCGACCGTATGCTCGACATGGGCTTTGCCGACGACGTACAGCGCCTGGTGGGTGAATGCGTCAACCGTCAGCAGACCATGCTGTTCTCGGCGACTACTGGCGGTTCGACCCTGCGTGACATGGTTGCCAAGGTTCTGAACAACCCTGAGCACCTGCAGGTCAACAACGTCAGCGACCTGAACGCCACCACGCGTCAGCAGATCGTCACCGCCGACCACAATGTGCACAAAGAGCAGATCCTCAACTGGCTGCTGGCCAACGAGACCTATCAGAAGGCCATCGTGTTCACCAACACCCGCGCCGCTGCCGACCGCATCTACGGTCGTCTCGTGGCCCAGGAATACAAGGCGTTCGTGCTGCACGGCGAAAAAGACCAGAAGGACCGCAAGCTGGCCATCGACCGCCTCAAGGCAGGCGGCGTGAAGATCCTGGTGGCCACCGACGTCGCCGCTCGCGGCCTGGACGTGGACGGCCTGGACCTGGTGATCAACTTCGACATGCCCCGCAGCGGCGACGAATACGTGCACCGTATTGGCCGTACCGGGCGTGCCGGCAACGACGGCCTGGCGATCTCGCTGATCTGCCACGGCGACTGGAACCTGATGTCGAGCATCGAGCGCTACCTCAAGCAGTCGTTCGAGCGCCGCACCATCAAGGAAGTCAAAGGCACCTACACCGGGCCGAAGAAGGTCAAGGCTTCGGGCAAGGCCGTGGGTGTGAAGAAGAAAAAGACCGACGCCAAGGGCGACAAGAAAAAAACCGGCGCCAAGTCGCCAACCAAGCGCAAGATCGCCAACCGTCCGAAGACCGACAACCTGTCGCTCGTCAGCAAGGACGGCATGGCCCCGCTCAAGCGCCGCAAGCCAGAAGCGCCAGCTGCCGAGTAAGGCTGGGCGGATGTGAAAAAACCGGACGATTGTCCGGTTTTTTTATGGGCGTAGGTTTGTAGCTTCGTCAGATGGACTGAACGGCGCGAACGGCAACCGGTCCACCGCTTAACGGGCCACTTTTCCATCAGCCCGCAGGAGGAATCAGGATGACGACTTACAATTGGGATCTGATCGAACGTCTGCTGCATGAAGTGCAGAACGGTGAGGGCAGCTTCGCTCCGCGTAAGTATGCCGAGCAGGAAGCGGCTGAAAAGGCTACGGCGGGAGAGTCCACCGGGAACCTGGATGCGCTGAAAAAGACCGCGGCGGATTATGAAGCGCTGTTGTTCAAGCGCGGGTTTATCGAGTCGCGGCCCGAAGAGCAGGGCGGTAACGGCGAGAACTTTATTCTGACCCCGCTCGGCGCGCAGTTATTGGCGCTGATCGACAGTTCGATCCCGGGCAATGACCACCCGCGCCAGGTGCTGGATGAGCAAGCCGATGCGCTGGACCCGGCGACCTTTGCCGAGGTGGCCTCCAAGGCCCAGATCGCCTGATACCCACGCGCCCCGGCACCCGTTGCGGTGCCGGGCGAAACTGTCAGATCAGTAATCTGCCGCTAAGCTGGCTGACAGCCGCCCCTGACTACCCTGCTGCCATTCAACTCATGGAATTGAATCGGCATGCACTCCAAAACCACCCGACGAACCTTTGTCAAAGGCTTGGCCGCCAGCGGCTTGCTGGGCGGGCTCGGGCTCTGGCGCAGCCCGGTCTGGGCCTTGACCAGTGCCGGGCAACCCACGGTATTGGCAGGTACCGAATTTGACCTGTTTATCGACCAGACCCCAGTCAACCTGACCGGCCGCCCGCGTACCGCACAGACCGTCAATGGCAGACTGCCCGGCCCGCTGCTGCGCTGGCGCGAAGGCGACACCGTGACCCTGCGCGTGAAGAATCGCCTGGCTGAGCCAACGTCGATTCACTGGCACGGCATTCTCCTGCCGTCGAACATGGACGGCGTGCCCGGTTTGAGCTTCAAGGGTATCGAGCCGGGTGGCGAGTTTGTCTACCAATTCACGGTCAAGCAGCACGGCACCTACTGGTACCACAGCCACTCTGGGTTCCAGGAGCAGCAGGGCGTATATGGTCCGCTGGTGATCGACCCTAGGGAGCCTGAGCCATTTACCTATCAGCGCGACTACGTGGTGATGCTGTCGGACTGGACCGACGAAGACCCCGTCGCGCTGATGAAAACCCTCAAGAAACAGTCCGACTACTACAACCTGCACAAGCCCACCGTGAGCGATTTTGCGAGGGATGTGGGCAAAGAGGGGTGGTCGGCCACGGTTGCCGACCGCCTGATGTGGGCGCAAATGAAGATGAACCCCACGGATCTGGCCGACGTCAGCGGTGAAACCTACACCTACCTGCTCAACGGCCAGCCGCCGGAGCGCAATTGGACGGGCGTGTTCCAAGCCGGTGAAACCCTTCGCCTACGGTTTATCAACGGCTCGGCGATGAGCTATTTCGACGTGCGCATTCCGGGCCTGAAGATGACCGTGATTGCCGCCGATGGCCAGCCGGTGCAACCAGTGAGCGTCGATGAGTTCCGCATCGCCGTGGCAGAGACCTTTGATGTGCTGGTCGAGCCGTCGGCTGCGGCCTACACGCTGTTTGCTCAGTCGATGGATCGCAGTGGCTACGCTCGCGGCACACTCACCCGGCAAGCCGGAGCGACGGCGTCGGTGCCTGGGCTGGATCCGCGTCCCTGGATCAGCATGGACGATATGGGCATGGGCGGTATGGACCATGGCGCCATGGCGGATATGCCGGATATGGCCGGCATGGACCACAGTGCCATGGCGATGCAGGCGCATCCGGCCAGCGAGCAACACAACCCGCTGGTGGATATGCAGGCCATGAGTCCAGTGCCCAAGCTCGACGACCCTGGCATCGGCCTGCGCAACAACGGGCGGCGTGTCCTGACGTACGCCGACCTGCGCAGTACCTTTGAAGATCCCGACGGCCGTGACCCTGGCCGCACCATCGAGTTGCACCTCACCGGGCATATGGAGAAGTTCGCCTGGTCGTTCAATGGCGTGAAGTTTTCCGATGCCGAGCCCTTGCTCCTGACCTACGGCGAGCGGGTCCGTCTGGTGCTGGTCAACGACACCATGATGAGTCACCCCATCCACCTGCACGGCCTGTGGAGCGACCTGGAAGACGAAAACGGTCAGTTCCAGGTGCGCAAACACACGATCGACATGCCACCGGGCTCCCGGCGCAGTTACCGGGTGACCGCCGACGCGTTGGGCCGCTGGGCCTATCACTGCCACCTGCTGTACCACATGGAAATGGGCATGTTCCGTGAGGTGCGTGTGCATGAATGAGGACGCGAGCATGAGCCGTCATGTTTTACCCGCGTTGATCGCGCTGGTGTTCGTTCCGCTGGCGCAGGCCGACGAGTTCCAGGGCATGAGCCCGGCCACGCCGGCACTCACCGAGAGCCGTACCCCGATCCCCGTGCTGATGGATGCCGATCGCGCTGCGGTCTACAACGCGCCCGGCGGCCATATCGTTCACGACAGTGCGATCAACTCGCTGCTGCTGATCAACCAGTTGGAATGGCAAGGCGGCGGCGGTGATGGCGCGCTGAACTGGGATATCAAGGGTTGGGTCGGTGGCGATATCGACCGCCTGTGGCTGCGCAGCGAAGGCGAGCGCAGTGCCGGTCGCACCGAAAACGCCGAAGTCCAGGCTCTGTGGGGCCATGCCATCAGCCCGTGGTGGGACTGGGTGGGCGGTGTGCGCCAGGACTTCAAACCGGGTGATGGCCAGACCTGGGCGGCGTTTGGCGCCCAAGGCATGGCGCTGTACAACCTTGAAGTGGAAGCCACGCTGTTCGTCGGTGAGGCGGGGCGTACCGCTGCTCGGTTGGAAGGCGACTACGACATCCTGCTGACCAATCGGTTGATCCTGCAGCCTACGGCCGAATTCAATTTTTATGGGCGCAACGACCCGCAGCGCGACATTGGCTCGGGCCTCTCGGACAGTGAGCTGGGCCTGCGGTTGCGTTACGAAGTGCGCCGCGAATTCGCTCCCTACGTAGGCGTCACCTGGAATCGCAGCTACGGCCAGACCGCGCAATACGCCCGTGATGAGGGCGAAGACACGAGCCAGGTGCGCTGGGTGGTCGGTGTGCGCCTGTGGTTCTGATATTTGTACTCTTCCTATAACTCGCCGCCATGAGCGGCGTGGAGCCTTGCATGTCGATGTTTAAAACCGCCCTGGCGGGCGTTGTGCTGTGCGTTGGATCAATCACCAGCCTGGCGGCTTCAGCCCATCCGAAGCTGCTGTCTTCGACCCCGGTGGCCGGTGCCCAGGGAGCGGCCCCGGCAGTGATTGAGCTGCGTTTCTCGGAAAACCTGCTGACGCAGTTTTCCGGCGCCAAGCTGATCATGACCGATATGCCCGGCATGCCGAACTCGCCGATGCCGGTTAAAGCCAGTGTTGCGGCCAGCAGCGATCCCAAGGTGATGCTGATCAAACCGGCCTCTACGTTAACGACGGGAACCTACCGTGTGGACTGGCGTGCGGTGTCTTCCGACACCCACCCGATCCTGGGCAATGTGGTGTTCAGCGTTCAGCCATGAGTGAACTGGTCCCGGTTTTATTGCGTTTTGCGCTTTATCTGGACTTGATGCTGGTGTTTGGTCTGGGGCTATTTGGCTGGTACGCCGACAGCAGGCTGTTGCTTCTGAAATCGCCGCTAAGGATGTTGGCGTGCTTGGGCGTGCTGCTTTCGATGGTGTCGCTGCTGTCCATGACCCAGGCCATGAGCGGCGCCGAAGATTGGCAAACACTGCGCACGCACCTGCAGGTGATGCTCTGGCAGACCGAGCTGGGCTGGACCTGGTGGCTACGTATTGCGGCGCTGGTTCTGGTTGCGTTCAACACCCGTTTGGCCACCCTGTGCGGCGGCGTCGCTTTGGTGACGTTGGCCTGGACGGGGCATGGCGTGATGCATGAGGGCGTACTTGGGACGTGGCATATGTTCAGCGACGGTGTGCACTTGCTGGCGGCGGCGGGTTGGGTCGGGGCGTTGGCGGCGTTCGGGTTGTTACTGATGTGCGCGTCTTCGCAGGCGGTGCCGGTGCTTGCGCGTGCCTTGGCGGGCTTTGAGCGTATGGGCGCGGTATTCGTGGGGGTGCTGATCATCACGGGCGTGGTGAATTATCTGTTTGTGGTAGGGCCGAACCTGGAGGGCATCACGCGGGGGACTTACGCGATCCTGTTGTGCCTCAAGCTGGGATTGTTTGGCCTGATGCTGGGGTTGGCTGCGCTCAATCGCTGGCACCTGACGCCGTTGTTGCAGCGCTCCTTGGCTGCTGGCGACGTGACGGCGGCGCATAAGACACTGCGCCGCAGCATAGGCTTGGAATGTGCGGCGGTGGTGCTGATCCTGGTGTTGGTGGCTTGGTTGGGAACCTTGGCGCCGAATTAGGCCTGTGCACTCTTCAAGCATTTAAGCGCCTGGAAATCGCTGCGCACCTTGTCGATTTTCTGAGTGAGCTTCTGTCGTTGCTGCAAGGTGCTTTCGGCCATCACGTCGACAATCAGGCTGCGGGCCGCCGCCTCTGTCTGTGCATAGGCTGCGCGGTACTGCGCAGGCCACAAACTCTCGCGGTCTACCAGCAGTTGCTGGATTTTCTGTGGGAAATCGGCGCTGTGGCGTTGCTGCACGGCGTCGATGAATTGTGCCTGCCAACGGGCGCGGTTGCCGATCCATTCCTGGTTCTGTTCGCCCAACGCGATGGACCAAGCGGTCACGCGGTTCTGCTGGCTGGTGCTGAGCGGGCCGATCCAGGCGTCCAGGCGTTTGTTCATGCGCTCGGCGCGTTCCTTGATCTGCTGGGCCAGAGGCGGTTTGAGGTATTCGTCTTGACGCTTGCGCAGGTCCTTGGCCAGAGCGTCGTTCATTTCCTTGACCTGTTGATCGTCCAGGCCTTGAAGCAATTCGATGGCGGACGGTGTTATTTCGCGGGCGATCTCGTCGATGGCCTGTTTGGCCTCGGTGGTACGGGCCTGTAGGGCGGCGTCGGTGACTTGGTTGTCATCGGCCATCTTTTGCAGGCGGTCGAGCCAATCCAGATAGCCGGGCAATTGCGTCGTGCAGTGCCAGGCCAGGTGTTCCTTGAGTTTGTCGTTGAACCAGTTCTTCTGCTCGGCGTGCATGCCCAGGTAGTCATTGAGGGTCCAGGGGATGATCACATCAAGGTTGCGGTAGGCCAGGCCCACCCGATTGCAGCCGCCGAGCACCAGGCTCAGGGTCAGCAATACCACCAGTAGTTTGAGCCGACGCAGCATGGGCGGGTCCTTCGCAGAGTGGGTTGTCACATGTGAACCCACGCGGTGCGCGACAGTTCAGCCCATCAATAAAACGACCGTGCAGCCTTCAAGGTCAACAGACCATCGCATTGCGAATTGTGTCCGGAATAGGCCGAGCAATCGCCGCCGCTGAGGCTGGAGTCGCTGTAGATCAGGTTGAGGTCAACGCCCATCCACTGCCGGGAGAATTGCACCGACCAGTCGCTGAACGTGCGAATGGAGCCGCCATCCACCGAAACCGGGGTGCCCAACTGATGAGTGGTGTATTTCATGCTCACACCGATGCCGAAGGGCTGGGTGCCACCGAGGTCGGCGAACAGGGTGCTGTCTTGGCGGTCCGGATCGTTGCTGAAAGAGGCGCCGAAGCGATTGCCCAACAGGTTCAGGCCGCCGTAGAACTCCTGGCTGTCCAGAGGGCTGAGCTTGGGGTAGCTGTAGTGGATCAGGCCTACTTCGTAGCCCAGGGTCTGGTCGAAAGGGTGTTTAAAGCCCATGTAGGAATCGACTTCGAGGGTGCTGGCGGAGGAGAGGCCCATATTGGGTGAGAATTGACCGAAATACAGGCCGCTGTCGTGGCTCAGGTCGAGGCCACCGTGGAATGAGTCACTGCCGGGAGATGTTGGCTTAACCAACCCCTGGGCCATGCTGCGGCTGGGCGTGGTGCCCAATTTCAGGTCGAAGTCGCCCAATTCGCGCTGGAAGATCTGCGCTTCGGCAAGGGGGCTGGCTGCTAAGGCAGTGACCAGGAAGATGCAGGCTTTGAACATGCTTCACTCCATGAAAAGCGAGGAGCAGTAACGGAGGAAATCGGGCAGATGCCCGTTCTAGACGTGTGCAAGCATACCGGCGAATGCAAGGCGGTGAGGCCCGTTCGTCGATTGGCTGGCTAATGAAAAGAGTTGCGAGGGTGTTTCGGGCTCTAGTCCTAGCGCCTTGATGGCAAGACGCTTAGGGACCAGGTGTGCTGCGCGGTGTTACTTTTTACCCAGGCTGATCTGCTTGGACGGGCCGAAAGTCTGGCCGCTTACGCCCTTGGCAATTTGCTGGATTTCGCCGCCGGACTTGAGGAAAGCAGCAATCTGGCTGTTGATCGATTCGCTGGTTTCAACGGCGGGAGCTGGCTTTGCTTTGCTGTTGGATGCTTTTACGCGCATGGCGGCCACTAACCTGTAGAAAATTAACTTGGCCAGGCATCGTACAGGAAATACTTGACAATTGCTTGGCAAATATCCCCCTGAAATAAAGGCGGTGCGTGAAAATAACCAAAGTTCATCTTTGAAATAAGCCGCTAACTTACTGTTTTAACTCGAATCCAAGGGCGTACCGGCGCCGAGGGAGGCATAAAAATTCAGCCGATTGATCGGACGAGCGGGGCGGTGCCACTGGAACGCCACGCAAGCCCGCGATTTTTCAGGCGCGCGCGCGTGGCGGGCGCAACTCGGGTAGAATGCCGCCCACGTAACGAGGGTATTGGAAATGGCTTTAGTCGGGCGCTACAACAGCTTGCAAGTGGTTAAACACACTAACTTTGGTTTGTACCTGGACGGTGCGCAAGACGGTGAAATCCTCTTGCCTAATCGGTATATCCCCAAAGATATTCCCAGTGAAGATGAAGATTGGCTTAACGTTTTCATTTATCTGGACAGCGATGACAAACTTATCGCCACGACTGAAAAGCCGAAAGTTCAAGTAGGCGAGTTTGCCAGTTTGAAAGTCGTGGAAGTCAACAGCATTGGCGTATTCCTCGATTGGGGTTTGCCAAAAGATCTGTTGTTGCCGTATTCGGAAGAAAAACGCCAGATGACGGCCGGCGAGTACTGCGTGGTGCACGTCTACCTCGACAAGCACACCAAGCGCATCACCGCGACCGCACGCCTGGACCGCTACCTGGACAAGACCCCGGCCAACTATCAGGTCGGCCAGGAAGTTGACCTGCTGGTTGCCGAAGCCACGGACATGGGCTTCAAGGCGATCATCAACAACAAGCATTGGGGCCTGATCCACAAGAACGAAGTGTTCAAGTTCTTGCGCCCTGGCAAGGAAGAGAAAGGCTTTATCAAAGAGATCCGTGCCGATGGCAACATCAGCCTGAGCTTGCAACCGGTCGGCCAGGAAGCGGCCTCCAGTCTGAACTCGAAGATCCTCGCCAAGTTGCGTGAGAACAACGGCACCTTGCCGGTCAGCGACAAGAGCGATCCGGCGGTGATCAGCAACTTGTTCGGCGTAAGCAAGGGCAACTTCAAGAAGGCCATCGGTGCCCTCTACAAGCAGGGCCAGATTGTAATTCATGCGGATCGCATTGAACTAAGCTGAGAGCGGTTTGCTCTTCTGTAGGAGCCAATCGGCTCCTGCAGAGGCTGTCTCAATGTCCAGAAAAGCTATCTTCGCCTACCTCGGCACCCTGTTCGCCTTCCTTGTGCTCGACGGCCTCTGGCTCGGCGTCGTGATGGGGCCCACCTACAAATCCCTGCTGGGCCCGCTGATGCTTGATCAGCCACGCCTGTTGCCCGCAGCACTCTTCTACCTTCTCTATGTCCTCGGTTGCGTGGTGTTTGTTGTCCTGCCCAGTGCAAGTTGGCGGCGCGCTGCCCGCTTGGGCGCCTTGCTGGGGTTGGTTGCCTATGGCACCTATGACTTGAGCAATTGGGCAACCCTGCAAGGCTGGTCCGCCGGGTTGGCGGTGATGGACATGGCGTGGGGCACCGTCCTGACGGCAATGTGCTGCACAGTTGGGTATTTGTGTGCACATCGGGTGCGGGAGTGATTGTGTACAGGATTTTTGTGCACCGTTGCTGAGCGATGCCCCCGCTTCTAAACCTTGTTCACATCCTTTGGAACGCCGTATTAGAAGGATTGTGTGCCATTGGCACGCATTCTGCTGACTGCTTCGTATACAAACCGCGCCGCCTTCCGTATGCACACCCGCAACGGCAGCGCAGGCGGGTATTACGAGGAGCCCAGCGATGACCGAACAATTGCCCAAAGGCTATAGCCCGCGCCTGTATAACCAGGACTTGGGCCCACTGCCGCAAAAGTGGACCTGGTACAACATCTTTGCCTTCTGGATGAGCGACGTGCACAGCGTCGGCGGCTATGTGTTCGCCGCCAGTTTGTTCGCGCTTGGCCTGGCCAGTTGGCAGGTGCTGATCGCCTTGCTCGCGGGTATCTGTATCGTGCAGTTGATCGCCAATCTGGTGGCCAAGCCGAGCCAGCAAGCTGCTGTACCGTATCCGGTGATCTGTCGGTTGGCCTTCGGCGTGTTCGGCGCGAATATTCCCGCAGTGATCCGCGGCCTGATCGCTGTAGCGTGGTATGGGATTCAGACGTACTTGGCGTCGAGTGCCTTGATCATCGTGGTGCTGCGGTTTTTCCCACAGATGGCGGTATACGCCGAGCCGCATTTTGCGGGCCTGTCCTACCTCGGCTGGTTTGGTTTCCTCAGTCTGTGGGTGCTGCAGGCGGCGGTGTTCTGGGCCGGCATGGAGTCCATCCGTCGTTTTATCGATTGGGCCGGGCCGGTGGTGTATGCGGTGATGTTTGCCTTGGCCGGTTGGATTGTGTGGAAGGCCGGCTGGGCGAACATCAGCTTTACCCTGGCGGAAAAATCCCTGTCGGGCTGGCAGGCTTTTGGCCAGGTGATCGTCGCAACCGCATTGGTGGTGTCGTACTTTTCCGGGCCGACCCTTAACTTTGGCGACTTCAGCCGTTACTGCCGTAGCATGCACGACGTACGACGCGGCAACTTCTGGGGGCTGCCGGTGAATTTCCTGGCGTTCTCGCTGGTGACGGTAGTGATTGTCTCGGGCACCTTGCCGGTGTTTGGCGAAATGCTCCACGACCCGATTGCCACTGTCTCGCGCATCGATAACAGCATGGCCGTATTGCTCGGTGCCTTTGCCTTTGTGACCGCCACTATCGGCATCAACATCGTCGCCAACTTCGTATCCCCGGCGTTCGATTTCGCCAACGTTGCGCCAAGCAAGATCAGCTGGCGTGCGGGTGGGATGATCGCCGCCGTGGCCTCGATCTTTATCACTCCCTGGAACCTGTTCAACAACCCGCTGATGATCCACTACACCCTGGACATCCTCGCCGCCTTTATCGGGCCGTTGTTCGGCATCCTGTTGGTGGACTTCTACCTGATCAAAAAGCAGAAGATCGACGTGGATGCGCTGTTCGATGACAGCCCGAGCGGGCGCTATTACTTCGACGGTGGTGTGAACTGGACGGCGGTCAAGGCGCTGGTGCCGGCGACGCTAGTGGGTGTCGCCATCACCTTCACTCCGGCGTTGCAGGGCATGGCCAACTTCGCCTGGTTCACCGGATGCTTTCTGGGTGGGTTGTTTTTCCTGGTATTAGCGCGACGGGAACAGGTGCGCACGCCCGTTCCGTTGGTGGCTGGCTGAATGCCGCAATAACACCGCCCCCGCCACAAGCAAGCCGCAACCGGCGACGACCAGCGCCGGTTGCAGGCCACCACTCAGGTGGCTGCTGACCGATGCCAGCAAAGGCCCGCACAATTGACCGATGGCAAAGCTGGCCGTGAGCAGGCCGGTGCTGCGTTGGTAGCCGTGGGGGGCGATGTCCCGCAGGCGGGCCATCACCAGTTGCATGCACGCCAGGAACGGTGCGCCACACAGCAACACACCCAATGCCAGGCCCCAGCCATTGCCCAGCAGGCAGGCGAATACGCCGAAAGCTTGCAACCACAACGTGGTCATCAACCAACGGCGGGTGGTGTGTGGGTCCTTGCGGCGCAAGCTCGCGACCACCACGCCCATTGCCGCTGCCAAGCCAAAGCACGGCCAGAACAGATCGGCCTGCCAGGCCCCCTTGAACTGCGCGCTGGCCATCTGCGACAAAAACGTCGCCGGGATGATGTAGCCCAAGCCGTAGAGGAAGTAGATCCAGCCCAGGTGCGCAATGCTCTCATTGCTGCCGGCGCTGGTGTCGGGGGCGGCTGTGAAGGTGGGTTGCGGCAGGAACGGCAGGATCGCCAGCAGCATCACCAGCGCCACCGAGCCATACACTAACCACAACGTTGCAGAGTCTTGTCCCAGCAAGTTCGAACCCAGCGCCAGCAACCCCGTCAATAAAATCCCCAGGCCCGGCCCGGCAAATACCAGCGCCCCAAGGCGCAGACGACCCGCAGCAATCGCCAGCGGCTGGCTCAGGCTGGTGATCATCACCAACGCCCATGCACTGGCGACACCCGTACCAAAGCGCAACAGCAGATGCGGCCAGAACCCATGCGCCCAGTACGACACCAGGGTCAGCAGTACGCATAACCACAGCCCGCCATAAAGACGTCCGCGAACGTGGTGATGGCTGCGTGCAAAGATCGAATCCACCGCACCTACGAAGTAGCCCAGGTAATTGGCCGCTGCGATCAGGCCGGCGCCCGTCAGGTCGATCTGGCCTTCGCTAAGCAAGTGCGGCATTTGCGGGGTGAGGGCGAAACGGCCAATGCCCATCGCCATCATCAAGGCGACAAAGCTGGCGAGTAAGCGGATCAGGGGTGACATGTTCGGGTTTCCTGCAGGTCAGCGATTGATCTTCAGGCTAAAGCCGATTGACTTTCTGTAAAATTGAATAATAGTGAGTAACTTGTTCAGTTTTGGAGAAAGGTATGGAGTTCAGTCAATTGCGCATTTTCCAGGCCGTGGCAGAAGAGGGCTCCATTACGCGCGCGGCCGAGCGCCTGCATCGCGTGCCGTCGAACCTGTCGACGCGACTCAAGCAGATGGAGGAGCAACTCGGCGTCGAGCTGTTCGTGCGTGAACGCCAGCGCTTGCAGCTTTCTCCTGCGGGCAAAGTGTTGCTGGACTACAGCACGCGCCTGCTGGCCTTGCATGACGAAGCCCACGGCGCGGTGCAGGGCGGGCAACCGGCTGGCGATTTTGTACTGGGCAGTATGTACAGCACGGCGGCGGTTCATTTGCCCAAGCTGCTGGCGCGCTATCACAAGGCGTATCCGATGGTGAACCTTCAGGTGCAATCGGCGCCCAGCGGTGAGTTGCTTGAAGGCTTGATCACCGGTCGCCTGGACGCTGCTTTTGTGGACGGCCCCATCACGATCGCCACACTCGACGGTGTGCCGTTGTGTGAAGAACGCCTGGTATTGATCTGCGAAGCCGATCACCCGCCCGTGCGTGGGCCGCAAGATGTCGCGGGGCGCTCGGTGTTCACGTTCCGACGCAGCTGCGCCTATCGCACACGGCTAGAGACGTGGTTTTCCCACGAGCACGTGGCTATGGGGCGGGCGATTGAGATCGAGTCCTATCAGGGCATGCTGGCCTGTGTGATTGCCGGTTCCGGGGTGGCGCTCATGTCTGAATCCATGCTCGACAGCTTGCCGGGCAAGGACAGTGTGTCCGTTCATCCGCTGACAGGGCCATTTGCCACTGCCACCACCTGGCTGATGTGGCGAAAGGGTATGCTCGGCGCTAACCTCAATGCGTGGATTGACCTGCAGCAAGTGGATAGGGCTGAGGTGTTGCAAGACACACGCGCCATTGCTTGAACGATCCGTCAGGATTCAGATCAATTCAGTAATAGTTCGTTGTGGTTTCGTTCAAGCATTACGTAGGACTTAGGGCTACTATCACTGTAGGAAGGGGCGACAGAATTTGCGCCCGCCAGCATTACCCTCAAAGGGGGCAAACCATGAAAGAGAAAATTCAAAACTGGCTCCACGACCTCGGTGTTGCATTGGGCTTGATCGAGCCGCCACTGCAGCCGGTGCCGATCCGCACTGACGACGAGCAGCGCCGTCCGCGTCGTAGGTAATACGAGTCTAAGCCGAATTAAAACTGTGGGAGCGAGCTTGCTCGCGAATGCGGTGTGACAGTCGATGAAAGGTTGACTGACACGCCGCCTTCGCGAGCAAGCCCGCTCCCACATTGGGTTCTACGTCAGGCAAAAAACAGCCGCGACAGCCCACAACGCCAACGTCCCCTTCACTCGCCCAATCACCAGGCTTTGGCATTCCAGTGTCGGAATTGGGCTACCTGCCTATCAGAATCGGCTGACTTATTAGATTTTAAAGACGCGCGTAGGTTGAGTTCCGCCGGGTAATGATTTGTATCGTTTACCCCCACTTTATTGAGTGCCTCTCATCGGGGTATCAGTAAGTTTGCGGAGATATCGCCATGACACTCTCTTCCGTTCCGCCCGTCGCTGCGTCACTCATCGCTACAACCGACAATATTTTACAGATCGCACCTGTGTCGAAACGCTGGAAGGCTGACGCACCCAGCAACGTAGTGTTTCTGCGCCCGACAATAACCAAGCACGCTTTGCTGATACAGATCGGACTTCTGCGCCCATCCACGATCATTGTTGCCGACCAAACCATCGATGCCGACATCATTGATCAATGGCGTGCATCTCACCCCTTTGGAGATCTTTGCCTGGCCCGCAGGGGTACAAGCTTGGATAAGGTGCGGGTGGATCTTTGCAAGTTCAACGGCATTCAAGTGGTCAATACACCTGGGATCAACGCGCCGCATGTGGCTGCTTATATCGCGCATTGGCTGACACTGGGAGATCTCACTGCCCCGCATGAGATCTGTGTAGTGGGGTTCGGCAATGTAGGCAAAGAGCTGGTCAAGTTACTGCTGGATCAAGATCCGGACGTTCGGATCAAGGTGTTGGTTCGGCAGGGGCGAGCGTCCGATAGAACCGAGAAAGTCTTTTGCAAGAGTCGAGTGTCGTTTGTCGTGGATTGGTTAGAGGCGCTGGAGGGGGCTTCTGCTGTCGCCATCTGCTTGTCTCTGAATGATGAGTCTGCACATCGTATTGATCGAGGCCTCATTCAGTGCATGCACAGTCACGCTCGCTTGGTCTGCGTCGCCAAACCGGATGTCTTTAGTGATGATGCTTTGCAGACGTTGGCGGTGGCTGAAGGCGTCCAGCTTGTAGTGGACTACGGGCCTGCAACATTGGATGCGTTCCGGATGCGCACACAAGCGCTCGGTTGTAGGGTTGACACCTGGCGCAACCCTGCAACCCTGACGACGCACGCGGCCACTAATGAAGCCTGCAATGTTGACCTTGATTACGCGGTCTCAGTCCAACTGAGCTTGACGGCCCTGAGCGGCATTGTCCGGCGCCAACTTGCGCAATCCTTGGCGATTCCCTCGCAGCCCTTAGAAACCGGTGCGCCGCAGGTGTCGATCATCGGCAGGGGTATCAACGGTCTGCTCCAAGCGGTGATGCTCCGGTTGGCGAATTATCAGGTGACGATCTACGAAGGCAATCAGGATCGCGATGGTGCCAGTCATCGGTTTCCTGCAAGACCGTATTTGGCGGTTGAGTGTCATCGCGCAGGTGTCGAATTGTTTGAAAAGCTCCTTGCGGACAATCCATCGCTGGCTCCCTTATTTAAAGAGGCAGCCTACGATATCGAGTTCGTCCCTTTAGAGGGTGAGATAGAGGCCCTTTTGCGGCGCTCTGGGGTTCAGTTTCAGCCTAAGCATCTGAGTTTGGGCGAAATTGCCGAATTGAGCAGAGAGCATGTCGTCGTCAGTACGATGGGGGGAGAGGAGGAGGTTTCGATAATTTATTGCGCTGCCTACTATCGAATTGCGGCCGGGGGCATATCACAGAGTTTGGTAGGGGCGTCTCTAGTCCAGGAAATCATCCAGGCAAACCGAAGGTTGTCAGTTGAATCATAAAAAAACGGGCGCGACATCCGACGTCGCGCCCGCTGAAGAAACCGCTCTACATCCTGTTATGCATCAAACCGCCCGAGCCACCGCTGCCTCCGGCTTGGGCGACAGCAAACTCACTACAACAAAACTCACCAACCCAATCGCCAGGCTGTAGTAGATCGGCGTGTTCGAATCCAACCCATCCTTGAACATGAACACCAGCGCGGTCACAAAGCCTAGGGTCATGGACGCAATCGCCCCGGACGTGGTTGCGCGTTTCCAGAAAATCGCACCCATCAGCGGAATCAGCATGCCGCCCACCAACAGGTTGTACGCCAGGGTCAACGCACTGATCACATCATTCACCACCAGTGCAATACCCAGCACGGCAATGCCCGTCAGCATTGTGAACAAGCGGTTGATCGCCAGGCTCGACTGTCTACCGCGACGCAAACGCGGCAGCAGGTCTTCGGTCAATACGGTGGACGCAGCCAGCAAGCCGGCACTGGCGGTGGACATCATTGCGGCCAGTGCTGCAGCAATCACCAAGCCACGGATGCCGTCCGGCAGCGAGACTTTAACGATGGCGGCAAACGCGTTGTTGACGTTGTCCAGGTCCGGGATCAGCACATGCGCCGCCATGCCGATCAGTGCACAGGCCAGGCCGTAGAGGATGCAGTAGAAACCCGCGAAGGTGCCGGCGTACTTGGCGACCTTTTCGTCACGGGCGGTGAACACCCGTTGCCAGATGTCCTGGCCGATCAGGATGCCGAAGAAGTAGATCATGAAGTAGGTGATGATCGTGTCCCAGCCAATCGCGGTGAAGCTGAAATTCGACGCTGGCAGCTTGGCCACCAACTCATCCCAGCCGCCAACGCGGTACAGGCAGATCGGCAGCAGGATAAACATCAGGCCGACGGTCTTGATCACGAACTGCACGATGTCGGTGAGGGTCAGCGACCACATGCCACCGATGGTCGAGTACACCACCACCACGCCACCGCCCAGCAGCACGGAGATCCAGAACGGCAGGCCGAACAGCACTTGCAGCACGGTGCCGATGGCCAGGATCGAGGTCACGCCGATCATCAGCGCGTAGGCCAGCATGATCACCGCACTCGCTTGGCGGGCCATGGGGTTGTAGCGTTTTTCCAGCACTTGGGTGACGGTGAAAATCTTCAGCTTCAGCAGCGGCTTGGCCAGGAACAGGTTCAGCGCGATGATGCCCATGCCCAGTGCGGCACACAGCCAGAAGCCGGAAATGCCATGCACGTAGCCCAGGCGTACGGTGCCGACGGTAGAAGCACCGCCCAATACCGTGGCAGCCATGGTGCCCATGTACAGCGACGGGCCCAGGTTGCGACCGGCTACCAGGTAGTCCTCGTGGGTCTTGGCGCGGCGCATGCCGTAATAGCCGAGCACGAGCATGCCGGCGGCGTAGATGAGTACGACGAATAAATCCAAAGCCATGACGGCGATTCTCCGGTTATCTTTTTTATGGGCGATCAGGCGGCTGGTTGCAGCGCCGGTTTAACGCGCGCATCCGTGCGCTTGCTGCGAGGGTCGGTAGGGCCATAGACAGCGGCTGGTTCCGGGAACACGCGAAGCAACGTCAGGTACACCACCGACGCCAGCCCCAGCGTCACTGGCAAGCTGATATCGATGCCATCGGCCAAATTGCCCAGCGGCCCAACGAACTGGCCCGGCAAGTTGACGAAGCACAGGCCCACCAATGCGCTCGGAATCCACGCCCCGAGCCCGCGCCAGTTCCAGCCATGGCTGAACCAGTAGCGGCCGCCGGTTTCACCACGGGTGAATACCTGCAGGTCATCCGGGCAGTAGAAGCCGCGACGCACGATCAGCCCAATGATCATCATCACCATCCACGGCGTGGTACAGGTGATGATCAGCACGGCGAAAGTCGACACGCTCTGCACTAGGTTGGCAGCGAAACGTCCGATAAAGATGAAGGCAATCGACATCACCCCAATCAGCAGCGTGGCCTTGACCCGCGACAGCAAGCGCGGGAACACGCTGGACATGTCCAGCCCCGTGCCATACAGCGAAGTCGTTCCGGTGGACATGCCGCCGATCACAGCAATCAGGCACACCGGCAGGAAAAACCAGCTCGGCGCCACGGCCAGCAAACCGCCGACATAATTGTTGGCCGCGATGTAGTCCGGTGCCTTGATCGCCACGATGGTCGCGGTGGCCAGGCCGAACAGAAACGGGATCAGGGTGGCGATCTGTGCAGCGACTACCGCCAGCATGATGCGCATTTTCGACGTCTCACGCGGGATGTAGCGTGACCAGTCACCCAGGAACGCGCCGAAGGAAATCGGGTTGCTCATGGCCACCAACGCCGCACCGATGAACGCAGCCCAGAAGCCGGTCTGGCCCATGGCAACCGTGCCGGCAAAGTGACTGTCAAAGGCCGGTGCGAAGGCGAAGATGCCCAGCAAAAACAGCAAGCTCGCTGCCCACACCGCAATACGGTTGACCCACAGCATGAAGCGAAAGCCGTAGATGCACACGGTCAGCACCAGAATCGCGAATACGCCATAGGCCAGGCCCAGGGTCAGGTCGGTTTCCGGCAGGCCGATCAGCCGTTTCGCACCGCCCACCAGCGCGTCGCCTGAACTCCACACCGACAGTGAGAAGAAGGCAATCGCCGTCAGCAGCGACAGGAATGAGCCGACAATCCGCCCGTGCACGCCGAAGTGCGCACCGGAAGACACGGCGTTGTTGGTGCCATTGATCGGCCCGAACAGGCCCATGGGCGCCAGGATCAGCGCGCCCACCAATACGCCCAGCACAATCGCCCAGACACCGGCCTGGAACGACAAGCCGAACAGTACGGGGAAGGAGCCCAGCACGGCGGTGGCAAAGGTATTGGCGCCGCCGAAGATCAGTCGGAACAGATCCTTGGGGCCGGCGGTACGTTCGTGGTCCGGGATCTGTTCGACCCCGTTGGTTTCTATTTTTCGAATACTTTTATCGTTGTTTTTATTATTCATGATCAGCTCCGATCACATTGGCTAAGGGGGCGGCAGCCCTTCCGGCATAGCGGACAAATGTTCGTGACAGGCCAGCCACAGGCCTTCTTTTTGTTCTGTGCGAGATCCTTGTCGTTTGAAGACAATGGTCTCGCGCTCCTGGCTAAAAAATTGCTCCCCGTTCATGCGCAGCTCGGTGGCCACGTCATGAATAAAAATCGCCACGTCGCCTTGCAGGCTGACAAAGGCGTTGCTCGAGGTGCACGAGAGCACTTCGAACCCCTCGTCCCGACGCCAGCTGTCCCACAACGCCTGGTAGGCATCGCGACTGAGTAGCGGCTGGGGGAGGGTGTAGAACACAAAGCTGGCGTCGCTGCTGAACGCGCCAAAATAGGCGGCGCGATCATTACGAGCGAAGGCCGCCACCAGGTCGGCGGCGGCTTGCATAACGGCTTGCGCGCTCATCAGCGGTGCGCCACGCCAGGCAACACGCAGAGCATCTCGTACAGCAAGTTGGCGCCCAGCAACGAGGTGTTGCCGGTGGTGTCGTAGGGCGGCGAAACTTCTACCAGGTCACAACCAATCAGGTCGAGGCCCTGGCAGCCACGGATGATCTCGATGGCCTGGATGGTGGTCAGCCCGCCGATTTCCGGGGTGCCGGTGCCGGGTGCCCAGGCGGGGTCGATGCCGTCGATATCAAAGCTCAGGTACACCGGGCCGCCGCCGACTTTTTCACGCACTTCGGCCATCAGCGGCGCGAGGGAGTGGTGCCAGCATTCTTCGGCCTGGACCACGCGGAAACCCTGCTTGCGGCTCCAGTTGAAGTCTTCGGCGGTGTAGCCCTGGGCACGCAGGCCAATCTGTACCACGCGGTCGCAGTCCAGCAGGCCTTCTTCCACGGCGCGGCGGAAGGTGGTGCCGTGGGCGATTTTCTCGCCGAACATATGGTCGTTGACGTCGGCGTGGGCATCGATGTGCACCAACCCGACCTTGCCGTGTTTCTTATGGATAGCGCGCAGGATCGGCAGGGTGATGGTGTGGTCGCCGCCCAGGGTCATCGGGATCACATCGTGCTCAAGGATCTCGTCGTAGGCTTCTTCGATGATGCGCACGGCGTCGAGCAGGTTGAAGGTGTTGATCGCTACGTCGCCGATATCGGCTACCGATAGCGAGTCAAACGGTGCGGCGCCGGTGGCCATGTTGTAGGGGCGGATCATCACCGATTCAGCGCGGATTTCACGCGGCCCGAAACGGGTGCCGGCGCGCAGCGAGGTGCCGATGTCCAGGGGCACGCCGATAAAGGCGGCGTCCAGGCCCTTGGCCGATTGCAGGTGGGGAAGACGCATCATGGTGGCGATGCCGGCAAAGCGCGGCATTTCGTTGCCGCCCAGTGGTTGGTGAAAAATCTTGTCCACGGGAGTGCCTCATCGTTGTTTTGTTTATTAGGGGCCGATTCTGCGAAATACATGGAAACGAAAGAATCGGCAGGGGCAAATACTTAGTTCAGATTTTTCTAAACTAATGCCTGAGGTAAACTCGGTTCAAATGTGGGAGCGAGCAAGCCCGCTCCCACAGGTTTTTGTGTATATCTGGAGAACCGATGGCCAACGCCTTGCCCGACCTGAAACTCCTGCGCATCTTCGTCAGCGTCGTGCGGCACCAGGGGTTTGCCAATGCCCAGCACGAGCTCAACCTGTCGACGTCGGCCATCAGCACGTATATGAGCCAGTTGGAGTCGGCGCTGGGCCTGGTGCTGTGCCATCGCGGTCGGGGTGGGTTCAGCCTCACCAGCAAGGGCGAGTTGTTCCATCAGGAAACCTTACGGCTGCTGGGCGAACTGGAAGGCTTCGAGCAATACGCGGCAGCGTTGAAAGGCGAATTGCGCGGCACGCTAAAGCTCGGCGTGCTCGACTCCACCGTCAGCGACAAAGCCTTGCCGTTCGCCGAAGTGATCGGCGCCTACAGCCTGGAACACCCGGCGGTGCATTTGCATTTGTCGGTGATGAGCCCGTATGAACTGCAACTCGGCGTACAGGACAACCGCCTGGACCTGGCCATCGGCGCCTTCTCCAACCGCATGAGCGGGTTGATCTACATGCCGCTGTACCGCGAACAGCACTGGTTGTATTGCAGTACCCGCCATCCTTTATTCAATGAGCGGCGTATTCCCGAACAAGTGATCACGCAGCAACGCATGGTCGGTCGTGGCTATTGGAGCCAAGCTGAACTGGCGCGGCACGGCTTCAAGCACAGCGCCGCGACGGTGGAGAGTATGGAGGCGCAACTGATCTTGGTGCTCTCCGGCGCCTACATCGGCTACCTGCCCGAACACTACGCCCAGGCCTGGGCCGACAAGGGCGACCTGCGCGTACTGCTGCCAGCCACCTTTGGCTATCAGGCGCCGTTCTCGATGATCATGCGCCGGGGCCGTAGCCGTGAACCGTTGATCCAGACCTTCCGTGACTTGCTCAAAACCCAGCTCAACCAGGCCTGATAAACATGTCCAGACCCCAATGCTCCCGCTGCCTGCGGCCTGTTACCCATTGCCTGTGCGCGCTGATCCCCAGCCTCGACAGCCGCACACGCGTGTTGCTGCTGCAGCACCCAAGCGAGGTTGGCCATGCGTTGAATACTGCTCGGTTGGCGGCGTTGGGTTTGAACAATGCGCAATTGGTGGTGGGCGAGGTGTTTGAGGACCTGCCGAGTTTGTTGAATGTGCCCGGTTACCAGGCGCGGCTATTGTTCCCCGCCGATGATGCCCAGCCGTTGCGGGCCTACGCATCGTCCGATGCGCCGCTGCTGCTGGTGGTTCCCGATGGCACCTGGCGCAAGGCGCGCAAGATGCTGCACCTCAATCCGTTGCTGGCCGCGTTGCCACGAGTAACCCTGGCCGAGGGCGGCGTATCCCGTTACCGGCTGCGCAAGGCACCGGGGCCTGGGGCGTTGTCGACGGTTGAAGCCATTGTGCAGGCGTTGCAGGCGTTGGAAGCGCCGACGTCATTTGAAGCGTTGCTCAAACCTTTTGAGGCCTTGATCGACGGTCAGATTGCAGCGATGGGTGATGAGGTATTTCAGAGAAACCATGGCGATCGGTCCCTCGACACATGATCGGCTTATTCTTTTAGGTCATAAGCACCGCACTTTGCGTGATATGGCGCGCCGGCCTTTCCCGGTATGATGTGCGCCCCGCAGTCTGGATTGCGAATACGCCATGACCTTGCAGTACCCTACAATCGCCGATTGCGTCGGCAACACACCCCTGGTCCGCTTGCAACGCATGGCGGGTGAAACCAGCAATACCCTGTTGCTCAAGCTCGAAGGGAACAACCCGGCTGGTTCGGTAAAAGACCGCCCGGCGTTGTCGATGATCACCCGCGCCGAGTTGCGCGGGCAGATCAAGCCTGGCGACACCCTGATCGAAGCCACCTCCGGCAACACCGGGATCGCCTTGGCCATGGCCGCCGCGATCAAGGGTTACAAGATGGTGCTGATCATGCCCGACAACGGCAGCGCCGAGCGCAAGGCGGCAATGACCGCCTATGGCGCCGAGTTGGTGCTGGTGACCCAGGAAGAAGGCATGGAAGGCGCCCGCGACCTCGCCGAGCGCATGGCCGCCGAAGGCCGTGGTCAGGTGCTGGACCAGTTCGCCAACGGTGACAACCCTGAGGCGCACTACACCACCACCGGCCCGGAAATCTGGCGCCAGACTGGCGGTACCATCACCCATTTCGTCAGCTCCATGGGCACCACCGGTACCATCATGGGCAATTCGCGCTACCTGAAGGAGCAGAACCCGGCGATCCAGATCGTTGGCCTGCAACCGATGGAAGGTGCGGCCATCCCCGGTATCCGCCGTTGGCCCGAAGAGTATCTGCCCAAGATCTACAACGCGACCCGCGTGGACCGCATCATCGACATGGCCCAGCGTGAAGCCGAAGACACCACTCGCCGGCTGGCCCGTGAAGAAGGCATTTTTTGCGGCGTCTCGTCCGGCGGGGCAGTGGCGGGCATGTTGCGCCTGTCCAAAGAGGTGGAAAACGCGGTGATCGTCGCGATCATCTGTGACCGAGGCGACCGTTACTTGTCGACCGGCATCTTCGACGAACCCAACTGATGGCCAAGCACGAGAGAGGCCTGCGCTTCCAACCGACGGGCGGCAGCCGGGCCCCACAGATTCCTGTGGGCAAGAAGCAGCGCTTGACCATTGAACGCCTGGCCAATGACGGCCGGGGCATCGTGTTCTTTGAAGGTCGCACGTGGTTCGTCAACGGCGCGCTGGCCGGTGAAGAAGTCGAAGCGCGGGTACTGGGCGCCCACGGCAAGATCGTCGAGGCCCGTACCGAGCGTGTGTTCAAAGCCAGTGAATTGCGCCGCCCGGCGCCGTGTGCCCATGTTGGCCGCTGCGGCGGGTGCAGCGTGCAACACTTGCCCCATGCCGAACAACTTGCCCTGAAACAGCGCATGCTCGCCGAGCAATTGTCGCGGGTGGCGGGTGTCGAACCGCAAGAATGGGCGGCGCCTTTGAGTGGCCCGGAGTTCGGCTATCGCCGCCGCGCCCGCGTGGCCGTGCGCTGGGATGCCAAGGCGAAGAAACTCGAAGTGGGTTTCCGTGCCGTGGCCAGCCAGGACATCGTCGCCATCGACGATTGCCCGGTGCTGGTACAGGCCTTGCAACCGATCATGCAGCGTCTGCCTAACATGTTGCGTCGTCTGAGCAAGCCGCAGGCCTTGGGGCATGTGGAGTTGTTCAGTGGCACGTCCATCGCGGTGTTGTTGCGACATATGTCGCCTTTGTCCGATGCAGACCTGCAGGTGTTGAAAGAATTTTGCGCCTTCCATGAAGCCCAATTGTGGCTGCATGGCGAGGGCCAGCCGGAGCCGGTCGAGGCCGATTCGGCGTTGGGGTTTCGGTTGGAACAGTGGGACCTGGAGTTGGCGTACCGACCGGGTGACTTCGTGCAGGTAAATGCGGGAGTCAACGAAGCGATGGTTGCCCAGGCCCTGGAGTGGCTGGCGCCACAGCCCGATGAGCGGGTGCTGGATCTGTTTTGTGGCCTGGGCAATTTTGCCCTGCCACTCGCCAAGCAAGTGCGCGAAGTGGTGGCGGTGGAGGGTGTGCAGACCATGGTGGACCGGGCGGCCCTCAATGCCGTCAGCAACAATTTGCATAATGCGCAGTTTTTTCAGGCCGATTTGTCCCAGCCTTTGACCGACGCAGAATGGGCCAAACAGGGCTTTTCTGCGGTACTCTTGGACCCACCCCGCGATGGTGCCCTGGAGGTCGTGCGCAAGCTTGCGACCCTCAAGGCCAAGCGCTTGGTGTATGTGTCCTGCAACCCGGCCACGCTGGCGCGGGACACGGTTGAGTTGGTCAAGCAAGGCTACCGGCTAAAACGTGCCGGGATCCTCGACATGTTTCCGCAAACAGCGCATGTCGAGGCCATGGCGTTATTTGAAGCGGGCTAGGATGCCCGTTTAATCCGACTGGCCTGCATTCTCCAAGGCCGTGACCTGCCAGGGAGCGTGTGTAAGCTTTAATAGGTAAAGCAGGTCAGCGATGATTTCTGGCGCATCGAAGGTGCGTCGTAGGGAAGGTAAGCAAGATGGTACAGGTGAGAGCACACCAGCCGATCAACACCGACGGCAGTATCAATCTCGAGGCATGGCTGGATCATGCCGTCAGTGTCGACCCGGCACTGGACCGTGAAGCCTTGAAGGCCGCTTGCGAGTTCGCTCGTGAGTCTGAGCAACAGAACAATGCAGCCAAGAACCTGTGGGCCGAAGGCACTTCAAGCTTTCGCACCGGGCTTGAGATCGCCGAGATCCTCGCCGACCTCAAGCTGGACCAGGATTCGCTGATCGCCGCTGTGCTCTATCGCGGCGTGCGCGAAGGGCATATCGCGTTGCCGCTGGTGAGCCAGCGCTTCGGCTCCGTGGTGGCCAAGCTGATTGACGGCGTGCTGCGCATGGCGGCCATCAGTGCCAGCCTCAGCCCGCGCCAGTCCATGGTGCTGGGCACCCAGGGCCAGGTGGAAAACCTGCGCAAGATGCTGGTGGCGATGGTCGACGACGTTCGCGTCGCCCTGATCAAGCTGGCCGAACGCACCTGCGCGATCCGTGCCGTGAAGACCGCCGACGACGAGAAGCGCAACCGCGTCGCTCGTGAAGTCTTCGACATCTATGCGCCGCTCGCGCATCGCCTGGGCATCGGTCATATCAAGTGGGAGCTGGAGGACCTGTCCTTCCGTTACCTCGAGCCCGATCAATACAAACAGATTGCCACGCTGCTCCACGAGCGGCGGCTTGACCGTGAGCGCTTCATCACCGATGTGATGAACCAGTTGCGCTCCGAGTTGCAGGCCACCGGCGTTGAGGCCGACATCAGCGGCCGCGCCAAACACATCTATTCCATCTGGCGCAAAATGCAGCGCAAGGGCCTGGCCTTCAGCCAGATCTATGACGTGCGTGCCGTGCGTGTGCTGGTGCCGGAAATGCGCGACTGCTACACCGCGCTGGGCATCGTCCACACCCTGTGGCGACATATCCCGAAGGAATTCGACGACTACATCGCCAACCCCAAGGAAAACGGCTATCGCTCGCTGCACACCGCAGTGATCGGCCCCGAGGGCAAGGTGCTAGAAGTGCAGATCCGTACCCACGCCATGCACGAAGAGGCGGAGCTGGGCGTGTGCGCGCACTGGCGCTACAAGGGTACCGACGTCAAGGCCGGTTCCAACCAGTACGAAGAGAAAATCTCCTGGCTGCGCCAAGTGCTGGAATGGCACGAAGAGCTCGGCGATATCGGCGGCCTGGCCGAACAGTTGCGGGTGGATATCGAGCCGGACCGGGTCTACATCTTTACCCCTGACGGCCACGCCATCGACTTGCCGAAGGGCGCCACGCCGCTGGACTTTGCCTACCGCGTGCACACCGAAATCGGCCACAACTGCAGGGGCGCCAAGATCAACGGGCGCATCGTGCCGCTCAACTACAGCCTGCAAACCGGTGAACAGGTCGAGATCATCACCAGCAAGCACGGCACGCCGAGCCGCGACTGGCTGAACCCGAACCTGGGGTACATCACCACGTCGCGGGCGCGGGCGAAGATCGTCCACTGGTTCAAGTTGCAGGCGCGCGACCAGAACGTTGCTGCCGGCAAAACCCTGCTCGAACGCGAATTGGCACGCTTGGGCCTGCCTCAGGTGGATTTCGACAAGCTGGCCGAAAAGGCCAACATGAAGATCGCCGAAGACATGTTTGCGGCCCTCGGTGCCGGCGACCTGCGTTTGGCGCAACTGGTCAACCTGGCCCAGCAACTGGTGGAGCCGGAGCGCGGCAGCGAACAACTGGAGCTGATCCCACGCAAAGCCACAGGCTACAAGCCGGGCAAGCGTGGCGATATCCAGATCCAGGGCGTGGGCAACCTGATGACGCAAATGGCCGGCTGCTGCCAGCCGTTGCCGGGCGACGCCATCGTCGGTTACATCACCCAGGGCCGTGGCGTGAGCATTCACCGCCAGGACTGCGCCTCGGTGCTGCAACTGGGCGGGCGTGAGCCAGAGCGGATCATCCAGGTCAGCTGGGGGCCGGTGCCGGTGCTCACTTATCCGGTGGATATCGTGATTCGGGCCTACGACCGTTCCGGCCTGCTGCGCGACGTGTCGCAAGTGCTGCTCAATGAGCGGATCAACGTGCTGGCGGTCAACACCCGCTCGAACAAAGAGGACAACACCGCGCTGATGTCCCTGACCATCGAGATTCCGGGGCTGGACGCATTGGGGCGGTTGCTGGGACGGATTTCCCAGTTGCCGAACATCATTGAGACACGGCGTAACCGCACACCATGATGTATTCGCTTGAAGACCTGCTGCACCTGATGAATCGCCTGCGGGACCCGCAATACGGGTGCCCGTGGGACATCAAGCAAACCTACGCCACTATCGTGCCGCACACCCTGGAAGAAGCCTACGAGGTCGCCGACGCCATCGAGCGCGGCGACTTCGATCACCTGCAAGGTGAGCTGGGCGACCTGTTGTTCCAGGTGGTGTATTACAGCCAGTTGGCACGGGAGGAGGGGCGTTTCGAATTTGCGGGGGTGATCGACAGCATTACCCGCAAGTTGATTCGTCGTCATCCTCACGTATTCCCCACCGGCGACCTGTATGCACCGTTGGATATCCCGCAGTTGAGCGAGGAGCAGGTCAAGCAGCGCTGGGAGCAGATCAAGGCCGAGGAGCGCGCGGAAAAATCCGACGCGCCGGAGCAATTGTCCCTGCTGGATGATGTGCCCACGGCCTTACCGTCGCTGTCCCGTGCCGCCAAATTGCAAAAGCGCGCCAGCCAGGTCGGCTTTGACTGGCCATCCGCGTTGCCGGTAGTGGACAACGTGCGCGAAGAGCTGGATGAAGTGCTCGAAGCCATGGCTGATAACGATTCGGTGGCCATCGCCGATGAGGTCGGCGACCTGCTGTTTGCGGCGGTCAACCTGGCCCGTCACCTCAAGGTCGACCCGGAAACCGCGCTGCGTGGCGCCAATGCCAAGTTCGAACGACGTTTCCGATTTATCGAACAGGCATTGCGCGATACGCACAAACCCATAGAAGATTGCACCCTCGAAGAGTTGGACGCCCTATGGGGCGAAGCCAAACGTCAGGAAAAGAATATGTCCAGCTGCGGTTGAGCGGCTGCCTAAGTGAGTAAGCACCATGAGCATTTCCCTTCGCGATCAGTTGCTCAAAGCAGGTCTGGTCAACCAAAAGCAGGCCAAGCAGGTCGGCAAAGAGAAACAGAAACAGCAGCGCCTGGTACACAAGGGGCAGATCGAGGCGGATGACACTCAGGCGCGCCTGGCTCAGGAAGCGCAGGCCGAGAAGGTCAAGCGCGACCAGGAGCTGAACCGTCAGCAGCAGGAAAAAGCCGAAGCCAAGGCCCGCACCGCTCAGGTCAAGCAACTGATCGAGACGTCGCGTCTGCCCAAGCTGACCACCGAGGACTACTACAACTTCGTGGACGACAAGAAGGTCAAGCGCCTGTCGGTCAACACGTTGATGCGTAACAAGCTGAGCAACGGCTCCCTGGCCATCGTGCACCACGGCGGCGGCTACGAGGTGATCCCGCGTGAAGCGGCGCTCAAGATTCAGGAGCGTGCCCCGGAGCGTATCGTGCAGCTTAATATCCTGACTGAAAGCCAAGTGCCGGATGAGGATGATCCGTACGCGGCGTACCAGATCCCGGATGATCTGATGTGGTAAGGCTGTAGAAACAACAAACCCCGCTCAAAAGGCGGGGTTTTTTTGTAGTGAGTGGGCTTGTCCCGCGCTGGGTGGCGGAGCCGCCCTAAACCCAGACACCTCGGTCTTTCTGAAAATCCTCGATGTCGTTGTTGGGGCGGCTTCGCCACCCAGCGCGGGGCAAGCCCGCTCACTACTGGATGATTTCAGGAGCTTTCTGCCTGGCGTTTCATCTCAAGCGACTCAAGCTCGTTTTTATAATTATGAGCGTCGCTCTCGTTGTGAAACATGCCGACCAGCAGGTCTTGTTGGTGTACATCCCAGATGTGAATCCCATGGCCCAGCGCTTCGTGGGACATGTGTGCATCGTCGCGTTCAGTTACTTTTACAGTCATCTGCTTGCTCCAATCTCTGGTGGGTCTGCGGCAAGTCGTCGCAGGCCTCTTTTATATGATTTGTTAGCTTGCTAAGTAAACCGACTTTTCGCGCAACAAATACTTGCGGGAAATGCAACAGTGCTGCAGCCCTTTAAAACCGTGACATTGCGTCGCAGGTGCTTGAGTTTTATGACAGAAGTTTCATGTTCAGGTCAGGCGTTGGGCCGGTATTGACCGTGCCGTCCTCATCGCAGGCAAGCCAGCTCCCACAGGGGAATGCATTCCAAGTGTGGGAGCTGGCTTGCCCGCGATGGCGCCAGCGGCTTCAACACACACACTCTCCAGGCGAAAAAAAGCCCCGCATTCAGCGAGGCTCTTTTCTTCACACATCAGTG
Organism: Pseudomonas sp. PGPPP1; assembly: GCF_002255865.1. Lineage (NCBI taxonomy): Bacteria > Pseudomonadati > Pseudomonadota > Gammaproteobacteria > Pseudomonadales > Pseudomonadaceae > Pseudomonas > Pseudomonas sp. PGPPP1. The sequence continues at coordinate 69,999 of NZ_NKIG01000010.1, read as the reverse complement.
CATCAGCTACCTTTGACAGCCTTACCGTCAACGGTACCGTCCTGCAGCATGATGTTGTATTCCTTGCCGTCAGTCTCAACCTGGCGCAGGGCAACCAGAATGCCGCCCTGGTCCTTGGCAAACCACATCTGGGTGATGCGCTTGCTTTGCGTCGGGTCACGCACGCGCTCAACCTTGATCGCGTCAATGGAACCGACCTTGGTCTGGACCTTTTCCGGGCCGATCACACGGAAGTCGTAGGTGTCGACGTCGGTGCCTTCGACCACGTTGTAACTCATGCTTTTCTTACCGGCGGCGACGTCGCGCTGCAGCGCCAACTGGTAGGTCGACTTGTCGAGCATGCCGCTTTGCAGGGCCACGTTGACCGGGTCCTTGTTTTCAAAACCGGTGACTTTCTTGGCGGTTTGATCGAAGTCCAGATTGATCTTCTTGGCCTTGCCCAAGCCGCCGCGTTCGAAGGTGTAGCTCTTGGGTTGCAGGGTGTCCTTGTCAAACAGGATCACGCTGGTTTCGGTTAGGCTGGCAATCATCATCGAAGCCTTGAAGTTCAAGGTCCAGGTGCCGTCGCCATTCTTGGCCAGGCTGCGTTCAGCCGAACCACTCATGGGCAACTGTTTCCAGTCGGCGGTGTAGCTTACGGAGAAAGGGTGAAGGTCCGCTGCTTGCACGGCAGGCAAGGCAAACAGAGCAAAAGCGAAGAGCAAGGCGCGACGCATAAAATCTCCTAGGTTCGAATCAAGTGGCCGCTGGCCGCAAGTAACTGACCGTCCAATAATGCACCCTGGTCACCAAGAATCAACCGTCCCTCGGCAAACCAGCGAACAGCCAGTGGGTAAATCCTGTGTTCCTGGGTGTGAACCCGTTGCGCAAGTGTCTGCGCCGAGTCGTCAGACTCTACCGGAACCACTGCCTGTACGACCAGAGGCCCGCCATCGAGTTCCTCGGTCACAAAATGAACGCTGCAGCCATGCTCGCTGTCGCCAGCATCGAGCGCGCGTTGGTGCGTGTGCATGCCTTTGTACTTGGGGAGCAGGGAAGGGTGGATATTCAACAGGCGCCCTTCATAGTGCCGCACGAAGTCAGCGCTGAGGATGCGCATGAAGCCGGCCAGTACCACGAGTTTGGGGTTGAAGGCGTCGATCAGTTCGACCAAGGCGGCATCGAAGGCTTCGCGGCCTTCGAAGGCCTTGTGATCCAGCGAGCGGGTGTCGATCCCCGCGTCCCTGGCGCGTTGCAGGCCGTAGGCGTCACTGCGGTTGGAGATCACCGCAGCGATGCGCACCGGGCTATCGCCGGTGCGCGTGCTGTCGATCAGGGCCTGCAAGTTACTGCCGGTGCCGGAGAGCAGCACCACGACATCACAGGTCTGGGACATCAATGAGCCTTGAGGTTCTTCAGTTCAACCTGGGCGGCGCCTTCCGGTGCGGTGGCGATCTGGCCGATCACCCAAGGCTGTTCACCGGCTTCGCGCAACACGTTCAGTGCGGTTTCAACGTGCTCTTGAGCGACGCAGATAACCATGCCTACGCCGCAGTTCAGTACGCGGTGCATCTCGGTTTCGTTGACGTTGCCTTTCTCTTGCAACCAGTCGAATACCGCAGGACGCTGCCAGCTGGCCACGTCGACGATGGCCTGGGCGCCTTTTGGCAGTACGCGCGGGATGTTGTCCAGCAGGCCGCCACCGGTGATGTGGGCCATGGCTTTGACAGCGCCAGTGTCCTTGATCAGCTTGAGCAGAGGCTTGACGTAGATGCGGGTCGGGGCCATCAGCAGGTCGGTCAGCGGCTTGCCGTCGAGTTGGATGTTCTCGATGTCGGCGCCGGACACTTCGATGATCTTGCGGATCAGCGAGTAGCCGTTGGAGTGCGGGCCGGAAGATGGCAGGGCCAGCAGGGCGTCGCCGGCGGCAACCTTGGAGCCGTCGATGATCTCGGCTTTTTCTACAACGCCGACGCAGAAGCCGGCCAGGTCGTAGTCTTCGCCTTCGTACATGCCTGGCATTTCAGCGGTTTCGCCGCCTACCAGGGAGCAACCCGACAGCTCGCAACCCGCGCCAATGCCGGTCACTACCTGGGTAGCGGTCTCGACGTTGAGCTTGCCGGTGGCGTAGTAGTCCAGGAAGAACAACGGCTCGGCGCCGCAGACCACCAGGTCGTTGACGCACATGGCGACCAGGTCGATGCCGATGCTGTCGTGCTTGTTCAGGTTCAGTGCCAGGCGCAGCTTGGTGCCCACGCCGTCGGTGCCGGAGACCAGTACAGGCTGCTTGTAGCCGGCCGGGATCTCGCAGAGGGCGCCAAAACCGCCCAGGCCGCCCATGACTTCGGGGCGCGCAGTGCGCTTGGCGACGCTCTTGATGCGTTCGACCAATGCTTCACCGGCGTCGATGTCTACACCGGCGTCCTTGTAGCTCAGGGAGGGTTGCTTGCTCATGATCCAGGCCTTTAGGGGGGATTCAGGGGTAACGACCGAGTTGGCGGGGGCTTTTATAAAGGCCACGCCGTTGACGGTCTGCGAAGGCGCGCGATTTTATCAGGCTTGAGGGGCAGCGGCCATCCTCGGGCCGACGGGCAGGGCCATATAGATCAAAAAAGCCGGTTAAAAAAAAGCTATTCGGCTCGGCTTTGGTGCGTATTAAGGTATAGCCTTGAATGCGCTAGCGTTATGACAGTACGAAAACTTACCAAGACCCTGTGAATGTTTTACCGGTCGCTGTGGTCACAGCCTTGCAACACCGGATTCACGCGGTCTGTTCCAGCCGCTAAATTTGTCGTTCGGGAATCTTCCATGCGTCTGTGTAAATTCTTCTTTGTGGGCTGCTTGTCGTTGGTCAGCCTGGCGAGTCATGCCGAAACCCTCAATGGCCTGTATCAAGTTCTGGAACCTGTCAGCAGCCAGTCGCCCCAAGAGCGCGACCAGGCCACCCAGCGTGCCGTGCAAACCCTGGTGATCCGCCTGACCGGTGACGCCAAGGCCGCCGATGGCCCAGGCCTGGCGGCGGTACGCAAGGACCCGCAACAAATCATCAGCCAGTACGGCTACGACGCAGGGCCGCCCGAAAGCCTGCAGGTGGATTTTGACCCAGTCAGCACTGATCGCGTCTTGCGTGAAGCCGGCCTGTCGATCTGGGGCAGCAATCGTCCGTCGATTCTCGGCTGGTGGCTGAACGATTCCACTGACGGCAGCAGCCTGGTGGGCGATGGCCAGGCTGTCGCGCAAGCACTGCGCCGCGCGGCACAACACCGCGGCTTGCCGCTGCGCCTGCCGTTGGGTGACCTGGAAGAGCAGGTCGTCGCCACCGCACCCAATCTTGAAAGTGCCGATGCCACGCCACTGCGTGCGGCATCCGAACGTTACGGCGCCGATGCGTTGCTGGCCGTGCATGCGCGCCAGGAAGGCAATCAATGGCAAGCCAAGTGGCGCTTGTGGCTGGGCGACAAGAGCGAGCAGGGCACTGCCCAAGGCGCTGACACTGGCGCCGTGGCCGATGCGGTGATGCTGGCGGTCAGCCAGAAGTTGGCGCCGCGCTTTGCAGTCAAGCCGGGTGTCAGCACTGAACAGTTGCTGGAAGTGCAGGGCATGACCCTTGAACGTTATGCCGCGCTGGGTCATCTGCTCGAGCCTTTTGGCGGCCAGCCCCAACGGGTGGACGGCAACCGCATTGTGTATCGCGTCAATGGCAGCGCCGATCAACTACGTACTCAATTGAGCCTGGCCAAGTTGCAGGAGGTGCCCGCAGGTGAATCGCCGGCTCCACAACCGGTGGTAGAGGGCGCTCAGGCACCTGCCGCACCTGAACCCCAGGCGCAACTGCGTTTTCATTGGTAAATGTTCTTCTATATAGATAGAAGCAAATAAAGGGTGGAGTGGTTTATGGCGGATACGCGTCGTTGGGTGTGGCTTGGCGGGATTGTCCTGCTGTGCGGTTTTGTGTTTTTGCTGCATTCGATCCTGACGCCGTTCCTGGTTGCGTTACTGCTGGCCTATCTGTTCGATCCGGTGGTGGATCGCCTGGAAAAAGCCGGCCTGTCGCGTACCTTGGGTGTGGTGGCGGTGTTCGCCTTGTTTACCTTGATCATCACGGCATTGGTGTTGGTGTTGGTGCCGATGCTGGCCAAGCAACTGTTTCGCCTCTATGAATTGGCGCCGCAGATGCTCGATTGGTTGCAGCACACGGCAATGCCGTGGGCGCAGGCCAAGCTGGGGTTGTCGGATGGGTTCTGGAAGTTCGACAAGGTCAAGGCGGCCATCAGCGAGCATATGGGCCAAACCACCGACATCGTCGGTGTGGTGCTCAGCCAGGCCACTGCATCCAGCCTGGCGCTGATCGGCTGGTTGACCAACCTCGTATTGATCCCGGTGGTGGCGTTCTACCTGCTGCGCGACTGGGACATCATGATGGCCAAGATCCGCAGCCTGCTGCCGCGTAACCGTGAGGAGCAAATCGTCTCCCTGGCCGGAGAGTGTCATGAGGTGCTGGGCGCGTTTGTGCGTGGCCAGTTGCTGGTGATGTTGGCGCTGGGGATCATCTACGCAGCGGGCTTGATGGCAATCGGCCTGGAGCTGGGCCTGTTGATCGGCTTGATCGCTGGCCTGGCCGCTATCGTGCCGTACATGGGCTTTGTGATCGGTATCGGCGCGGCCTTGGTGGCCGGGTTGTTCCAGTTCGGTGGCGACTTGTACCCGATGCTCGGGATTGTCGCGGTGTTCATGGTCGGCCAGGCGTTGGAAGGCATGGTGCTGACGCCGTTATTGGTGGGGGACCGGATTGGTCTGCACCCGGTGGCGGTGATCTTCGCGATCCTGGCGGGCGGTGAGCTGTTTGGGTTTACGGGCATCCTGTTGGCACTGCCGGTAGCGGCGGTGATCATGGTGCTGGTGCGCCATGTGCACGATCTGTACAAGGATTCGGATGTGTACACCGGGGTTGAAGACCCCGACCTGTAACCGTTGCGTAACAAACCCGGCCTTGGCCGGGTTTGTTGTTTCTGGGGCATTGCGTCAAACAATCTGCAAAAAAACCTGCAAGTTAACGCAAACCTTTGATTTTGCTTGTGGTCTGCTGCATTGTGCGCCCGGCGTCACGGGTATAAACTTTGCAAACTTTACACAGAGGCCACTAACGGTTCGTTTGGAGCCGTTCAGTCAGCATGAAACCGATTCAGCTGCCCTTAGGTGTGCGTCTGCGTGATGACGCCACCTTTATCAACTACTACCCAGGCGCCAATGCCGCTGCACTCGGCTATGTCGAGCGGCTATGCGAAGCCGACGCCGGGTGGACCGAAAGCCTGATCTACCTATGGGGCAAGCACGGCGTAGGGCGTACCCACCTGTTGCAGGCTGCGTGCCTGCGTTTCGAGCAGATGGGCGAGCCGGCGGTCTACCTGCCTCTGGCAGAGCTGATGGACCGTGGCATTGGGATCTTCGACCATCTTGAGCAATACGAACTGGTCTGCCTGGATGACCTGCAGGCCATCGCTGGCAAGGCGGAATGGGAAGAAGCGCTGTTTCACCTGTTCAATCGCCTGCGTGACAGCGGTCGGCGCTTGCTGATTGCGGCATCGACCTCGCCGCGAGAGTTACCGATCAAGCTGGCCGACCTCAAGTCGAGGATGACCCTGGCGCTGATCTTCCAAATGCGCCCGCTGTCCGACGAAGACAAACTGCGTGCCCTGCAGTTGCGTGCTTCTCGTCGCGGCCTGCACCTCACCGACGAAGTCGGGCACTTTATCCTCACCCGTGGCACCCGCAGCATGAGCGCGTTGTTCGATTTGCTCGAACAGCTCGACCAGGCGTCTTTGCAGGCCCAGCGCAAGCTGACCATTCCCTTCCTGAAAGAAACCCTCGGCTGGTAGTCAGCCCTTTGTTTTTGGGGCTTTCGGCAAATTCCAGGCGTCAGAAAACCTGCGTTTTAGCCGGTTTGGCCACGCAAAAGGCAGGTAAAGGGTGTTAAGGGCTTAGATGTCATAGTCCAAACAAGAAGTCACATAGATCGCGATTGAATTTGCAAATCGATCCGATAGTGGGCATAGTCTCGACTTCTTTACATATCAGCCACGGTCGTGCCCATGCTAAATCGCTTCGCACCCCTCGTGCCTCTCGCACTCGTTACCCTGTTGTTTGGTTGCGCCTCCCACCCTCAGCAAGTGGCAGAGCAGCAAAAATCCCAGCAACAGTCCCAGGCAAAATTCGTCGCTTCCCAATCTTCGACTGTTTATGAAGAAGAAGTGGCAACCGAGACAGAACTGGCCAACTTTGCCGGCAGCAAGCCTTATCAGCTTCCAGTTCTGGCCGACAGCATCCTCGAACGCGGCATGTCCCTGATCGGTACCCGTTACCGTTTCGGCGGTACCTCCGAAGCCGGTTTCGACTGCAGCGGTTTCATCGGCTACCTGTTTCGTGAAGAAGCTGGCATGAACCTGCCGCGCTCCACTCGCGAAATGATCAACGTGAATGCACCGTTGGTCGCACGCAACAACCTCAAGCCCGGTGATCTGCTTTTCTTTAGTACTGCTGGTCGTGGCCGTGTGAGCCATGCCGGTATCTACTTGGGCGATAACCAGTTTATCCACTCCAGCAGCCGTCGCAGTGGCGGTGTTCGAGTCGACAACCTGGGTGACAGCTACTGGAGTAAAACCTTCATCGAAGCCAAGCGCGCACTCGCCATGGCCCCGACTACGGTTACCGCTAGCAAGTAAACTTAAAGTGATACTTGAAGTTTGACGTGTAAGCGCTAGAATCCCTGGATATTGTTGGAATCCGTTCGCGCGAGCTTTGCTTGCGCGTTCTGGTTTTCAGCGTTCGGCAGCGAAAGCCGCATCCAGACCAGGATTGTTCTGCACATGTCGACCTCGGCCCGCCTGATCCTTATTCTCTGCGCCGCGCTCATCAGCGCCTGCGCAAGCCGTCCCCCACCCGCGCCCGTGGCCGTCAAGCCGAAGCCGGTGTTCAACTATTCCACCCAGAATTACTCGCCTGCTGCCGAAGACGTGCTCTTCCGCGCGCTGGGCCTGGTCGGCACGCCTTATCGATGGGGCGGTAATACGCCAGACTCAGGCTTTGATTGCAGTGGCCTGATCGGTTTTGTTTTCCGCGATGCCGCCGGGATCTCCCTGCCGCGCACCACCCGCGAATTGATCGTGATGCGCGCCCAGGATGTCAGCGAACAGAACCTGCAGACCGGCGACTTGCTGTTCTTCGCCACCGGTGGTGGCTCGCAGGTCAGCCATGCCGGGATCTACGTGGGTGAGGGCCGCTTCGTACACGCGCCGCAAACCGGCGGAACGGTGAAGCTGGATACCTTATCCAAGGCGTATTGGCAGAATGCTTACCTGAGTGCCAAACGCGTATTGCCAGGCAGCTTGGCGCGTAATCCCTGAACTAGCCACGTTCAAATGTGGGAGCGGGCTTGCTCGCGAATGCACAGTGTCAGTCACCGAATATATTGACTGACCCACCGCATTCGCGAGCAAGCCCGCTCCCATATTTGTTTTGTGGTGGCTTTAATTGACGCTCCACCCCCAACCCACTACCCTTCGCGACTTGTTCCAGGTGCTCTGTGACCCATGGGTCGACAGAGTGAAACAGGGAAGCCGGTGAGTGAGCGCACTTGTACACAGTGCTGCCGCGATTCCGGCGCTGCCCCCGCAACGGTAAATGAGTCAAGACGCTGCCTTTTGCCACTGTATCGCCTGCGATATGGGAAGGCGCAACGTCGGCTTGCTCTCCAGATAGAGCGCCACTCATGAGCCCGGAGACCGGCCCGGAGCATCCAACAGCATCACGGTGGGCGATGCTTGGCTGTCTGTATTGTCTTTTTCCTGCCCGCCGTTTTTGTCCAGCCCCAACGGAGAGCTGCCATGACTGATTCCCCCGACCGTGAAGAACGCCACTTGGCGCGCATGCTGCGCAAGAAAGCCGTGATCGACGAGCGCATCGCCAATTCCCCCAATGAGTGTGGCTTGTTGCTGGTGCTGACCGGCAACGGCAAAGGCAAAAGCAGTTCCGCGTTCGGCATGCTCGCCCGGGCCATGGGCCACGGTATGCAGTGCGGCGTGGTGCAGTTCATCAAGGGTCGCAACAGCACTGGCGAGGAATTGTTCTTCCGTCGCTTCCCTGAGCAAGTGCGCTTTCACGTGATGGGCGAAGGCTTCACCTGGGAAACCCAGGACCGCCAACGCGACATCGCCGCCGCCGAAGCGGCCTGGGCGGTGTCCCGCGAGTTGCTGCAGGACCCTTCCATTGGCCTGGTCGTGCTGGACGAGCTGAACATCGCCCTCAAGCACGGCTACCTCGACCTGGACCAGATACTGAGTGACCTGCAAGCCCGCCCGCCGATGCAACACGTGGTGGTCACTGGTCGTGGCGCCAAGCCTGAATTGATCGAAATGGGCGACACCGTCACCGAAATGGGCATGCTCAAGCACGCGTTCCAAGCCGGTATCAAGGCACAGAAGGGCGTCGAACTTTGAATCAGCCCCGTCACTGCCCGGCCGTATTGATCGCCGCACCGGCATCCGGCCAAGGCAAAACCACCGTCACCGCAGCCCTTGCCCGCTTGCACCGCAACCTGGGGCGCAAGGTGCGCGTGTTCAAATGCGGGCCGGACTTCCTCGACCCGATGATCCACGAGCGCGCCAGCGGTGCGCCGGTGTATCAGTTGGACATGTGGATGGTGGGCGAGCAGGAAAGTCGCCGCCTGTTGTGGGAAGCGGCAGGGGAGGCCGACCTCATCCTGATCGAAGGGGTGATGGGGTTGTTCGACGGCACACCTTCCAGCGCTGACCTGGCGCGCCACTTCGGCGTGCCGGTACTGGGTGTGATCGACGGCACCGCCATGGCGCAGACGTTTGGTGCGCTGGCCCTCGGCCTGGCCCGTTATCAGCCGGACTTGCCGTTCGCCGGGGTGCTGGCCAACCGCGTTGGTACCCTGCGTCATGCGCAACTGTTGGAAGGCAGTCTCACTGAAGGCCTGCGTTGGTACGGTGCGTTGTCCCGCGAGACCGGGATCGAATTGCCAAGCCGTCATTTGGGCCTGGTACAAGCCAGCGAACTGAATGACCTTGACGTGCGCCTGGACGCCGCCGCCCAAGCCTTGGGCAGCAGCTGCGAAGTCGCGCTGCCGCCGCCGGTAACCTTTGCTGCGCCGGAAGAAATCGTCGCCGAGCCGCTTCTCGACGGCGTGCGCATTGCTGTGGCTCGTGACGAAGCCTTTGCCTTCACCTACGGTGCGAGCCTCGACCTGTTGCGGGCGATGGGCGCTGAGTTGCGCTTCTTCTCGCCGATCCACGATCGCGAATTGCCTGACGCCGACAGCCTCTATCTGCCCGGCGGTTACCCGGAACTGCACCACAAGGCACTGTCGGAAAATACCCCGATGCTCAACGCCATCCGCGCTCACCACGCGGCCGGCAAGCCGTTGCTCGCCGAATGTGGCGGCATGCTTTATCTGCTGGATTCGCTTACCGATGTGGAGGGCACCCGTGCCGAACTGGTCGGCCTGTTGCAGGGCGATGCGGTGATGCAGAAAAAGCTGGCGGCGCTGGCACTGCAAAATGTTGAGTTGCCCGAAGGCGTGCTGCGGGGTCATACCTATCACCACTCGTTGACCAGTACCGAGTGGCAACCGATTGCTCGTGGCGTGAGCCCCAACGGTGGGCGCGGGGCAGAGGCGGTGTATCGGCAGGGGCGGATGACGGCTTCCTACGTGCACTTTTACTTTCCGTCCAATCCTGCGGCGGTGGCTGCACTGTTTGCGCCATGACTGACAACGCCTTCCCCCAAGCCGACCGTGACGCCGTCTACCGCGCCATCGCCGAACGCCGCGACATGCGCCACTTCAGCGGCGGCACGGTTGCCCCTGAGTTGCTGCATCGCCTACTTCAGGCCGCCCACCAGGCGCCCAGTGTCGGCCTGATGCAGCCATGGCGTTTTATCCGTATCAGCGACCGCCAATTGCGTGGCCAGATCCAGCATCTGGTGGAAGAAGAGCGCGTACGGACCGCTGAAGCCCTGGGCGAACGCTCCGACGAGTTCATGAAACTCAAGGTCGAAGGTATCCACGACTGCGCCGAAGTGCTGGTGGCCGCGCTGATGGATGATCGCGAGCGCCACATCTTTGGTCGCCGTACGTTGCCGGAAATGGACATGGCCTCACTGTCCTGTGCCATCCAGAATCTGTGGCTGGCGGCCCGAGTCGAAGGCCTTGGCATGGGTTGGGTCTCGCTGTTCGAGCCCCAGGCCCTTGCCGACCTACTGGGCCTGCCGCCTGGTGCCAAACCCCTGGCCGTGCTGTGCCTGGGGCCGGTGACCGAGTTCTACCCGGCACCGATGTTGCAGCTCGAAGGCTGGACCGAGCCTCGGCCGCTGAGTGACATGTTGTATGAGAATACGTGGGGAGTGAGTCAATGAGTGTGGCCTTGCTGTGTGTCGCGGCAGTGGCGCTGGATGCGCTGCTGGGCGAGCCCAGGCGCTGGCATCCGCTGGTGGCGTTCGGCAATTTCGCCGGGCGCATCGAGCAACGTTTCAACACCGGTGGCCGGGGCTGGCGCAGCCATGGCGTGACCGCTTGGTTTATCGCGGTGGTGCCGCTGACCTTGCTGGCCACCGCGTTGTCGTGGGCGCCGTATATCGGCTGGATACTGGAGATTCTTGCGCTGTATTGCGCCCTCGGGATGCGCAGCCTTGGCGAACATGTGATCCCGGTGGCCCAGGCGCTGCGCAGTGATGACCTGGACGAAGCCCGCAAGCGCGTGAGCTACCTGGTGAGTCGCCAGACCAATGAGCTGGACCGCACCGAAGTCGCCCGCGCCGCCACCGAGTCGGTGCTGGAAAACGGCAGCGATGCGGTATTTGCCGCGTTGTTCTGGTTTGTCGTCGCCGGGGTGCCGGGTGTGGTGCTTTATCGCCTGAGTAATACCCTCGACGCCATGTGGGGCTATCGCAACGAACGCTTCGAGCGTTTCGGCTGGGCCGCGGCCAAAATCGACGACGTATTGAACTACATTCCTGCACGACTAGTGGCGTTGACCTACGCCTTGCTCGGCAAAACCCGACTGGCTCTTAAATGCTGGCGCACCCAAGGCCCAACATGGGACAGCCCGAACGCTGGTCCGGTAATGGCTGCGGGCGCTGGCGCGCTGGGCGTCGAGTTGGGCGGCCCGGCGATCTACCACGGCGAAGTGCATCAGCGCCCGCAACTGGGTGAAGGCCCGGCGGCGGATGCAGACGCCATCGACCGGGGCTGGCAACTGGTGCAACGCGGCGTATGGTTGTGGCTGCTGATCCTGTGCGCGGGGGCGCAATTCTATGCTTGAACACGGTGGTCGACTGCGCAAGGCGGCGATTCAATACGGGATCGCCGAGGCCGACTGGCTGGACCTGTCCAGCGGTCTGGCGCCCTGGCCCTTCCCAATTCCCGAGATTCCACTACGGGCCTGGGCGCGCTTGCCGGAAACCGATGACGGCCTGGAGCAGGCCGCCAGCGAGTATTACGGCGCCGCGCACTTGCTGCCGGTAGCGGGTTCCCAGGCGGCGATCCAGTTGCTGCCGCGCCTGCGTCGTGCCGGCAAGGTCGGCGTGTTGTCGCCGTGTTACGCCGAACACGCCGAAGCCTGGCGCCGTGCCGGTTACGTGGTGCGCGAAGTGCAGGAGCAGGAAGTCGACTTCTTTCTCGACAGTTTCGACGTGCTGGTGGTGGTCAATCCCAATAACCCCACAGGCTTGAGCCTGACGCCGCAGCGTCTGTTGGACTGGCATACCCGCCTGGCCCAACGCGGCGGCTGGCTGGTGGTGGACGAAGCCTTCATGGACGTGACGCCACAGTTGAGCCTGGCGAGTGAGGCCCATCAGGTTGGCCTGATTGTGCTGCGTTCATTCGGCAAGTTTTTCGGTTTGGCCGGTGTACGGCTGGGCTTTGTGTTGGCAGAACGCAAGCTGCTCAAGTTGCTGGCCGAACAGGTCGGACCGTGGGCCGTCAGCGGGCCGACCCGCGTAGTGGGCAAAGTGTGTCTGCGTGATTTCGCCGGGCATGCGCGGCAACGAGCGCGGTGCATCGAGGCCGGCCAGCGTTTGTTTGCGTCTCTGGAGCGTCATGGCTTTCAACCCCAGGGCGGTTGCGCGTTGTTCCAATGGCTGATCACCCCGCACGCCGAACGCATGCATGAGTTCATGGCGCAGCGCGGGATTCTGCTGCGTTTGTTCGCCCACGACAGCAGCCTGCGTTTTGGCCTGCCCGACACCGAGGCCGATTGGTTGCGACTCGACAATGCCCTGGCCGCCTATAAGGACGCCACATGAGTACGCTGATGGTGCAAGGCACCACCTCCGACGCCGGCAAGAGCACCCTGGTGACCGCGCTGTGCCGCTGGCTGGTGCGCCAGGGTGTGGCGGTGGCACCTTTCAAGCCTCAAAACATGGCCCTCAACAGTGCCGTGACGGCCGAGGGCGGTGAGATCGGCCGCGCCCAGGCGGTACAGGCCCAAGCCGCCAACCTGGCGCCGCATACCGATATGAACCCGGTGTTGCTCAAGCCCAACAGTGACACCGGCTCCCAGGTAATCATCCATGGCCGCGCCGTGACCAGCATGAACGCCGTGGCCTATCACGATTACAAAGCCATCGCGATGCAGGCTGTACTGGCCTCCCATGCGCGGCTGAGCCAAGCCTACTCGGTGGTGATGGTAGAAGGCGCAGGCTCCCCGGCAGAGATCAACCTGCGCGCCAATGACATCGCCAACATGGGGTTTGCCGAGGCGGTGGATTGCCCGGTGTTGTTGATTGCCGATATCAACCGTGGCGGCGTGTTCGCTCATTTGGTGGGCACCCTGGAGTTGCTTTCGCCCAGTGAGCAGGCGCGGGTCAAAGGTTTCATCATCAACCGCTTTCGTGGCGATATCGCGCTGCTGCAACCGGGGCTGGACTGGTTGCAAGCGCGCACAGGCAAACCGGTGGTGGGCGTGTTGCCCTACGTGATGGACCTGCACCTGGAGGCCGAAGACGGCATCGACCGGCGCCAGATCGACAAGGCGGCCCAAGTGCTCAAGGTGGTGGTCCCGGTGTTGCCGCGTATCAGCAACCACACGGATTTCGACCCGCTGCGCCTGCACCCCCAAGTGGATTTACAGTTTATCGGCCCTGGCCAATCGATTCCGGCTGCCGACCTGATCATCCTCCCCGGCTCGAAAAGCGTACGCAGCGACCTCGCGTACCTGCGCGCCAACGGCTGGGACACCGCCGTGGCGCGGCACCTGCGCTACGGCGGCAAGGTGCTGGGTATTTGTGGCGGCTTGCAGATGTTGGGTGAGCACGTCCATGACCCGCTCGGCCTGGAAGGGCCTGCCGGCTCCAGCGATGGCCTGGGGCTGCTGGCGTTCAGCACCACGCTGGAAGAAGAAAAGCAGCTACGCAATGTGCGCGGGCGTTTGTTGTTGGAAGACGCCGAAGTCAGCGGGTATGAGATTCATGCGGGCGTAACGTCCGGTCTCGCGTTGGAACACGCGGCCGTGCTGTTGGATGATGGCCGAAGCGACGGCGCGCAGAGCGCAGACGGGCAGATCCTCGGCACGTACCTGCACGGCCTGTTTGAAACGCCGGCTGCCTGCGGTGCCCTGTTGCGTTGGGCGGGTTTGCAGGATGTGCAGGCAGTGGATTACCACGCGCTGCGAGAGCGCGATATCGAGCGCTTGGCGGACCTTGTGCAACACCATCTGGACACTGATCTGCTGCGCGACCTATGTGGGATTTGATGATCCCTTGTGGGAGCTGGCTTGAGTATAAAGGTGTAACCCCATGCTCCAACTGATCCTCGGCGGCGCCCGTTCCGGTAAAAGCCGCCTCGCCGAAAAGCTCGCCAGTGACAGCGCGCTGCCGGTCATCTATATCGCCACCAGCCAACCGCTCGACGGCGAGATGAATGAACGCGTCGCCCTGCATCGCCAGCGCCGGCCCGACCACTGGGGCCTGATCGAAGAGCCTGTCGAACTGGCACGGGTGCTGCGGGAACATGCTGCACCCGACCGCTGCCTGCTGGTGGATTGCCTGACCCTGTGGCTTACCAACCTGCTGATGCTCGACGATCCAGCTCGGCTGGCGGCGGAGCGCGACCATCTGCTGGAAACCCTGGCCTCGCTGCCAGGTGAAATCATTTTTGTCAGCAACGAGACCGGTTTGGGTGTCGTGCCGCTGGGCGAATTGACTCGCCGCTATGTGGATGAAGCCGGATGGCTGCATCAAGCCTTGGCCGAGCGGTGTCAGCGTGTTGTCCTGACGGTTGCCGGCCTGCCCCTGACTTTGAAAGGTACTGCGTTATGACTGACACCTGGTGGCTCAACCCTTGTAAGGCCATTGACTCTGCTGCGTACGAACAAGCCCTGGCACGCCAGCAACAATTGACCAAGCCGGCCGGATCTCTCGGTCAGTTGGAAGCGCTGGCGGTGCAGTTGGCAGGTTTGCAAGGCAAGGTCAAACCTTCGGTGGACCAGTTGTGGATCGCCATTTTTGCCGGTGACCATGGGGTGGTGTCGGAAGGTGTGTCGGCGTTTCCTCAGGAAGTGACTGGCCAGATGCTGCATAACTTTGTCACCGGCGGCGCGGCCATCAGCGTGTTGGCGCGGCAACTGGATGCGCAATTGGAAGTGGTCGACCTTGGCACAGTCACGCCATCGCTGAGTTTGCCCGGCGTACGCCACCTGAATATCGGCGCGGGCACCGCCAACTTCGTCAACGGCGCGGCGATGACCGAGGCGCAAGGGCAACTGGCCTTGCAAGCCGGTCGGGACAGCGCCCGTCGCGCGTTGGAAGGCGGGGCGCAGCTGTTTATTGGGGGCGAGATGGGCATCGGCAACACCACGGCCGCCAGTGCGCTGGCCTGCGCGTTGCTCGATTGCCAAGTCAGCGACCTGACCGGCCCGGGCACAGGGTTGAATGCTCAAGGCGTCAGCCACAAGGTTGCCGTGATCGAGCGCGCACTGGCCTTGCACGCCGGGCAGCGCGGTGATGCCCTGAAAACCCTGTTCAATCTCGGTGGTTTCGAAATCGCTGCATTGGTGGGCGCCTATCTGGCCTGCGCACAGGAGGGCATCGTGGTGCTGGTGGACGGGTTTATCTGCACGGTCGCGGCCCTGGTCGCCACGCGCTTGAATCCCGCCAGTCGTGAATGGCTTGTGTTCGGCCACAAAGGGGCTGAACCGGGCCATCGCCATGTGCTGCAAAGCCTCGACGCGCAACCGTTGCTGGAGCTGGGCTTGCGCCTGGGCGAGGGCAGTGGCGCGGCGTTGGCGGTGCCATTGTTGCGCCTGGCCTGCGCGCTGCACGGCCAGATGGCGACCTTTGCCGAAGCCGCCGTGGCAGACCGCCCGGCATGACCACCTTACACCTGGACCTATTGCGCCACGGCGAAACCGAACTGGGCGGCGGCCTGCGCGGCAGCCTGGACGACGCGCTCACCGCCAAGGGCTGGGAGCAGATGCGTGCCGCTGTGGTGGAACAGGGGCCTTGGGACCGTTTGGTCAGTTCGCCGTTGCAGCGTTGTGCGCGGTTTGCCGAGGAGTTGGGTGCACGGTTGAACCTACCGGTGAGTGTTGAAAAGGACCTGCAGGAACTGCACTTTGGCGCTTGGGAAGGGCAGAGTGCGGCAGCGCTGATGGAGACCGACGCCGAGGCGTTGGGGCTTTTCTGGGCTGACCCCTACAGCTTCACACCGCCGGACGGCGAGCGTGTCACGGACTTTTCCTATCGGGTTCTGGGCGCTATCGCACGCTTGCATCAGACCTATGCCGGCGAGCGCGTGCTGCTGATCAGCCATGGCGGCGTGATGCGTTTGCTATTGGCCCGCGCGCGCGGTTTGCCTCGCGAGCAATTGCTGAATGTCGAGGTCGGCCACGGCGGCTTGTTCAGCTTGCGGGTTGAGGCTGGCGGTGTGTTGAAGGAAGGAGTCTGAGGATGCTGCCGTTCTGGATCGCCCTGCAATTTCTGAGCAGCCTGCCCATTCGCCTGCCAGGTATGCCGCAGCCGCAGGAACTGGGGCGTTCGCTGTTGTTTTACCCGGTAGTCGGTTTGTTGTTCGGCGTGCTGTTGTGGGGCCTGAACGCAGTGCTGATGGGATCGCCGTTGCTGCTGCATGCCGCGTTGTTGCTGACGGCCTGGGTGCTGCTCAGTGGGGGCTTGCACCTGGATGGCTTGGCGGACAGTGCCGATGCCTGGCTGGGCGGCTTCGGCGACCGCGAGCGTACCCTCACCATCATGAAGGACCCGCGCAGCGGGCCGATTGCGGTGGTCACGCTAGGGTTGGTGTTGCTGCTTAAGTTCACTGCGCTGGTGGCCTTGATCGAGCAACATAACGGCGCGGCATTGATCCTGGCGCCGTTGATCGGGCGCGCGTCAATGTTGGCGCTGTTTCTGACCACACGTTATGTACGTGCGGGAGGATTGGGCCAGGCACTGTCGGATCATTTACCGAGAGTTGTCGGCCAACAGGTGCTGATCCTCAGCGGCCTAGCGTGCATCCTGATTGGCGGTTTCAGCGGTGGGATTGCTGTACTGCTCGCGGCGCTGTGCTTTATCGGCTTGCGCCAGGTGATGGTCAAGCGCCTGGGCGGCACGACTGGCGATACCGCTGGCGCCTTGCTGGAACTGCTGGAAGTGGCGGTTTTGGTCGGTCTGGCGCTGTAACACTTTCTTGCATTCTCTTAATCGCGGGTATATACACGTTCCATGCTTGCCTCCCAATGTTTATGTACCAACCTGCGTCGCGCCGCTCGTGGCGTCAGCAGGCATTACGACGGCGCTCTCGACGGCTTCGGGATCAACGTTGCCCAGTATTCTTTGCTGTGCAACCTGCAGCGTCTGGATCAGCCGAGCATCTCCAGCCTGGCGGAAGCCATGGGCCTGGATCGCAGCACCTTGGGGCGCAACCTGCGGGTGCTTGAAGGCGAAGGCCTGGTGCAACTGGTGGAAGGCGACGACCTGCGCAACCGCCTGGTGCTGTTGACCGAAGCGGGTGAAGAGCGACTGGCCGCCGCGTTACCGGCCTGGGAAGCAGCTCAGCAGAAATTGATCGATCAACTCGGCGCAGAAAAACGCGAAACCTTGTTGGCCTTGCTGGACGAACTCGCCTGAACGCGAGTTTGTTCGAATACAAGCGGGTATATACCCGCGAGCGGAGAATAAGAAATGACCTCGATGTGGCGCACCAGTGGCTGGATTCTTGTGGGGAGTGCGCTGATCCTGGCGTTGTCGTTGGGCGTGCGGCATGGTTTCGGCCTGTTCTTGGCACCGATGAGCAGCGAATTCGGCTGGGGCCGCGAGACGTTTGCCTTCGCCATTGCCTTGCAGAATCTGATCTGGGGTCTGGCACAACCCTTTACCGGTGCGTTGGCTGACCGTTTCGGCGCGACCAAGGCCGTGTTTGTCGGCGGTGTGTTGTACGCGGCGGGCCTGGTGTTGATGGGTATGTCCGATTCGGCGGTGTCGTTGTCCCTGAGTGCGGGCTTGCTGATTGGTATCGGCCTGTCCGGCACGTCGTTCTCGGTGATTCTCGGCGTGGTCGGCCGCGCCGTGGCGCCAGAAAAACGCAGCATGGCCATGGGGATCGCCAGTGCTGCCGGTTCGTTTGGCCAGTTTGCGATGGTGCCGGGCACGCTCGGCTTGATCAGTTGGTTGGGCTGGTCGGCAGCCCTGCTGGTGTTGGGCCTGATGGTTGCGCTGATTTTGCCGCTGGTGAGCATGCTCAAGGACCGGCCGCTACCCGTCATGGCCGGGCAGCAAACTCTACGTGAAGCTCTGAAGGAAGCTTGTTCCCACTCTGGGTTCTGGCTGTTGGCCTTCGGCTTTTTCGTCTGCGGTTTCCAGGTGGTGTTCATCGGTGTGCATTTGCCGGCCTACCTGGTGGACCAGCATTTGCCCGCCACGGTTGGCACCACGGTGCTGGCGTTGATCGGCCTGTTCAATATCTTCGGCACCTACACCGCCGGCTGGCTCGGTGGGCGCATGTCCAAGCCGCGCTTGCTCACGGGGTTGTACCTGTTGCGTGCGGTGGTGATTGTGCTGTTCCTGTGGGCGCCGGTCACCGAAGTCACGGCCTATCTGTTCGGCATGGCCATGGGCTTCCTGTGGCTGTCCACTGTGCCACTGACCAACGGCACGGTTGCGACGCTGTTCGGTGTACGAAACCTCTCCATGCTCGGTGGGATCGTGTTCCTGTTTCACCAGCTCGGTTCGTTCCTTGGCGGTTGGTTGGGTGGGGTGGTCTATGATCGAACCGGTAACTACGATTTGATTTGGCAGGTGGCGATTCTATTGAGCCTGCTTGCGGCGGCCTTGAACTGGCCGGTGCGCGAGCGGCCAGTGGCCCGACTGCAGGCGCAGATGGAGGCGGCATGAGCATAGCGGCACGGGGGTTGATCATTGCTGCGGGGTTGGTCCTGGTGCTGCTAGCCTGGTGGGGCTGGCAACACGGCGGCCTGGCATTGATGCAACTGGGCATGTCGATCTGTTAACGTCGTGGCCTGATCACTTTCAAGGACACACGACATGCAGATGCGCTGGCTCGCTGTACCCGTGCTGATGGCCATTGGCAGCGCCGCGATGGCTGCCGATTGCCCGCCGTTGCTGGAAGGCCAATTGCCCAAGTTGCGCGCCAAGGAATCCATCGACCTGTGCCAGCGTTTTGCCGGCAAGCCTCTGGTGATCGTCAATACGGCTAGCTTCTGTGGGTTCGCGCCGCAATTCAAAGGCCTTGAAGCGTTGTATCAGCGTTACAAGGGCGAAGGGCTGGAGGTGATCGGCGTGCCGTCCGATGACTTCAAGCAGGAAGCCAAGACCGGCGAGGAAACCGCGAAGGTGTGCTACGTGAATTACGGCGTGACCTTCACCATGACCGAACCGCAGAAGGTCAAGGGGCCGGATGCAGTGCACCTGTTCAAGGTATTGGCGCAGCAGAGCAATGCGCCGAAGTGGAACTTCTACAAGTATGTGGTAGATCGGCAGGGGAATGTGATTGCCAATTTCTCCAGTTTGACCAAGCCGGACAGCCCGGATTTGATCGAGGCGGTGGAGAAGGCGTTGGCTTCGAAGCCTTGATCGCCAGCCATTAAAAAGCCCCGCTTCCTTTGCAGGAGAGCGGGGCTTTTTTATGCGGCGTTGGATTAGAACTTGTACGTCACGCCCAGGCCGAAGCCGTTGGCGCTGTTTTCGTACTTGGACGCGTAGGTCTGGCCCAGCGCGTTCTGTTTGTTGACCTTGATAGGCTCTTCCTTGAGGTAGGAGTAGGCCAGGTCGACAGTCATGTTATCCATCACCGCATAGCCCAAGCCAACGCTGAAGATTGTCCGGTCACCGGTAGGAATACGCGGCGAACGGTCAGTGTTGTTGGTTGGCGACTGGTCCCAGGTCAGGCCGGTACGCAGTACCACTTGCTTGGTGACTTGGTACGAGGTGCCAATCGCGTAGGCCCAAGTATCGTGCCAGTTCTGCGGCTCGGAAATCTGGCCGACGATGCGAGGTGCCAGGCCGCCACCGGTAGCTGCCGTTACACCTTCGTTGTTGACGGTGATGTCTTTCAGGCGGCTCCAGCGAGTCCAGGTTGCACCGCCGTACAGTTTCCAGGCGTCGCTCAGGTCTTGGGTAACCGAAGCATCCCAGGATTCTGGGGTGTCGACTTTCAGCGAAGCGTCGTAACGAGCGCCTGCCAGTACCTGGGCTGGAACCCCGGTTCCCGGAGTTACAGTGGTGTGGCCTTCAAGCTTGTATTTCACTTTTGAGTGATACGTCAGACCAACGCGAGTGGTGTCGGTGGCCTGTACGAGGATGCCAGCATTGAAACCAATAGCTGTATCGTCGCCTTTAACCTTGATTTTGTTGTCGCCGGTGCCTGCCAGGCCCGGTACGAGGCCCAGGTTTGGTTGCGACTCCAAGGTGCCTGCAATGCGGTTGATGGTCGGACCGAAACCGATCGATACCCTGTCATTGAAGGCATAGCTGACGGTCGGCTGGAAGGTGATAACCGACACTTCACTCTTGTTGCCAAACGCACGACCTTGGAAACCACGCTCATAGTCGGTCTTCAGGCCGAAGGGTGCGTAAACGCCGAAGCCCACAGCCCACTGGTCGTTAAGCTTGTTGGTGTAGAAACCAAAAGGAACGGCAGTGAACGGCACCATGTCGCCTTTGTTGCTGCCGCTGGAGCGACCGCTGGCGTCTTTGATGTTGGTCGTTGCGTCGATAGCAGCAACACCACCCGTAATCTGCTGCCCTTCAAGGCGAGCCATACCGGCAGGGTTACCATAGACAGTGCTTGCGTTATCGGCAGAAGAAGAGCGGCCTGCGAAACCGGTACCCATTCCTGCGACGTCTTGTTCGTTAAGGGCAAAGCCACTTGCAAAGACGTGGGAAGAGGCCATGGCAACGGCGAGGCTAAGTGTGGTCTTGAGCATTACTTTTTTCATTATTAGAACTCCGTGGTGATCACCGCTGCGGAAAGTAACAATAATTTTAAGATCGCGCTATAGGCTGTAATGCAGGAGATAGAGCGGTTTTGTAGGACAATCCGACCAAAATTGCCGTTTTTTGGCGAATCTTGCAAATTGCCCGGTCAGCAAACCACGTGATTCATGGATGAAACACAGGTTTGCCAGGTTTGCGTGAAATCTTTGATTCGCCCGTGTGGGTGAAATATTTCTTTCCAGATACGCGCCATGGCCAAGACATCACCGGGCGGTGGTAATGCGGGGGTGTGTTGCTCCACCAAAAGCCAGGCGATGGCCGTGGCATAACGCAGGTTTACGGTGAGCTCAAGTTGCGGTGCGCTGAGAAAGGCGTGCTGGCTGGCCAGTCCGCGTACCAGGCTGGCGCGCTCGGGGTCCAGCGCCAGGTAGTTATCCCATAGCGCGCGGTGACGGGGTTCGGTGATGCTGTACAAGCCATGACCGCGCCGGTCGTGCAGGGCGGAGCCCAGTTCCGACTGGCTGGCGGCAATGCCCAGCAGCAGTGATTCAGCAGTCTCGTTGTGACAGCCCAGGTAGATCAACGTCGGCCGGATCACGTAACGACACAATTCGCTGGCAGCGATACCCATACACGCCTCAATCCGTGAAGAAAGTGGTCGACGAGGCCTGAGTGGGGGCTTGGCAGCAGTGAATCGGATCTCAGGCTCGTCGGAAGCGGATCATGCCGCTTGAGTTGAAGTGTAGTGTCATATTTATGATGTAAAGGACTGTTTTTAAAACATCTTCTTCATTTAGTTATAACGTTTATATCTATTCGCACTTAGTGCAAAAGCTCAAGGCAGTAATCTCAGGCAATAAAAAACCCTGCTTTTTAAACAGGGTTTTTGTGTTTCAGCGACTCAGGTCGATCAGGCGGTCAATGCCTGACGGGTACGCTCGATCACGGCCTGCAGCGGTTCTGCGCTGGAGTATTGATCGGGGTACAGGCGTTCGCTGTGACGAGCGATGCCGTGTTCGTTGACCAGGGTGAAGCTGAAACAGCCTTTGCGAGCGGCCATGATCAGGCAGTTCATTGGAGCAAAAGCGTTGGTGAGGGTGCGAATGGCATCCTGAGTATGGATTTGAGCGTTCATAATTATTGGTGTTCCTACAAATGACACAGATAAGAGCCGTGCCGTATTAAAACGTTCCAGTGACGTTGACCACTATTGATCAAACGAAGAACCCGACTGGAACAAAGCAGCCAGTTTGAAGCGCTGATAAGTTAGGCGCGCTTGGGCTGGCAGGTAGGTACTTAGGAGGGCAGGCAACACAACAGGGGCAAAGGTTCTGGGCCCGGGGTGAAGATCCTGATCAATTTGCAGGTTGGTTCGGTCAGAGTATTGAAACTTCGCGACACCCTTTGATTGTTCAAAGGCCGTGTCGTCGCAAGGAATACCTGGAAACCATCGAGGTGGTCGATCCCGCGTTGTTCGAGGGAGTTGTTCGACCAGAATTGACTTTCAGCTTGGTACTAACGCCGCGGATAGTAACGGATTGAAACAGGTAAGGGAAGTGTGTTAGCCAAAAAAGTTTAATCAGTAGCCCAGCAGGCCGTGATAAACCAGCACCGTAGCCGCTGCCGCCAGTGAACAGCCCAGCCCGTAAGCTGCCAAGGTCAGGCGCAGGGACTGCCCGGTTTCAATGGCCTTCATCACATCGCGCATGTCATTGATGCGGCCATCGCCCAGCTCGATGCACAGGCTCACTGCAGTGAAGGCTGCCGACAGCAGGATAGCGATGGCAAACAGCGCCCCGTCCGGTGATGGCAGTGCTGCATTGATTCCCAGGGAAATGGCGCAGACGGCCAGCAGCAATGCGGCGAACAGCAGTATTCCTTTCATCGAGCTACCCACCGTTGTGCTGTAGGACGGGGAGTGTGGCGAGCGTTTCGAAATTTGAAAAGTCCTTGGTTCGACCCTGCGGTAACATTTTTGAACCGACTCGCTGCAAAAAAAGCCGGTGATATAACCATCAGGTGGGTACTTGTGCACATTAGTTGCTGCGTGTGTAACCGCGCTGTCAAGTGCGTTGCTGCGGCGCCATTTGCCTGCAATGAAAATTTAAGTCAATGAAAAATCTCGCTTTTTTTTATTGGTGAAAAAATCGTCAGTTTGACTGCGGCCCCCATTCCATGGGCCTTTGGGCGAGTTCAAGGGGGGTTGTCCACTGAGTTATCCACAGCTTCTGTGGATTGTCCCAAGCGCTTGCTCTAGAACGGGCGTGCAGAGTTTTTTCAGCTTTACCTGTACGAAAAAAAGAGTAGAGTGGCGCGCCTTCCGATCTGTCCCACAGTGTTTTATGAAGTTTCGCTCAGTATCACCTTCTGTTACCGACACCCCTCAAACTGTTACCGCCCCCAAGCGTTTCTCCTTGAAGGTTGCCCTGTGGCTGCTCGACAGCCCGCGTCTGGGGCACAGCACCAACGTCAAACACTTTGCCGGGCGCTTGCTCAAGCAACCGGCCCGTGAAGGTGTGGTCGCTGCACAGAGCCGTTTGGGCGAACTGATGTGCCGTGAATGCGGCAACGCCCGTGACCGCCGCATCGGCCACGATCTGCTGCGCCTGGCCGCTCGCGCCGGCGATCGCCGCGCCCAACGTGAACTGGGCCAGGTCGAAGACTGAACTGTCTTCCCGCCCTGTGCTCCGTTAACCTTGCTCTTTTTCGGTAATGGCAGAAATGGCTATGGTTTTTGACTGGACCAGTATTGCCCTGGGCCTCGCTGGCGCCGCTGTGCCGTTATTGGCAGTGTGCTGGCAGATTCAACGGAAGTTGACCGCCCGCATGACCGGCTGGGAACTGCTCGAAGAGCGCCTGGCCACAGCGCAAATGGCCCAGGAAGGCCTTGCGGCTCAACTGGATGCCAGTCGCGACGAAATCAGCGACCTGAGCCAGGCCAATGCCGCCAAGCAAGCCGATTTGGCTGCCGTGCGCCGTGAGGTCGAACTGCTGCAGATTGATCGTGACAACGCCCGCGACGCCGCTCACGCCTGGAACCTCGACCGCAGCGCCAAGGACACCGAACTGCGTCGTCTAGACGCGTTATCAGCTGCCTTGCGTGCCGAACTGCGCGAACAGCAGGACAGTCATCAGCAGCGCCTGGCGGACCTGCAAGGCTCTCGCGATGAGTTGCGTGCGCAGTTCGCCGAATTGGCCGGCAAGATCTTCGACGAGCGTGAGCAACGTTTTGCCGAAACCAGTCAGGAGCGCTTGGGCCAATTGCTCGACCCGTTGAAGGAGCGCATCCAGTCCTTCGAAAAACGCGTTGAAGAAAGCTATCAGAACGAAGCTCGCGAGCGCTTTTCCCTGGCCAAGGAACTTGAGCGCCTACAGCAACTGAACCTGCGGCTGTCAGATGAAGCCACCAACCTGACCCGCGCCCTCAAGGGGCAGAAAACCCAAGGCAACTGGGGCGAGTTGATCCTTGAGCGTGTGCTGGAACACGCCGGCCTGGAGAAGGGGCGTGAGTATCAGACCCAAGTCAGTCTAAAAGGCCCGGATGGCGAGCGTTTCCAGCCGGACGTGCTGATCATGCTGCCGGGCGACAAGCAGGTGGTAGTGGACTCCAAGGTTAGCCTCACCGCGTATCAGCAGTTCGTTGGCGCGGATGATGACGTGATCGGCCAGGCAGCGTTGAAGCAGCACGTGCTGTCCCTGCGCAATCACGTCAAAGGCTTGGCCGGTAAGGATTACAAGCGCCTGGAAGGCCTGCACAGCCTGGATTTCGTGTTGCTGTTCGTCCCGATCGAGGCGGCGTTTTCCGCTGCGCTGCAGGCCGAGCCGAACCTGTTCCAGGAAGCCTTCGACCGCCATATCGTGATCGTCAGCCCCACCACCTTGCTCGCCACGTTGCGGGTGATCGACAGCCTGTGGAAGCAGGAACGCCAGAGCCAGAACGCCCGGGAAATCGCCGAGCGCGCTGGTTGGCTGTACGACAAGTTCGTGCTGTTTATCCAGGACCTGGATGAAGTGGGTAATCGCTTGCAGCAGTTGGATAAGGCTTACAGCTCTGCGCGTAACAAGCTGACAGATGGACGCGGAAACCTGGTCAGTCGGACTGAGCAATTGAAGTTGCTGGGTGCGCGGGCCAGTAAAAGCTTGCCTGCGGATTTGTTGGAGCGGGCGATGACGGATGCTGATGGCGTGGCCCATCTACCCGAATAAACACAGATCAAAATGTGGGAGCGGGCCCGCTCCCACAGGAATTTCAGGGTAGCTTGCCTACAGCGGCAAATGCCGACTCAGCAACGCCCGCAACGCCGCAGGCTTCACCGGCTTGGCCAGGTAGTCCAACCCCGCCGCATGCACCTCGGCCACCATCTCCGGTCGTCCGTCAGCGCTGATCACCACGCCAGGAATCGGCTCCGCCAATTGTGCGCGCAGCCACCCCATCAACTCGGTACCGGTTTCGCCATGGTCCAGGTGGTAATCCACCAGCGCCAGTTGCGGGCGTACACCCTCGGCCAGCAGCGCCGCACATTGCGCCTGATCAGTGGCGGTCCACACCTCGCAACCCCAACGGCTCAACAGGCTGCGCATGCCGATCAGGATGCTTTCTTCGTTGTCCACGCACAGCACCTGCGCGCCGCTCAGTGGCAGGCCGTTTTCCTGCGGAGCCAAGACCCGTGGGCTGGCCTGGTTGCGTGCCAGTGGCACGCTGACGCTGAAGACGCTGCCTTTGCCCGGCCATGAGCGCACGCTCAAGCGATGGCCCAGCACACGGCACAGGCCGTCGGCAATCGCCAACCCCAGGCCCAGGCCTTTTTCGGCGCGCGTCTGGTGGCTGTCCAGGCGCTTGAATTCTTCGAAGATCACCTTCTGCTTGTCCGGCGGAATGCCGGGGCCACGGTCCCAGACTTCCAGGCACAGTTCGCCTTGGCGCCGGCGTACGCCCAGCAATACTGGGCCGTCGGCATAACGGAACGCGTTGGTCAGAAAATTCTGCAAGATTCGCCGTAGCAACTTGATGTCACTGTCGACGCGCAAACGACTGCCACGCAGCCGGAAGCGCAGCCCTTGCTCCTGGGCCAGCGCCTTAAATTCTGCGCCCAAGGTGTCGAACAGTTCATTGAGCACAAACGGCTGGCGCTGCGGATTGATTTTGCCGTTTTCCAGGCGCGAGATGTCCAGCAAGTCGCTGATCAGGTCTTCGGCGGAACGCAGTGAGCTGTCCAAGTGCTGCACCAGTTGCCGAGCTTCACTCGACAGCCCATCGTTCTGGTGGGAGAGGGCGGCGGAGAACAGTCGCGCGGCGTTCAGCGGTTGCATCAGGTCGTGGCTGACGGCGGCGAGAAAGCGGGTTTTCGACTGGCTGGCAGATTCGGCCACGCCCTTGGCGTCGGTCAGTGCCACGTTGAGCTGCGACAGCTCATGGGTCCGTTCGGTCACCCGTTGCTCCAACCCTTCGTTGGCCTCGGTGAGTGCCTGCTCAGCTTCGCGGAACGCGGTGATGTCGGTGAAACTCATGACAAATCCGCCGCCCGGCATCGGGTTGCCGATCAGTTCGATCACTCGTCCGTTGGGGAATAGGCGCTCCGAGGTGTGCGCGCGCCCCTGGCGCATCCAGTGCAGGCGTCGCGCCACATGCACTTCGGCCTCGCCTGGCCCGCACAGGCCGCGCTCGGCGTTATAGCGAATGATGTCGGCAATCGGCCGGCCCACACTGATCAAACCGTCGGGGTAGTTGAACAGTTCCAGATAGCGACGGTTCCAGGCCACCAACTTGAGTGATTGGTCTACCACGCTGATGCCCTGGGTGATGTTTTCAATCGCGCCTTGCAGCAAGGCTCGGTTGAATTGCAGCACTTCCGACGCTTCGTCGGCGATACGTACCACATCTTCCAACTGCATTTCCCGACCTTCGATCGCGGCTTTTACCACCGCGCGCGTCGACGATGCGCCAAGCACACCGGCCAACAGGCGTTCGGTGTGTGCTATCCAGTCGTTGTCGGCGTTCTGGTTGGGGTTGAAACCTTTGCCCTGTCGGTAGGCGAAACGGATAAAGCTCTGCTGCGCGCGTTCTTCACCCACAAAACGCGCTGCCAGGCTGAGCAGGTCGCTGATCTGCACCGACAACATCGAGCGGGCGCTGGCACGTTGGCTGATCTCCTGGCCGATGAAGCGCCCCGCCTGCCAGTGTTCGGACACCCGCGTGCGCGACAGCATCGACACCCACACAAACAGGGTGAAGTTACCTGCCAGCGAAAACACTGTGCCCAGTGTCAATGAGGTGACGGACAAACCGAGCGGGTGGGAATGCATCCACGTTAGCCCAGGGAAAAGGCTAAGGGACCATCCCAGGCTTTTCGCGGTAACCGGTAGGACCAAGGTGTAGAACCACAGGAACGTCCCCGCTGCGAGGCCGGCAAACACACCGCGCCGATTGGCTTGCTTCCAATACAGCGCACCGAGCATGGCAGGTGCCAGTTGGGTTACGGCGGCAAAGGCGATCTGGCCGATGGTCGCCAGGCTCGCCGTGGAGCCGAGCAGTCGATAACTCACATAGGCCAGCAACAGGATGATCACGATGCTGACTCGGCGCACCGACAGCATCCAGTGACGGAACACTTCGAACGGCCGCTCGGCGCTGGAGCGGCGCAGCAGCCACGGCAGCAACATGTCGTTGGAGACCATGGTCGACAAGGCAATGCTTGCCACGATCACCATGCCGGTAGCCGCCGAGGCACCGCCGATAAACGCGAGCACGGCCAGGGCCGGATGAGCTTCGGCCATGGGCAGGCTGATCACGTAGGAGTCTGGTAGCACGGACGAGGGCAACAGCATCTTGCCGCCGAGGGCAATAGGGATCACGAACAGCGCGGCGAGGATCAGGTAGGCCGGGAACACCCACTTGGCCAGGCGCAGGTCCTGCGGGTCAATATTCTCCACCACGGTCACATGGAACTGTCGCGGCAGGCAGATGATTGCCATCATGGCGACGCCGGTCTGTACCACCATCGACGGCCAGTTGACGGTTTCTTTCCAGTATTCGTCCAACCGTGGCGCCAGCATCGCTTGGCTAATCAGGTCACCGAAACCGTCGTACAGGCCGTAGGTCACAAACGCGCCGACGGCCAGAAACGCGAACAGCTTGACCAGGGATTCAAACGCAATCGCCAGCACCATGCCACGGTGGTGCTCGGTGGCATCAAGGTTGCGCGTACCAAACACAATGGTGAACAACGCCAGCACCAGCGACACGATCAATGCCGTGTCCTGGGCGCGGGTGCCGGTGGTGTCTGGTCCAGAGCCGATCAGCAGGTTCACCCCGAGCACGATGCCTTTGAGCTGCAGTGCGATATAGGGCAGCACACCCACCAGGCAGATCAGCGCCACGACCACGGCGAGGGACTGGGATTTGCCGTAGCGTGCGGCGATAAAGTCGGCAATGGAGGTGATGTTTTCCTGCTTGCTGATCAGAATCATCTTCTGCAGCACCCAGGGTGCCAACACCAGTAGCAGCACCGGTCCTAAGTAGATCGGTAAAAATGCCCACAACTGTTCTGCGGCCTGGCCTACGGCGCCGAAGAACGTCCAACTGGTGCAGTAGACGGCCAGCGACAGGCTATACACCCAGGCACGCATGCGCGGCGGCAACGGCGCATGGCGTCGGTCACCGTAAAAGGCGATGGCAAACATAATGGCCATATAGGCCAGGGCAACGGCGGCGATCAGCCCGCTGGACAGCGTCATGGTAACTCCGAGCATAAGAACACCCAGGCATTCCAGGCCCGGTTGGACAGTCTCGCATGATGCTTGGGGTTAGTCAGTGTCGACCAAGGTCGTGTGAGGGGTAATGTCGCAGGGGCTCAGCGGGGAGGCAGGGTTTTCTGGCGCAGGATGTAGATCGACACCAGCACTGCGCTGGTCAGCATGAAGCCGCGTGCCCAGGGCAGTGGGACGAGGTAGCAGGAAACGCTGATGCTCAACCACATCAAGCCAATGGCGTAGACCTTGCCTTTGAGCGGGATGCCATTGCCGTCCAGATAGTCGCGTACCCAGGGCCCCAGGCGCGGGTGTTCCACCAGCCAATGGTAGAAACGTGGAGAGCTTCGAGCGAAGCAGGCGGCGGCGAGGAGCAGGAAGGGCGTGGTCGGCAATACCGGTAGGAAAATGCCGATCACCCCCAGCGCTACGCTCAGCCAGCCGATGGCCAGCAGCACGTAACGCAGGAGCAGCGAGCGATTGCCCATGGGTGTCACGGGCAAGCGACTCAGTGGTGACGTGGCTTGAGGATCGCCGGTTTTTCGTCAGGGGCGTTGCACAGCAGGTACAGGGCGGTCAGGGCTTCCGGGATCTGTACGATCATGTCGTCCATCAAGTTGGCGTCGGCGGCGATGTCGGAGAACTCCGGCTGGTCGTCGAACAGGCCCGAACCGACCATGATCGGCAGCAGCATTTCGCTGACTTCTTCCTCGGCGGTTTCGAACCAGGCGGCTTCACGCAGGAACACGCCTTCCATGAAGCCGATGCACCAGCCGCGCAGGTCGGAGTCGTCCGGCTCTTCGCCCAGGTCCAGTTCGCACGGCAGCTCGAACTCCTCGTCGGAGGCCAGTTGGCGACCGATGTGGGCCTTGAGGGCCAGCAGGGTGGATTCGATTTCTTCGCGCTGGGCAGCGTCGGTGTAGTGAGGTTCTTCGGCGAACAGGGCGTCGATCCACTCACGGTCAGGTACAGGCTCTGAGCAGATGGACAGGGCGGTCAGGTAGCCGTGGGCGGCCACGTAGTCCAGCGCCTCGTCATGCAGCTCATCGGCGTCGAGGAAGGCTTGCAGGCGGGTTAGTTGCTCAGCGAAGGACATTGAAGGACTACCTTGGGAATAAACGATGCTGAATTCTAGGCTTTCTTGAGCGCCCAGGCCAGCCGCACTGCATATTTGCCAGGTTTTAGATAGCGCTGGCTATTCGTCAGTGGCGCCCTTTGGTGGATGTCGCTCGGGTATACTGCCGCGTTTTGTGATGCCCTTGCAGGCCAAGCGCCAGTCCGAGAAAACTTCACTTACGGATTATTTCCCGTAACCCCGTGTTTTCTCGGCCAGCCTGTATAGAGGGATTTCGGCACTATTTTGGAGTTATACATGCTCGAGCAGGCTCAACGCGTCCTCAAGGACATCTTCGGCTACGACAGTTTTCGTGGCCGCCAGGGTGCGATCATTGAGCGCGTGGCCAGTGGCGGCGATGCCCTGGTCCTGATGCCTACTGGCGGTGGCAAGTCCCTGTGCTTCCAGGTGCCGGCGTTGTTGCGCAATGGCCTTGCCGTGGTGGTGTCGCCGCTGATCGCGTTGATGGACGATCAGGTGGCTACCCTCGAAGAGCTTGGCGTTGCCGCAGCGTCCCTGAACTCCACCCTCAGTGCCGAGCAGCAGCGTGACTTGGCTGCGCGGATCAAGCGCGGTGAAGTGAAAATGCTTTACCTGGCCCCCGAGCGACTGGTGCAGCCGCGCATGTTGGCCTTCCTGCAGAGCCTTGAAATCGCCCTGTTTGCCATCGACGAGGCCCACTGCGTATCGCAATGGGGCCACGATTTCCGTCGCGAATACCTGCAACTTGGCCAACTGGCCGAGCTTTTCCCTGACGTGCCGCGTATCGCCCTGACCGCTACTGCCGACAAGCGTACCCGCGAGGAAATCGTCGAGCGCCTGCATTTGCAGAACGCCGAGCGCTTCCTGTCGAGCTTCGACCGCCCAAATATTTTCTACCGCATCGTGCCCAAGGAGCAGCCGCGCAAGCAGCTGCTCGCATTCCTGTCTGAGCGTCGCAGTGATGCAGGTATCGTTTATTGCCTGTCGCGCAAAAAGGTCGATGAAGTGGCCGCGTTCCTTTGCGAACAAGGCTACCCAGCGCTGCCGTATCACGCGGGCCTGCCCAACGAAACGCGCTCGGCCCACCAGAAACGTTTCCTCAACGAGGAAGGCCTGATCATGGTGGCGACCATCGCATTCGGCATGGGCATCGATAAATCCAACGTGCGCTTCGTCGCCCACATGGACTTGCCCAAATCCCTTGAGGCGTATTACCAGGAGACCGGTCGTGCCGGCCGTGATGGCCTGCCAGCGGATGCCTGGATGGTCTACGGCCTGCAGGATGTGGTGATGCTCAAGCAGATGCTGCAGAACTCCGAAGGCGATGAACGCCATAAGCGCCTGGAGCAACACAAGCTCGATGCCATGCTTTCGTTGTGCGAAGAGACCCGCTGCCGCCGCCAGACCTTGTTGGCGTATTTCGACGAAGACATGCCCGAGCCTTGTGGCCATTGCGACAACTGCATCGACGGCGTGCAAACCTGGGACGCTACCGAGCCGGCGCGTCAGGGCTTGTCTGCCATTTACCGTACTGGCCAGCGCTACGGTGTCGGCCATCTGGTGGATGTGCTGCTGGGCAAGGACAACGAAAAGGTGCGCAGCTTTGGCCACGAAAAACTGTCGGTCTACGGTGTCGGCAAGGCCCGTGCCGAAGGCGAATGGCGTTCGTTGTTCCGGCAGATGGTTGCGCGCGGCCTGGTGGATATCGACATCGAAGGTTACGGCGGCCTGCGTCTGAACGACAGTTGCCGACCGCTGCTCAAGGGCGAAGTGAGCCTGGAGCTGCGCCGCGACCTCAAGCCGCAGACCACCGCCAAGAGCAGCACCAGCCAAGCCAGCCAACTGGTACGTGGCGAAGAACGCGAACAGTGGGAAGCCCTGCGCACACTGCGGCGCAAGCTGGCCCAGGAACACAGTGTGCCGCCTTACGTTATCTTCCCCGACTCCACGTTGCTGGAGATGCTGCGTGAGCAACCCACCACAATGTCCGAAATGGCGCGGGTCAGCGGCGTGGGCGCACGCAAGTTGGAACGTTACGGCCAGGCCTTCCTTGAAGTGCTCGGCGGTCAGGCCGAGGCGCCGAAGGAAGTCGCCGATATTCGCCACGAACTGATCAGCCTGGCACGCGCCGGCATGACCCCGATCCAGATCGCCGGTCAGTTGCAGTGCTCGGAAAAGAACGTCTACACGTTGCTGGCTGAATCCATCGGAAAGCAGCAGTTGTCGTTGGAGCAGGCGCTTGATTTGCCAGAGGATTTGCTCGGCGAGATCCAGGACGCGTTCCTGGACGGAGAGGGCGAATTGCCAGCTGTCGCGGAGATCACACCACTCTTTACCGGACGTGTCCCTGAGGGTGTTTTGTACTGCGTAAGGGCCGCTTTGCAGTCGGAATTCGAGATTTAGTGCGCCAATTACGACAATGTAACGAATCAGTACATAGCAACTCTTGCCTACTGGCATGGCTCATGCTTAGCTGACTAATAATTAGCCACACTTTATTTTCAGTCTAAACCATGAGTTTTTTATGCCGTTAACCGATCAACACCGTTTTGGCATGCAGTTGGCGCAAATGTCCCGAGGTTGGCGCGCCGAGCTGGACCGCCGCCTGGCGGGGCTGGGCTTGTCCCAGGCGCGCTGGCTGGTGCTGTTGCACCTGGCGCGTTTCGAAGAAGCACCCACGCAGCGTGAGCTGGCGCAAAGCGTTGGGGTAGAAGGGCCTACCCTCGCCCGGTTGCTCGACAGCCTGGAAGGTCAGGGCTTGGTGCAACGCCAGGCGGTGGTGGAAGACCGTCGTGCCAAGCGCATCTTGCTGTGTGATACCGCTCGCCCGCTTATCGACCAGATCGAGACCATTGCGACAGCGCTGCGTCATGAGCTGTTTGTGGGGGTGGATGAAGAGGATATGAAGGTGTGCATGCGTGTGCACGGGCACATCCTGGCAAACCTGGAAAAGTCCTGATCCCGGATTCGGTGACGATCAAAATGTGGGAGCGGGCTTGCTCGCGAATGCGGCATATCAGTTACCTTTTTAGTCGCTGACACATCGCATTCGCGAGCAAGCCCGCTCCCACATTTGGTTTTGTGTTCGGCTCTCTAAAAGGTCTGGCCCAGGTTCAGGTATACCGCCTTCTGATTATCATCGTTGAACCCATAGCTGAAATTCAGCGGCCCCAACGGCGTATCGAACCC
The DNA here is from genome assembly GCF_002255865.1 of Pseudomonas sp. PGPPP1. Lineage (NCBI taxonomy): Bacteria > Pseudomonadati > Pseudomonadota > Gammaproteobacteria > Pseudomonadales > Pseudomonadaceae > Pseudomonas > Pseudomonas sp. PGPPP1. The sequence goes on along the minus strand of NZ_NKIG01000010.1, from coordinate 37,529 downwards.
CAGGAACACACTGGCCGCGTTGATGTACCCACTGTCGAACTCATTGTCATTGTTCCACGCCCGGCCGCGCTCCAGTGACGCGCCCAGGTACAGCGGAAAATCCAACGGCAGGTACGAGCGTGGGGTCAGCCGACGGTAGTACACCGCGCGCATCAGGCTGATGTTCTGCCCCGAGATCGCATCCTCGCGAAAGCCCGACAATTGCCGCGCGCCCCCCAGCAGGAAGCTGGAAATCACTACGTCGGACCTGTCCAGCGTGCGCCCGTAACGGCCGCCCAGTACCAACGTGTCCGGGCCATTGCTCATGGCTTTGTCCAGTTTGAACTCCCATTGACGATAGCGCTGGTCCGAACCAAGCCCTGGCTCAAATTCGCGGTAGGCCAGGCCGATGTCTTCACCGGTATGGGGGAAGTACACGTTGTCCAGTGAGTCAAAGGAGTACTTCAACTCATAGAAGCCTTCGCTGAAACTCACGCTGGGCATGTCGCGGTCGCCGATACGCACATCGGCCTTGCCCCAGGCCTCGCCGACGCCGAAGCGGATCTCACCGCTATTGCCGATCTGGCGCCCTACGTTCAGGCCGAATCCGTAGCGTTCCAGGCGGTATTCGGAGACGGGGTCGTTGTCCAGGATCAACTCGACGTTCTGCGCCTGGGCGCTGATATAGGGCGCGACGAAGTAACGCGAGCCGGTGTCCATGGGTTGATAGAACTCGCTGTACAGCTCTTGCCGATCACCGATCTGCACCCGCGTCAGCCATTCGGCACCGAGGCGGTTGATGCCGTTCATGCGGTAGCTGGCGCCGAGGTTGAAGGCGCTGTCGCCGCGCATATCGTCCGACAGGTTCAGGCCCAGGCGCAGGTAGTCGGTGCCGCTGCGTTTGCCGCGTGCGCTGATCACCAGGGTGTTGTCCTGGCCTTTCTTGATCACGCGGTATTGCACCTGCTCGAAGTAGTCCAGGCCGTACAAGGTGCCCATGTCGGTTTGCAGCCGTCCCAGGTTCAGCGGCTCGCCGAGGGGCTGGCGGATGTAGTAGCGGATCACGTCGTCGCTGACTTTCGAGTCGTTTTCCACATTGATCGCGGTGATCACCGGCGTGCGTTCGCCAGGGGTGCGAGCCGCAACCAATTGTGGGTCGATCGGCTCGGCCGGTCGCAGGTGCGCCAGGCGCAGGTCGAGGGCGCGTGTGGCGCGGTAGCCGGCGTCGATCATGTCCTTGGCGCGGCCGAAGTCGGTCACCCCATAGGCGGCCAGCGGTGGTTGGATCAGTACGTCTTTGGGGCGCAGGGCCTTGAGTTGCTCTTCGGAGTTACGCCGGGTCATCAGGGTGATGGATTGGTTGAGCACGTCCACCACAGTGGCCAGCTGTTTGCGCGAACGCAGTGGGGTGCCGATGTCTACCACGATGGCGATATCCACGCCCATCTCCCGCGCTACGTCCAGTGGGATGTTATCGGTCATGCCGCCGTCCACCAGCAAGCGCCCGTCAAGCTCTACCGGTGCGAACACCGCCGGGATCGACATGCTCGCACGAATCACCTGAGGCAAGTGGCCCTTGCTGAACACTACTTTTTCGCCCGTGGTGATATCGGTGGCCACGGCGCGGAAGGGGATGGGCAGCTTGTCGAAATTACGCGTGTTGCTGCTATGGGCAAACATGCTCTCCAGCAGCAGCGCCAGGTTCTGGCCCTGGATCACTCCCAACGGCAAACCGAGGCTGCCGTCGTCGCGAAAACTGAGCTTCTGTTTGACCAGGAAATCCCGGTCATCCTGCTTACGCCGAAACGGTACGTCTTCCCGTGGTGGTGCATCGGACAGCGCCTGCTGCCAGTCGATGTTCAACGCGAGTTTTTCCAGCTCATCGATCTTGTAGCCCGACGCGTACAGCCCGCCGATCACCGCGCCCATGCTGGTGCCGGCAATTGCATCGATCTGGATGCCTTGCTCTTCCAGGGCCTTGAGCACACCGATATGGGCCAGGCCACGAGCGGCGCCGCCGGACAACACCAGGCCGATTTTCGGGCGTGGGGCTTCAACGGCTTGGGCGAGGAGGGGTAGCAGGCACAACAGCAGGCAGGACAGCAGGCGGCGCATCATGAATCTCAAGGCTGGGCGATAAAGGCCGGTATTATAGCCATTCGATCCTCCGAGCCCGTTACGCCAGGAACCTCTCAAATTATGTCCGTGAGCAAACCCGAGATCATCATCACCTATTGCACCCAATGCCAATGGCTGCTGCGCGCGGCCTGGCTGGCCCAGGAGTTGTTGAGCACGTTCTGCGACGACCTGGGCAAAGTGTCGCTGGAACCGGCCACCGGCGGTGCGTTTCGGATTACCTGCGACGGTGTGCAGATATGGGAGCGCAAGGCCGACGGTGGTTTCCCGGAGGCCAAGGTATTGAAGCAGCGCGTGCGTGACAGGATCGACCCGCAGCGCGACCTGGGGCACAACGACCGTACGCAGTGAAGGTCACCGCCTTGGAAGGACGGTGACCTGACGGCTACTTTGTGGCTAGCTTTTGCTTGATGAACCCGACGACCCAGGTCAGCACCAGGCCGCCCACGCCGCCGCCGACGATGTTGCTGCCGACCGCCGCGACATCCAGCGCTTCCCCACCGGATGTGCCGGTGAATTGCGCAAGGACCTGTCCCAGGACCAGGCCGCCAATACCGCCAAGCAACGTATTGAGACCTGTGCCCAGGCTCTGCTTGGTCATGCCGGCCAGATTGCCGCCGACGGCTCCGCTGATGATCTGCACCAGCAATTGGATGAGTGTTTCCATGATGAAACCCCTGCATAGCGTTAATGGATTGACCACTCGCTTGCAGCAACTTCAAACTTCATGGCTGTCGTCGAGAAGTCCTTATCCGTTGAACGACGACAAACTGTTGCGGATCGCCAGAGTATAGATCAGGCCTCGGCGGCGGGCTGTTTGGCCTGGCTGGCACTGCCCATCAGCCCGGACAGCACGATGGCGACGATGATCAACGCGCCACCCAGCAACATGCGCAGGGTCGGGGTTTCGGCGAACAGCAGCCAGGCTACCGTGATGCCGTACACCGGTTCCATGGCAAACACCACAGAGGCGGTGCGCGCCTTGATCACCGCCAGGCTGGCGACAAACAGGCTGTGGGCCAGGCCGGTGCAGAACACGCCCAACAGGCCGATCCACAACCAGTCCATTGCGCGAACATCCGCCAGGCCCGGCGCCGCTACGGGTAGCAGGCAGAGTGCGACCACCACGTTTTGCCACAGCGCGGCCTGCACCGCAGGGATCCGCCCGGAACTGGCCCGGTTGTTCAGTGACAACAGCGAGAACAACAGCCCCGACAGGATGCCCCACAACAGGCCGCCGGTGGCTGCGCTGGCGAGGTTGAAGTCCGGGGTGACCAGCACCAAGCCGACGCTGACCAGCGCCACCAACAGTACTTCGTTGGCGCGAATGCGCTCGCGGAAGATCAGACCTTCGAGGATTACGGTAAACGCTGGAAATGCAGTAAAACCCAAAGTGGCAACGGCCACGCCAGCCACTTTGACAGCGATGAAGAAGGTTACCCAGTGCGCCGCCAGCAGCACGCCGCTGATCAGCAATCGGCGCCAGTCGCGCAGCGCCAGTCGTTTCCAGGGCGCGTTGCTGGCAAAACGTGCAAACACTGCCAGGGCCAGCACCGCAAACGCGGCGCGGCCAAACACAATGATGGCGGGGGAGGCGGCCGCCAGTTTGCCGAACACGCCAGTGAGGCCAAACATCAGTGCGCCGATATGCAGGGCGCCGAGGGCTGAGCGGGGGGTCATTACGGTCCTTGAAGCAAGCGGGTGACGAAGGCCAGTCTAGTGGCTTGCTGACGCAGGTGTCTGTCGTCTGGCTCGCGATTTTTATCGCAAGACTCTCTCTACGCACTGCGTCGCAATGCACCGGGGGTCGCACCAAACTCCCGCAGCATGGCGGCCGCAAAGGCACTTTGCGAGGCGTAGCCGACGCGGTCTGCGATTTCACCGATGGGCAACGGCGTTTTTTGCAGCAGGTCCAAGGCCATTTGCAAGCGACGGCTACGGATGTAGTCCATCGGTGTCTGCCCGCATTCGGCCATGAACCGTGCATGCAAGCGCGCCACCGACAAGTCAGCGATACGCGCCAAGTCCGCCACCTGCAGCGGGTGCGCGAGGTGCCGTTCGATATGTGCATTAAAAGCGGCGTAGGGCAGGCGTCGGCCTGGTACCGGTTGGGTGAGCGAATGATTCAGGCTGGCCAGCAGCAACACCGCACCTTGCTGCACGATCAGCGGGTCATCCACCGGGCTGTGTGCGAGCCACTGCACCAACTGGTTTTGCCGCGCGTCCAGCGCCAGGCGCGCCGGTTGATCGAGCAGGCGTCGACTGGCGTCGGCATGGTCGCCCAGCGAGTGCAGCACCCAGTGTTCGGAAGGCACGTCCAGCACCAGGCAGCGGCTGCCATCGCGACTGCCGCACGCGTGATGGGCAGAGAAAGGCAGCACCATCACGCTGCTTTCGCGCACCTGGCTGCCCAGGCCATCGACTTCCAGATCCAGATGCCCGGACAGGCCAAACACCAGCTGCGCATGGTCATGGCTGTGGGCAATAGGCGCTTCGAGGTAGTGGCGCAGTGTGAGGGCGGCGTTCATCGCGGTCTCCGGGGCAGCAAGGCGCCAGTCTACAACGCTTCGCGGCCGGTCGGCGCTGTCATCAGACTGACGCACGGCTGTCACGGACTATTAATCGCCAAGGCGCAAGCTCGCGAAAACAGCGTCGAGGGATGCCCATGACCAGTGCCGAGTTCACCAAACCCAGCCGCAAGCAGCGCGTTCGTACCCTGTGGATTTCCGACGTGCACTTGGGCACCCGGGATTGCCAGGCCGAGCATTTGTCGCAGTTCCTCAAGGGCTACCAGGCCGACAAGGTCTACCTGGTAGGCGACATCATCGACGGTTGGAAACTGCGCGGCGGCATGTACTGGCCCCAAGCCCACACCAACGTGATCCGCCGCCTGTTGACCATGGCAAAGCGCGGCACCGAAGTGATCTACGTCACCGGCAACCACGATGAATTCCTGCGCCGTTACTCCAAGCTGATCCTGGGCAATATCCAACTGGTGGATGAGGCGGTGCATGTGACTGCCGATGGCCGCCACTTGCTTGTGATTCATGGCGATCAGTTCGATGTAATCACCCGCTACCACCGCTGGTTGGCATTTCTCGGCGACTCGGCCTACGAGTTCACCCTCACGCTGAACCGTTGGTTGAACCACTGGCGTGCGCGGTATGGCTATGGCTACTGGTCGTTGTCGGCTTACCTGAAACACAAGGTGAAGACCGCGGTGAACTTCATCAGCGATTTCGAAGAAGCTATCGCCCACGAAGTGACCAAGCGCGAATTGCATGGCGTGGTGTGCGGGCATATCCACCATGCGGAGATTCGCAAGGTGGGTGAGGTGGACTACCTCAATTGCGGCGATTGGGTGGAGTCGTGCACGGCGTTGATCGAGCACTGGGATGGCAGTATCGAGTTGTATCGATTGGCGGATGCGCAGGCTAAAGAAGCGCAGCTCAAGGCTGAGATGGTTGCAGGCTAAAAAACTGTGGGAGCTGGCTTGCCTGCGATAGCGGTGTTTCAGTCGACATCTCTATTGGATGTGACACCGTTATCGCAGGCAAGCCAGCTCCCACAGTTTGATTGGGTTCCGTCAGTTGGATATGTCAGCGATGGCTGCGGCTAACAGTGTGAGGCGCGTCGCATCAATCCCCGCCACGTTGGCCCGCCCCGAATTCACCATGTACACACTGTGCTTCTCGCGCAGTTGCTTCACCTGGTCGGCACTCAGGCCGGTATAGGAGAACATCCCACGCTGCGCCCCGATGTGTGCAAACCGCTCCGACAAGCCGTGTGGCGCCAACGCTTCCACCAGCCCGGAGCGCAAGTGCGCAATCCGCGAACGCATGGCTTCGACTTCACCGCTCCACAGGGCTTTCAGCTCGGCATCGCCCAAGATGGTCGCGACCACTGCCGCGCCGTGATCCGGCGGCGTCGACCACAGGTTGCGGGCGATATTGGCGAGTTGGCTGCGTACGTCCGTCAACTTCTCGGCGTCCGCCGCGCACACAATCAGCGCGCCGACGCGGTCGCTGTACAGGCCAAAGTTCTTCGAACAGGAACTGGTCACCAGCACTTCCGGCAACTCGCTGGCAAACAATCGAACTGCCCACGCGTCCTGTTCCAGGCCATCGCCAAAGCCTTGGTAGGCGAAGTCGATCAGCGGCAGCAATTGGCGTTCGCGCACGATTTTCAGCACCTGGCGCCAGTCATCCTGGGACAGGTCGAAACCGGTCGGGTTGTGGCAGCACGCGTGCAGCAGCACCACGTCGCCATGCGGGACGGTGGCGAGCGTGGCCAGCATCGCCGCTACGTCCAGGCGATTGTCGGCGCCCACGTACGGGTAGTGGCTGACCTTGAGCCCAGCCTTGGCGAAGATGCTTTCGTGAATCGGCCAGGTCGGGTTACTCAGCCATACGCCACGGCCCGGCAAGCTGTGGGCGATAAAGTCGGCGCTCAGGCGCAGGGCGCCGGTGCCACCTGGGGTCTGGGTGGCACCGGCACGACGTTCGCCGATCAACGCGGAGCCGGCGCCCAGCACCAGCGCGCTGATCAGTGCGCCAAAGGCTGCGTTGCCATGGCCGCCGATGTAGGTCTTGGTGGTTTGCGTGTCCACCAGGCGCTGTTCGGCCAGCTTCACCGAGCGGGGAATCGGCGTCAGGCCCTGGTCGTCTTTATACACGCCCACGCCCAAGTCGAATTTGTTCGGGTTGCTGTCCTGGGCATACAGGTCCATCAGGCCCAGGATCGGGTCGCCGGGCACGCGGGTAATCGCATCAAAATGCATTACTTGCGGCCCTCGGCGTCCTTGGCCACTTCGTCGGTGCGCGCGGCCATGATGAAGTCGTTGCGGTGCAGGCCCTTGATGGAGTGGCTCCACCAGGTCACGGTAACTTTGCCCCATTCGGTCAGCAGGCCCGGGTGATGGCCTTCGGCTTCGGAGATGTCACCCATGGCATTGGTAAAGGCCAGTGCGAACTTGAAGTTCTTGAACAGGAAGACCTTTTCCAACTGCATGACGCCGTCGCGTACTTCGATGTTCCAGTCGGGGATCTGCTTGATCAGTACCGGCAACTCTTCATCGCTGACTTGCGGGGCATCGGCGCGGCAGGCTTCGCAGTGGGCTTGGTTCAAGGTGGTCATGTGGAGGTGTCCTGAATTCGAGTATTTGAAGGTCAGTGGCGTCACCCTAAAGCAACGCGGGGCCAGGGAACAGACTCACCTGGCCTTAAAAACGCAGGTTCATGCGGCCTTGGGTTTGGGTGGGAACTTTGGCGCGTGCAGACCCAACTGCATGCCGCGCTCAACCATGCCCATGATGTCTTCCTGGGCCACTTCGAACAGGCGCTTGAGGTCTGGCAGCACGAAGTACAGCGGTTGCAGGATGTCGATGCGGTATGGCGTGCGCATCGCTTCCAATGGGTCGAAAACCTGGTGCTCGGGTTCTGACGACAGGCTGTACACCGTCTCCTTGGGCGACGACAAAATCCCACCACCGTAGATACGCCGGCCCTCGGGCGTGTCCACCAGGCCGAACTCGATGGTCATCCAGTACAGGCGCGCCAGGTACACCCGCTGCTCCTTGGTGGCCGCCAGGCCGAGCTTGCCGTAGGTGTGGGTGAATTCGGCGAACCAAGGGTTGGTCAGCAGCGGGCAGTGGCCGAAAATCTCGTGGAAGATGTCCGGCTCTTGCAGGTAGTCCAGTTCTTCACGGGTACGAATAAAGGTCGCCACTGGAAACTGCTTGTTGGCGAGCAATTCAAAGAAGGTCTGGAAGGGGATCAGCGCCGGCACCCTGGCGACTTGCCAGCCGGTAGTTTCGGCCAGCACCTTGTTGATCTCGCCCAGTTGTGGAATGCGATCATGGGGCAGGCCAAGCTTGTCGATGCCGTCCAGGTATTCCTGGCAGGCGCGACCTTCGATCACTTTCAGCTGGCGCGTGATCAGGGTGTTCCACACCGCGTGTTCTTCCGGTGGGTAATCGATAAACCCATGCGCATCGGGCTCGCGGGCCACGTAGTGCGTCTGCTTCATACGGCTCTCCTGCTAGGCATTCGTTCTTGTTATGTCCTGCGATGAACGTATTGATAACCCGACGGGCGCGAGATTCCATCGGGCTTCGGCGGTGGCTTGTAGGAAAATGTACTGAATATCGTAAAGTATTCGTTACAGATGTGCGGCCCTTCGCTGTGTTGGGCTGGGAAAAGGTCATGGTCTGTCACATAATCTTGACGACTATTCGCGCCCAGCGACAAAAAGACGCGGCGCCTACCCACTTTTCGGGCCTCTTCATGCGTATCAAAGTGCACTGCCAGAACCGCATCGGCATCCTGCGGGACATCCTCAACCTGCTGGTGGAGTACGGCGTCAACGTCGCCAAGGGCGAGGTCGGGGGGGAGCATGGCAACGCCATTTACCTGTTCTGCCCGAACCTGGTGAACATGCAGTTCCAGGCGCTGCGTCCGCAATTCGAAGCAATTGCCGGGGTATTTGGCGTCAAGCGCGTAGGGCTGATGCCCAGTGAACGTCGGCATATGGAGCTCAACGCACTGCTCGGTGCTCTGGAATTTCCGGTGCTGTCCATCGACATGGGCGGCTCCATCGTCGCTGCCAACCGTGCGGCGGCGCAGTTGCTGGGCGTGCGGGTAGACGAGGTGCCGGGCATTCCGTTGTCGCGCTACGCCGAAGATTTCGATCTGCCGGAACTGGTACGCGCGAGCAAATCGCGGATCAACGGCCTGAGGGTCAAGGTCAAGGGTGACGTATTCCTGGCGGATATCGCGCCGCTGCAATCTTCCGAGCACGATGACAGCGAAGCGATGGCCGGTGCCGTGCTGACCCTGCACCGCGCCGACCGCGTGGGAGAGCGTATCTACAACGTGCGCAAGCAGGAGCTGCGTGGCTTTGACAGCATCTTCCAAAGCTCCAGGGTCATGGCTGCCGTGGTCCGAGAGGCCCGGCGCATGGCGCCGCTGGATGCGCCTCTATTAATAGAAGGCGAAACCGGTACCGGCAAGGAGCTGCTCGCACGCGCCTGCCACTTGGCCAGCCCTCGTGGGCAATCGCCCCTGATGGCGCTCAACTGCGCCGGCCTGCCGGAATCGATGGCCGAGACAGAACTGTTCGGCTACGGCCCTGGCGCATTTGAAGGGGCGCGGGCCGAAGGCAAGCTGGGGCTGCTGGAATTGACGGCGGGCGGTACGTTGTTTCTCGATGGCGTGGGGGAAATGAGTGCGCGCTTACAGGTGAAGCTGCTGCGCTTTTTGCAGGACGGCTGCTTTCGGCGGGTAGGCAGTGATGAAGAGGTGTACCTGGATGTGCGGGTGATCTGCGCAACCCAGGTGGATTTGTCCGAGCTGTGTGCCCGTGGTGAATTCCGCCAGGACCTGTATCACCGCCTCAACGTGCTGTCGCTGCACATCCCACCGCTGCGCGAATGCCTCGACGGCCTGGCGCCGTTGGTTGACCACTTCTTGGACCAGGCCAGTCGCCAGATTGGCTGCCCGCTGCCGAAATTGGCACCGGCTGCGATGGATCGTCTCAGTCACTACCATTGGCCGGGCAACGTGCGGCAGTTGGAAAACGTGTTGTTCCAGGCGGTGTCGTTGTGCGAGGGCGGTACGGTCAAGGCCGAGCACATTCGTTTGCCGGATTACGGCGTGCGTCAGCCGCTTGGCGAATTTTCGCTGGAGGGGGGGTTGGAGGCGATTGTTGGGCGGTTCGAGAAGGCGGTACTGGAAAGTTTGTATGGCGAGCATCCCAGCAGTCGGCAGCTAGGCAAGCGCCTTGGGGTTTCACACACCACCATTGCCAACAAACTGCGGGATTACGAAATCCTCAAGGCCGACAAATAACCCTCTGACACAACGGGGTGAAAAATGTGGGAGCTGGCTTGCCTGCGATAGCGGTGGGTCAGCGAAGTATGTGCTGACTGAGTCACCGCTATCGCAGGCAAGCCAGCTCCCACACTTGATCTTCATTGTTTTAAAGACCTGTGTTTGCCGCAGGCGGCAGTAGTCCGCCGTTTTTTCGACTCTCACCCCGCGCGATTTTTCTGGCAACCACCCGCAAACCCTTGCCCCGCTTGCATCTCACTCTCTTTTCAAAAGTTGGTTCGCAAATTGCTTAAGCCTCCTCAGTACAGCGGTGGGCGGCAAGCGTCCGTCAGAAAGAGGAAAGAGCGTGGACAAGTACCTTTATGTGGCAATGACCGGCGCCAGCCAGAATGCTCTGGCGCAGAAGGCCCATGCCAACAACCTGGCGAACATTTCCACCAACGGTTTTCAACGTGACCTGGAACAGGCGCGCTCGATGCCGGTGTTCGGCGACAGCTTTCCGGCGCGGGCGTTTGCCATGACCGAACGTCCTGCCACCGACTTCACCCCTGGCGCGATGATCGAGACCGGCCGCGACCTGGACGTGGCCGTCAACGGCAACGGCTGGATGGCCGTGCAAACTCCGGACGGCAGCGAAGCCTACGTGCGCAGCGCCAGCATGAACGTCGATGCGTTGGGCGTGCTGCGCGCCGGCAACGGCATGCCGATCATGGGCAACGGTGGCCCGATTGCCGTGCCGCCGCAGCAGAAAATCGAAGTGGGCTCTGACGGCACTATCAGCATTCGCGCCATGGGCGAAGGCCCGCGGGTGATGGCGGAAGTGGACCGCATCAAGCTGGTCCAGCCCGACCTCAAGAATATGAATAAAGGCCTGGATGGCACCATCCACACCAAGGATGGCCAGCCGGCCCAGGCCGATGCAAACGTCACGCTGACCTCGGGTTTCCTGCAGGCAAGCAACGTCAATGCCGTGGAAGAAATGACGGCGGTGCTGGCGCTTTCCAAGCAGTTTGAGCTGCACATCAAGATGATGAACAGCGCGAAGGAAGACGACCAGGCCATGACGCGCGTCATGCAGATGAGCTGATTGCAGCCCACTAACTAATTTGTGATGTCGCGCCAACAAACAGGCGCACAGAGGAGAACAGCATGCTTCCGGCTCTATGGGTTGCCAAAACAGGTCTGTCCGCCCAGGACACCAACCTGACCACCATTTCCAACAACTTGGCCAACGTGTCGACCACGGGTTTCAAACGTGACCGCGCCGAGTTCCAGGACTTGCTCTATCAGATCAAGAAGCAGCCAGGCGCCCAGTCGACCCAGGACAGCGAACTGCCGTCGGGCCTGCAACTGGGTACCGGTGTGCAGATCGTTGGCACCCAGAAGAACTTCAGCGCCGGTAACCTGCAGCAAACCGGCCAGCCGCTGGACATGGCCATCAACGGCCGTGGTTTCTTCCAGATCCTGCAACCGGATGGCACTACCTCATACACCCGTGACGGTACTTTCCACCTGGACTCCAACGGCCAGATCGTCACCGCCAACGGTTTCTCCCTGGAACCGGCCGTGGTCGTTCCAGCGGATGCCAAGACTTTCACCGTCGGCAACGACGGCACCGTATCGATCACCGTGGCCGGCAACCCAGCCTCGCAAGTGATCGGCAACCTGCAAACCGCCGACTTCATCAACCCGGCCGGCCTGCAGGCCATGGGCAACAACCTGTTCCTGGAAACCGCTTCCAGCGGCGCGCCGCAAATCGGTACCCCGGGCCTGAACGGCTTCGGCACCACGCTGCAAAGCACCCTGGAAACGTCCAACGTGAGCACCGTGGAGGAGATGGTCAACATGATCACCACCCAGCGCGCCTACGAAATGAACTCCAAGGTGATTTCCACCGCCGACCAGATGCTCTCGTTCGTCACGCAGAATCTGTAATCAAGTCTATGGGGCGCCATTGACGGCGCCTGCAACACCGTGAGGTAAGGGTCATGAATCGCTACGTTTCTGTTTTGGCACTGAGTGGGATCGCCGTGCTCGCGGGCTGTGTCGCCCCGACGCCAAAGCCCAACGACCCGTACTACGCGCCGGTGTTGCCACGCACACCGTTGCCGGCGGCGGCCAACAATGGCTCGATCTACCAGGCCGGTTTCGAACAGAACCTGTACAGCGACCGCAAGGCGTTCCGGGTCGGTGACATCATCACCATCACCCTGAACGAGAAGACCCAAGCCAGCAAGAACGCCAACTCGCAGATCGGCAAGACCAGCAAGACCGGGATTGGCCTGACCTCGTTGTTTGGCGGTGTGCCCAACACCAATAACCCGCTGGGCAGCGGCGACCTGAGCCTGGACGTGGGCTACAGCGGCGACCGCGCCACCAACGGCAAGAGTGCGGCGGCGCAGGGCAATACCCTGACCGGTTCGATCACCGTGACCGTGGCCGATGTATTGCCCAACGGCATCATCGCCGTACGCGGTGAGAAGTGGATGACCCTCAACACCGGCGACGAGCTGGTGCGCATCGCCGGCATGGTCCGCGCCGATGACATCGCCACGGACAACACCGTGCCGTCGACGCGAATTGCCGATGCGCGCATCACCTACTCGGGTACAGGTTCGTTTGCTGATGCGAGTCAGCCGGGCTGGTTCGACCGTTTCTTCCTTAGCCCGCTGTTCCCTTTCTAGGTGGCCACTTTGAAACTCAAACAGCTGATGGCGGCGGCACTGTTGCTGTCCCTGAGCGCAGTCGCCCAGGCCGAGCGCCTGAAAGACATCGCCAGCATCTCCGGCGTGCGCTCTAACCAGTTGATCGGCTACGGCCTGGTGGTAGGCCTGAACGGAACGGGTGACCAGACCACCCAGACGCCGTTCACCTTGCAGACCTTCAACAACATGCTCTCGCAGTTCGGCATCAAGGTGCCGGCGGGTTCGGGCAACGTGCAGCTTAAAAACGTTGCGGCGGTGTCTATCAGTGCCGATTTGCCGGCGTTTTCCAAGCCCGGCCAGGTGGTGGATATCACCGTGTCGTCCATTGGTAACTCGAAAAGCCTGCGCGGCGGCACCCTGTTGATGACCCCCCTCAAAGGTATCGACGGCAACGTCTACGCCATCGCCCAAGGCAACCTGGTGGTCGGCGGCTTTGACGCCGAAGGCCGCGACGGTTCGAAGATCACCGTGAACGTGCCATCGGCCGGGCGTATTCCCGGCGGTGCCACGGTGGAACGCACCGTGCCGAGCGGTTTCAACCAAGGCAACAGCCTGACCTTGAACCTCAACCGTTCCGACTTCACGACCGCCAAGCGCGTGGTCGACAAGATCAACGACATGCTCGGCCCTGGCGTGGCCCAGGCCATTGATGGCGGTTCGATCCGTGTGACCGCTCCGCTGGACCCAAGCCAACGCGTGGACTACCTGTCGATCCTGGAAAACCTTGAAGTCGACCCGGGCCAGGCGGTCGCCAAAGTCATCATCAATTCGCGTACCGGTACCATCGTGATCGGCCAGAACGTCAAGGTGTCGCCAGCGGCGGTCACCCACGGCAGCCTGACCGTGACCATTACCGAAGACCCGATTGTCAGCCAGCCTGGTGCCTTCTCCAACGGCCAGACGGCGGTAGTACCGCGTTCGAAAGTCAACGCCCAGCAAGAAGCCAAGCCGATGTTCAAGTTCGGCCCCGGCACCACCCTGGATGAGATTGTCCGCGCGGTGAACCAGGTGGGCGCAGCGCCAGGCGACTTGATGGCGATTCTCGAAGCCCTGAAACAGGCCGGCGCCTTGCAAGCCGACCTGATCGTGATCTGACGCCATGGCCATGGACATGCGCAAGAGCGGGATCAGCAGCACCGCGGATTCGGGTTCTTACTCCGACTTGAACCGGCTTAACCAGCTCAAGGTCGGCGACGACAAGAACAGCGAAGGCAACATGCGCAAGGTCGCGCAGGAGTTCGAATCGCTGTTCTTGAGCGAGATGCTCAAGTCGATGCGTTCGGCCACCGAGGCCCTGGGCAAGGACAACCCGCTGAACACGCCGGCGGCCAAGCAGTACCAGGAAATGTACGACCAGCAACTGGCGGTCTCGATGTCCCGCGAAGGCGGTGGTATTGGCCTGGCCGACGTGCTGATGCGCCAGATGCAGAAGAACAAACCGGTGGACGCCCAGGCGGCCACCTTGCAGGGCCCGGCTGCGGCCGAGCCGACGAAGAAAATGGCCGTGCCGACGGAGATTGCCGCCGGCACCCAGGCCGAAGGTCCGCTGGGGCGTTCCAACGGTCAACGCCCGTTGTGGGCTTATCGCGTGGCTGAACCCCAGGCGGGCGCCGCTGCATCGCACAGCAATGACATGGAGCTGATGAACCAGCGCCGTATCGCGCTGCCAAGCAAGCTCACCGACCGCCTGTTGGCCGGCATCGTGCCAAGCACTGATGCAACCACCGTCGCCAGGGCTGCACCGCTGCGTAACAGCGCGGCTGATGACAACGTGATCAACAGCGGCGCGCGTACCTTTGCCGTGCCAAGCGGGCGCATGCAGGTCTACGGCCGCGCCGTGGCCCAGCCACCCTTGGCGCCGGCGAAGAAGGCCTTCAATTCGCAGGATGAATTTGTCGCCACCATGCTGCCGATGGCCAAGGCGGCCGCCGCGCGAATCGGTGTCGATCCGAAATACCTCGTGGCCCAGGCCGCGTTGGAAACCGGCTGGGGTAAATCGGTGATGCGCGCCGAAGACGGCAGCAGCAGCCACAACCTGTTCGGCATCAAGGCCGGCCAGAGTTGGCAGGGCGGTCAGGCGCGTGCAATCACCAGCGAGTTTCGTGATGGAGCGATGGTCAAGGAAACGGCGCAGTTCCGTTCCTACAACTCCTATCAGGACAGCTTCCATGATCTCGTGACGTTGCTGCAAAGCAATGATCGCTATAAAGAAGTCGTGAAGTCGGCCGACAACCCGGAACAGTTTGTACGCGAGTTGCAAAAAGCCGGTTACGCCACCGACCCGGACTACGCCAGCAAGATTTCGCAGATCGCAAAAACGATGAACACTTACCAGAATTACGCTGCCGCTGGCGCAACCACACATTTATAAGGTCTGAACCATGAGTTTGCTCAGTATCGGGATGTCGGGGCTTAACGCCGCTCAAGGATCGTTGTCGGTCTTGAGTAATAACATTGCCAACGTAAATACCCCAGGGTACTCGCGCCAACAGAGCAGTCAGACCGCCAACGCGTCGAATCAGTTTGGTGGCGTATTTATCGGCAGCGGCACCACCCTGGCGGATGTGCGCCGGGTGTACAACGAGTACCTGGACGCGGCGTACCAGAACAGCACGTCGTTGAGTGCGGACGCCAACACCTACCAGAATCAGATCAGTGCCGTGGACAAGGTTCTGTCGGACAAGACCACGGGCATGTCTTCGGCGCTCAGCGCGTTCTTTGCCACCTTGCAAACAGCGTCATCCAACCCGAGTGACCTGTCTGCCCGGCAGCTGCTGGTGGCTAATGCCAAGACCTTGAGCAGTCGTTTTAATTCGATTTCGACACAACTGACTCAGCAGAAAGAAACCATTAATAGCCAATTGAGCACCATGAGTGACCAGGTTAATCAACTGACCTCCTCGATTGCGTCCCTCAACAAACAAATTTTTCAGGCTCAGGGCTCGGCGAGCTCCGCGCCGGCCAACTTGCTGGACTCACGCAACGAGGCCGTGCGCTCGCTCAACGAGCTGATCGGCGTCACCGTCACTGATAAAAATGGTCAATTCACCGTGACCACCGGCACGGGCCAGCCACTGGTGGAAGGTGGTATTTCCAACACGATCTCGGCCGTACCGAGTAACACCGATAACAGCCAATACACCATCCAGCTGAATGTAAACAACACCAGCCTGGACCTTGGCTCGGTGATCAGTGGCGGCAGCATTGGCGGCCTGCTGCGTTATCGCAGCGATGCGCTGATGCCGGCCATCAATGAGCTGGGTCGTTTGGCCATTGCGACCGCGGACACCATGAACAATCAGCTCGGCCAAGGCTTGGATCTGAATGGTGATTTCGGCACCTCGTTGTTCAAGGACGTTAACAGCGCCATTGCCATCGCATCGCGCAGCCAAGGTGCTTCGGGTAACAGCGCGGGCTCTGGCAACCTGAATGTGACGATCGACGACAGCAGCAAGCTGACCACCTATGACTACAAGGTCACCTTTAGCGACAAGACCAACCCGAACATCATCACCGTGGTACGTTCGGACGGCAAAGCCATGGGTAACTTTGACATCACCTCCACCACCTCACCGCCCTCGTTCGACGGTGTGACCCTATCGCTTGATGGCAAAGGGACCATGGGTTTTGGTGACAGTTTCAAGGTCAGCCCGACCGCTACCGGTGCCAGCGCTATTGGTGTGGACATGGTAGACGCCAACAAGCTGGCCTTCGCCGGTGCGTTGGTCGGTGACAGCAGCAAGACCAATACCGGCACCGGCACGTTCACCCAGCCGTCCCTGACCAACCCGGTGGACATCCATGGTGGCGCTAACTCGGCCAAGTTGCGGGCGGATATTGAAGGCCTGATGCCCGTGAAAATGGTGTTTGCCGCACCGGCGGCTGACGGCACGCAGTCGTACACGATCAGTAATGCCCAAGGCAAGTCGATCGGCACCGGCACCATCGTTCCGGGGCAAGGCAATAAAGTGACTGTCAATGTGCCCGAGCTGGACGCCACGGGCACGCCTATTCCGGGCTCCGGGTTCAGTTTCGACACCACTATCAACGGTTCGCCGGCCGGCGGTGACAGCACGACGTTTTCGTTTAACAGCGGCGGTAAGTCCGACGGGCGTAATGCCCAGCAGTTGCTCGACCTGCAGACCAAGGCCACGGTCGGTCTGGGTGACGGCAATACCGGCGTAAGCCTGGTCGGGGCCAACAGTCGCCTGGTGTCCCAGGTAGGTGCTAAAGCCAGCCAGTCCGGCGTTGATGTTGCCGCGACCGGTGCGTTGCTGGCTGCCAACAAAGAGGCTCTCAGCTCCGTATCCGGGGTCAACCTGGATGACGAGGCCGGCGACATGATCAAGTTTCAGCAGTACTACACCGCGTCGTCGCAGATCATCAAGGCCGCGCAGGAAACCTTCAGCACACTGATCAACAGCCTTTAAGGGAGTCTGGGACGATGCGTATTTCTACACAGCAATATTTCGAAGCCAGTACTGCCAAGTATCAATCGAACTATTCCAGCCTGATCAAGGCTCAGGACCAGACCACCTCCGGCGTGCGTGTGCAAACCGCCGGTGATGATCCGGTGGCGGCGGCGCGCTTGCTGATGCTGCAGCAGCAGAAAGATATGCTGGCGCAGTCCAATGGCAATATCTCCACGTTGAAGAACGCATTCGCTTCTGAAGAGAGCGTACTGAGTGGAATCCAAGATGCATTGCAGAAGGCCAGTGAGGTGGCGTTGGCTGCCGGTAACATTGGGATCAGCGATGCTGACCGCAAGGCGCATGCCGACACCATTGGTGCGATCCAGGATCAAGTGCTGGCGTTGCTCAACACCAAAGACGCCAGTGGTAATTACATGTTCTCCGGCAGCAAGACGGACACGCCGCCTTACTCCCGTAACAACGATGGTACCTACACCTATCAGGGGGATGAGACGCCATTGACCCTGAAGGTGGCGGAAAACCTGTCGATGTCGATGGGGGACACCGCGAAAACCATCCTCGAAGGTTCGGGTAATACAGGTCGTACTCAAACGACACGTGTACTCACGCCGCCCGATGTCGATGATTACAAGGTGACAGTCTCTGCCGGCCTGATTACCGCCGGTACCACCAACAACTTTGCCAGCGGCCAGCCCTATTCGCTGAAATTCATCAGCAGCACCCAGTACACCGTGACCGACAGCGCCGGTAAGGACGTCACTTCCGAGATCCAAGGCAACGGCACCTTTGACGCCACCAAGGAAGGCGCCTCGACTGTCAACCTGCGTGGGGTCAAGTTCGATATCGGTTTCAATCTGGGCGAGGGCGTACTGCCTGGCACGCCATCGGATGATCTGGTGAAGGATCGCGAGTTCACCCTTGCGCTCAAGCCGGACTCCTTCAGTGTCTCGCGCACACCCAGCAACTCGACAACGGCGCAGTTGACCGGCGGAACGGTGACTGACCAGGCGGCGTATGCCAGCACCTTTCCCAACTCGGGTGTTGTCATCAAGTTCGGTGCGGGCGGTGCCTATAACGTCTATGCGCAGCCTTACACAGCGGACAGCAAGGCCATCGCCAGCGACACCTTGGCCACGGGTGCCACCTCGATTACCGTCGCGGGCGTTGAACTTGGCGTTACTTCCGACCCGGCAGACGGCGATTCCTTTACGATCGGTGCCACCAGCAGTAAGAGCGAAAACGTACTCGACACCCTGAGCCACCTGCGCAAAGTCCTTGAAACACCGGCAGATGGTAAGCCTGCCGCGCAAAAGGAACTCAAGGACGTGGTTGCTCGCTCCATCGGCAACCTGGCTAACTCCAAAATGCAGGTTGACCAAGTGCGCGGTTCAATCGGCGCTCGCGGTAACGCTTTGGATATACAAGCTGATCAAAACACCAGCCTGGGCATCGCCAATGACTCGACCATGAGTTCGCTAGGGAACATCGATTTGGCAGAAGCGTCGATCAACCTGAGCTTGCAGCAAACCATGTTGCAGGCGTCGCAACTGGCATTCGTGAAAATCTCGCAGTTGAGCCTGTTCAACAAGATGTAAGCGCCAGTACCTCAAGCGGCCCAGCCTGGAAACAGGCTGGGCCGTTGTCGTTTCTACGGCTTAATTGTTTGAAGGTTTTGCATAAACCACAGACAATTAGGTGACCTGTGAGTCATAAAGCGCATCTTCACTGTATCGTGTGAAAAGGATAAGTCGTCGCAGGGCCTTTACGGGGCGGCTTTCAGCGAGTTTTTTGCGGGGTTATCCCCTTTTATTGTCAGCACTCGGCGGGGCAGCTCGCGGGGTGATCTCCAGCTATTTAGTATTGGGAAGCCACAATGATTGGCATAAAAAGCATCGCCAGTTACGTGCCGGCCGACGGGATCGATAACTACGCCCAGGGTGCCAAATTCGCCAAGGATGAAGAATTCATCATTGGCAAGATCGGTTCGGCGTTCCTGCCGCGCAAGGAAGCTGCGCAGGAAACCTCCGATCTGTGTGTCGAGGCGGTCAACGCTTTGTTTGCCAATAACCCGGATTTGAAGCGCGAGTCCATTGACGCGCTGATCGTCGTCACCCAGAACGGTGATGAAGAGGGTTTGCCCCACACTGCGGCCATCGTCCAGGACAAACTGGGCCTGCCGACCCACGTTGCTGCGTTCGATATCTCCCTGGGCTGCTCCGGCTACGTCTACGGCATCTACGCGATGAAAGGCTTCATGGAAGCCGCCGGCCTGAAAAACGGCCTGCTGATCACCGCCGACCCGTATTCGAAGATCGTCGACCCGGAAGACCGCAACACCACCATGCTGTTCGGTGATGCCGCCACCGCGACCTGGATGGGCGAAGACGCTCCCTGGTTGCTGGGCAAGTCCAAGTTCGGCACCGACGGTTCCGGCGCGCCGCACCTCAAGGTCAGCGATGGCGTGTTCTTCATGAACGGCCGCCAGGTGTTCAACTTCGCATTGCTTAAAGTGCCGGCACATTTGCACGAGCTGCTCAATGAGTCGGACCTCAAGGCTGACGAGATCGATGCGTTCTGCATCCACCAGGGCAGTGCGGCCATCGTCGACGCCGTGGCGCGTCGTTTTGAAGATGCGCCGGTGGACAAGTTCATCAAGGACATGGTCGAGACCGGCAACACCGTGTCGTCGAGCATTCCGCTGTTGCTGGAAAAGCACGTGATGGACGCCACCTGGAAGCGTGTCGCCATCAGTGGTTTTGGTGTGGGCCTGTCGTGGGGCTCGGCGATTCTCTATCGCCCGTGACACGATAATAGGCGGCACAACAAAACGCCGATGATCGAGAGATCATCGGCGTTTTTTATTTGGCGCCAGAAAAGCCAATGAAACCGGGGTTTGGCTCCTGCGTAAGCCCTTGAATTGCAAGGGGTGGCACGGCGCCATTAAAAAAATCAAAAAAAAACCTCAAGCAACCGGCACACACGACGATAACTATTACGAAGGTTCTCTAGGCCACACCCGGCGGTTGCCAGGGCCGGAAGCCGCAGTAAACAACCCCACGAGGATTTCGTCATGGCTTTAACAGTAAACACCAACATCACTTCCCTGTCCGTTCAGAAAAACCTGAACAAAGCCGGTGATGCTCTGAGCACCTCGATGACTCGCCTGTCTTCCGGCCTGAAAATCAACAGCGCCAAAGACGACGCCGCTGGCATGCAAATCGCCAACCGTCTGACCTCCCAGGTTAAAGGCATGACCGTTGCCATCGCCAACGCCAACAACGGTACTTCCATCGCCCAGACCGCTGAAGGCGCGATGCAAGAGTCGACCAACATTCTGCAACGTCTGCGTGAACTGGCTCTGCAGTCCGCGAACGGTGATAAAAGCGACGCTGACCGTGCTTCCCTGCAACAAGAATTCACCGCTAAATCTGGTGAGCTGACCCGTATCGCCCAAACCACTACCTTCGGTGGTCGTAACCTGCTGGACGGTTCGTTCCAGAACGTTGCTTTCCAGATCGGTTCTGACGCTAACCAAACTATCTCTTTCGGCATGAGCGACCTGAGCGCTACCGGCCTGAAGGGTACTTACAGCGAAGCTAAGCTGGATGGTTCTACTACCACTCTGTCGGCTTCCGTAACCGGTAATGCTGTTGTTCTGCCAGGTGGCACACCGGCTAGCAGCACCACCACGCCTTTCACCCGTACCGCTGCTGTTGGTGCCACTCTTGGTACTGCTGAAACCATCACGGTCAATGGCGGCACTGCTGTTAACCTGCTGGCCGCTGATACGCTGACCGATGTTGTAACTAAAATTAACACCGCTGCTGGTAGCACCATTGCTGCTGACGATGGTGGCGGCAATCTGGTTCTGACCTCGGGCTCCGCTATCACTGTTACTGGTGCAGGCGCTCTGGCTACTACTCTGGCTGGTGCTGCTGCAGCTGGTGGTGGCGTAACCACTAACGTTGCTGCTGTTCCAGGCAAACTGGCTGCTGCCGCTGAAATCAACATCAATGGCACCAACGTTGCTTTCGCTGCGAACGACGACCTGGCTGCTATCGCTGGCAAAATCAACACCTCCAACACCGCCAACAAGTTCGGCGTTACCGCTTCGGTATCCGCTGACGGTCGTCTGCAACTGGCTTCGGCTGATGGCAAGGCTATCAAACTGGGTAACGGTACTGGTGTTGCTGCCAACGGCGGTGCGGGTGCACTAGCTAAACTGGGTCTGTCGGCTGGTACTACCGAAGCCAAACTGGCTTCCGCTACTTCGGTTAGCCTGAACGGCACCGAAGTTAAGTTCACCGCGG
Source organism: Pseudomonas sp. PGPPP1 (assembly GCF_002255865.1). NCBI lineage: Bacteria > Pseudomonadati > Pseudomonadota > Gammaproteobacteria > Pseudomonadales > Pseudomonadaceae > Pseudomonas > Pseudomonas sp. PGPPP1. The sequence continues at coordinate 16,137 of NZ_NKIG01000010.1, read as the reverse complement.
GCTCCACCATGGCCGACATCGTGTCGTCCATCAACAGCGCCAGCACCGGTGTAACTGCCAGCAAAAACGCTGACAACACCCTGAACCTGTTCTCCACCAAGGACATCACCGTTGCCGATGGTAGCGCGGGTACTGGCCTGACCACTCTGGGTCTGACCGCTGCCGCTGCTGCACCGACCACCGCTACCAAAATGGACACCACCGTTGCCGACCTGAGCATCCTGAACGCTGCCAGCGCTCAGCAAACCATCCAGGCTCTGGAAGGTGCGATCCAGCAAGTAGACAGCCAGCGTTCCCAGCTGGGTGCGGTTCAGAACCGTTTCGACAGCACCGTGGCCAACCTGCAAAGCATCACTGAAAACTCCACCGCAGCCCGTAGCCGCGTACAGGACGCCGACTTCGCTTCCGAAGCCGCTGAACTGACCAAGCAACAAACTCTGCAACAAGCATCCACCGCTATCCTGTCCCAGGCTAACCAGCTGGGCTCCGCTGTACTGAAGCTGCTTCAGTAACATCGGTAGCGGTTAGATAACGGAAGGGTGCGTCTACGTGCCCTTCCGTTTTTTCAGTTATGAGGTGATGACATGGACATGAGCATTAAGTTGAACGCGTCTTACCCGGCTGGCACCGCCCAGGCTGCTGTTGCGACTGCGACCCAAGCCCTGCCTGCAACCGAGACGACACAGGCTGGCACTGCACAGCCGCCGCGCGAAGCGCTGGAAAAAGCAGTGACCGATATTCGTGAATTTGTGCAGGCTTCCCAGCGAAACCTGGACTTTTCCATCGACGATTCCACCGGTCGTGTTGTGGTCAAAGTGATCGCTACCGACAGCGGTGAAGTGATTCGACAGATTCCATCCGAGACTGCGCTGAAATTGGCGCAAGACCTGAGCAAGGCCAGCAGCGTGCTGTTTGACAGCAAGGCTTGAGTTGGCACGAAACATGTCTCTGATTGCCGAATAGGCGACACTGCGCCAAGAAAGCGGCAGCCACAGAACAGGAGAAGAACAAATGGCGAGTTCAACGATTACCGGCCCGGGCTCGGGCTACGACACCCAAGGCATTGTGAAGGCACTGGTGGCGGCGGAAAAAGCCCCCAAGCAGTCCCAGATCACCAAGGCGCAAACAGACACTACCACCCAGCTGTCGGCTGTGGGTTCGGTCAAGAGTGCATTGGAAGCCTACCGGACGGCGATCACCAAGTTGAACAGCACTTCTTCGTTCAACGGCCTGGCGGCGACCACTTCCGATGACAAGACGGTAAAAGCCACCCTGGGTGACGGTGCCTCCAGCGGCAAGTACACGCTGGTGGTGGATAACCTGGCCACGTCGTCGAAAGTCACCAGCAAGTTGTTCACCGGCGCCTCTGCGGTGGCTAACCCGGGTGAAGAAAACCAGACCCTGACGATCAACCAGTCCGGCAAGAGCTACAACGTGATCATCACGGGTGGTTCGACCCTGCAACAGGTTCGTGAGTCCATCAACACCCAGCTTTCGGCCCAGGGCATCAGTGCCAACGTACTGAGCGATGCCAGTGGTGCGCGCCTGGTGATCGGCTCCAGCACCAGCGGCGTCGGCACCGACATCACCCTCAGCGGCGACTCCGACTTGGCTGCCGGCTACACCGCAGGCCCGGCCGCGCAAAACGCCAAGTATTCCATCGACGGTATCGCGATGGAGTCCACCAGCAACACCGTGACGTCCGCCATCAGCGGCGTGACCCTGGAATTGGTTGCGCCGACGGATGCCAACAAGTCCACCACCATCACCGTGGCCAGCAACCCGGCCACCTTGAAGACCTCGGTGCAGTCCTTCGTCACCGCGTATAACGCCCTGATGACGGCGATCAATGCCCAGACCAAAGTCACCGCCACCGGCGACCAAGCCACTACCACGGCGGGCGCACTGACGGGCGATGCGGGGATGCGTGACCTGGTCTCCAGCATTCGTAGTGAGTTGGTTAACGGTTCGGGTTCGGGGGCGATCAGCAGCCTGTCGCAGATGGGTATTACCACTGATCAGAAAACCGGCCTGCTGACCCTGGACGACAAGCAGTGGGATGCAGCCGTGGCCAAGAACCCGACCGATATCGCCAAGCTGTTCACCGGCGACAACGGCCTGATCTCGCGCATGAACAAAGCCACTGACAGCTACGTAGGCACCACGGGCACGCTGGCCTCGCGGGTCAAGGACTTGAACACCAAGTTCACCGACCTGACCACCCAGCAGGCTGACCTGGATCGCCGCATGGAGTCCCTGCAGACCTCCCTGAGCGCCAAGTACACTGCCATGGATACCTTGATCGCCAAGATCAACGCGAGCAGCTCCAGCATCATGACCACGCTCAACTCGCTGAACAATCCGAAGTCGACCTAAGGGGCAGGGCGGTGATCCGCCCGTCCCTGGCTTTCACAGACGTTAAAGTTTTTGGCGCTGCAGTCGAGAAACTGGTAAGCGCAAACCTACTCGCCAGCGGCGTTTAAACGAGGTAGCAACATGAATCCGATGAGAGCCCTTCGCCAGTACCAGAAGGTCAATTCCCACGCTCAGGTATCCGAGGCCAGTCCTCATCGCCTGATCCAGATGCTGCTAGAGGGTGGCCTTGATCGCCTGGCACAGGCCAAGGGCGCGATGTCCCGTGGTGATATCGCGCAGAAGTGCGTACTGATCACCAAGGCGATCGACATCATCACCGGCCTGCGTCAAGGGTTGGATGAAGAAAAAGCTGAGGACCCTGCAGCGATCCAGCAGTTGGATAGCCTCTACGAGTACATGAATACGCGACTGGCACAGGCCAACGCCAGCAATGACCCAGAAATCATCGACGAAGTTGCACGCCTGCTGATTACTGTGAAAAGTGGCTGGGATGCCATCGCTCCACAATAAGGCAAACCGCCTGAGGTACACATCATGAGCCAAGCACTGCAACGCATCGACGAAGCCCGCGAGGCCCTGATGGGCGCGCTGGCCGAGCGTAACTGGGACGCTGTCGGCGAGCTGGATATAGGCTGCCGCGCGGTGATTGATGAGGTGCTCAGCGAACCGCCAGTGGACGAGGATGCGCTGCGCGAGAAGCTGGAGAGCCTGCTGGCGGTCTATCAGCAGTTGCTTGAGGTGACAACCGGCGAAAGACAGGCGATTTTTGAAGAGATGTCGCAGATCAACCAAGCGAAAAATGCGTCAAAGGTTTACCATCTGTTCGGCTAAATAGCCTCAGTTGGTCCGATAGGCGCGTCATATATTTGACTGTGCCAGCATTTTTGACTTAACTAGTGCTGTTTTCAGATTTTAGACGTCTAGTAAGGTACAAAGTCGTACAGGCGTCTTGATTGCCCTCGCTCTGGGGCAGGAAGTTTTACTAGGGAAGTTGCTATTGCATGTGGCGTGAAACCAAAATTCTGCTGATTGATGACGATAGCGTCCGCCGCCGCGATTTAGCGGTGATTTTGAATTTTCTTGGCGAAGAAAATTTACCCTGTGGTAGCCATGACTGGCAGCAGGCAGTCAGCTCATTGTCGTCGAGCCGTGAAGTCATTTGTGTGCTGATCGGGACGGTAAACGCTCCTGGCGCAGTTCTGGGCTTGTTAAAGACACTGTCAACCTGGGATGAGTTCCTTCCGGTTTTGCTAATGGGCGATATTTCTTCTATCGACCTGCCGGAAGACCAGCGCCGCCGCGTGCTTTCCACCCTGGAAATGCCGCCCAGCTACAGCAAATTGCTCGACTCCCTGCACCGTGCCCAGGTCTACCGCGAGATGTACGATCAGGCCCGTGAGCGCGGTCGTCACCGTGAACCCAACCTGTTCCGCAGCCTCGTCGGCACCAGCCGTGCGATCCAGCACGTGCGCCAGATGATGCAGCAGGTGGCCGATACCGACGCCAGCGTGCTGATCCTCGGCGAGTCCGGTACCGGCAAGGAAGTGGTCGCGCGCAACCTGCACTACCACTCCAAGCGCCGCGACGGGCCTTTTGTGCCGGTCAACTGCGGGGCGATCCCGGCAGAGCTGCTGGAAAGCGAACTGTTCGGCCACGAGAAGGGCGCCTTTACCGGTGCAATCACCAGCCGTGCCGGGCGTTTCGAACTGGCCAACGGCGGTACCCTGTTCCTCGACGAAATCGGCGACATGCCACTGCCGATGCAGGTCAAGCTGCTGCGTGTGCTGCAGGAGCGTACCTTCGAGCGCGTGGGCAGCAACAAGACCCAGAGCGTTGACGTGCGCATCATCGCCGCCACCCACAAGAACCTCGAAAGCATGATCGAGGTCGGCAGCTTCCGCGAAGACCTGTACTACCGCCTCAACGTATTCCCAATCGAGATGGCGCCGCTGCGTGAGCGCGTGGAAGACATCCCGCTGCTGATGAACGAACTGATCTCGCGCATGGAACACGAAAAGCGCGGTTCGATTCGCTTCAACTCCGCCGCGATCATGTCCCTGTGCCGTCACGGCTGGCCGGGCAACGTTCGCGAGCTGGCCAACCTGGTGGAGCGCATGGCGATCATGCACCCCTACGGTGTGATCGGCGTGGTCGAACTGCCGAAGAAATTCCGCTACGTCGATGACGAAGACGAGCAGTTGGTGGACAGCTTGCGCAGCGACATGGAAGAACGGGTAGCCATCAACGGCCATACCCCGGACTTCGGTTCCACCGCCATGCTGCCGCCGGAAGGCCTCGACTTGAAGGACTACCTCGGCAACCTGGAACAAGGCCTGATCCAACAGGCATTGGACGACGCCAACGGCATCGTTGCGCGTGCGGCCGAGCGCCTGCGCATTCGTCGTACCACCCTGGTGGAGAAGATGCGCAAGTACGGCATGAGCCGCAAAGAAGGTGATGAACAGGCGGATGATTGACGCCTGTTTTTTAAGCGACTGAAATTTCAGTCGTTTTTTTTAGGCACGGGTATTGCTACAGCCCTCGCAACGTTCCGTTTAACTGACGGTCAGCCAAGCGAGAGAGCATGATGCCCCACGCCGCCCAACTATCTTCGGTCCCTGATGCCCAGGGGCCTGCCCCGTCTGTCGAGCAGCTCAGCCGCAATGGCCTGGAACAGGCCTTTTCGCTGTTCAACCAGATGTCGAGCCAACTCACTGACTCCTACAGCCTGCTGGAAGCCCGGGTCTCCGAACTCAAGGGTGAGTTGGCCGTGGTCAGCGCCCAGCGCATGGAAGAACTGGCCGAGAAAGAGCGCCTGGCCAACCGTCTGCAAAACCTGCTGACGCTGTTGCCCGGTGGTGTAATCGTCATCGACGACCAAGGCCGCGTGCGCGAAGCCAACCCGGCGGCCTGCGACATGCTCGGCCTGCCGCTGGAAGGCGAGCTGTGGCGCCATGTCATCACCCGCTGCTTTGCGCCGCGTGAAGACGACGGCCATGAAATCTCCTTGAAAGACGGGCGCCGCCTGTCCATCGCCACCCGCTCCCTGGACGCCGAGCCCGGCCAACTGGTGCTGCTCAACGATCTGACTGAAACCCGTCACCTGCAAGACCAATTGGCGCGGCATGAGCGCTTGTCGTCGCTGGGCAGGATGGTCGCTTCTTTGGCGCATCAGATCCGCACGCCGTTGTCGGCCGCGTTGATATACGCCAGTCATTTGACTGATGAGCAATTGCCCGCCGCGACCCAGCAGCGTTTTGCCGGTCGTCTCAAGGAGCGCTTGCATGAGTTGGAGCACCAAGTGCGCGACATGCTGGTGTTTGCCCGTGGCGAATTGCCGCTGACCGACCGCATCACGCCTTCCGAACTGATGCAGGCCCTGCAAGCGGCGGCGGCTACTCATATTCAAGAATCCCAAGTCCGCTGGCAGTGCGACAGCCACCTCGGCGAGCTGCTGTGCAACCGCGACACGCTGGTGGGGGCCTTGCTCAACCTGATCGAAAACGCCACCCAGGCCAGCGGCGTCGGCGCGCGGCTCAAGGTGCACCTTTACAGTCGCGGGCAAACCCTGCGCCTGTGCATCAGTGACAGCGGCAGTGGCATCGACCCGGTCGTGTTGCAGCGTCTGGGCGAACCCTTTTTCACCACCAAGACCAACGGAACCGGCTTGGGCCTGACCGTGGTCAAGGCCGTGGCACGTGCCCATCAGGGAGAATTGCAGCTGCATTCCCGCTTGGGGCGTGGCACTTGTGCATTGATGACCTTGCCGCTGTTTTCTGGCGCGGCAAGCGCGGAGTAATCGGACATGGCAATCAAGGTTTTATTGGTAGAAGACGACCGCGCCCTGCGTGAAGCACTGGCCGACACGCTGCTGTTGGCGGGCCACGACTACCGGGCGGTGGGTTCTGCCGAGGACGCCTTGGAAGCCGTCGAGCAAGAGTCGTTCAGTCTGGTGGTCAGTGACGTGAACATGCCTGGTATGGACGGTCACCAGTTGCTCGGCCTGTTGCGTGCACGCCAGCCGCAATTGCCCGTGCTGTTGATGACCGCTCACGGCGCCGTGGAGCGTGCAGTGGACGCGATGCGTCAAGGCGCTGCCGATTACCTGGTCAAGCCGTTCGAACCCAAGGCCTTGATCGAACTGGTGGCGCGACATGCCCTGGGTGTGGTCTCGGCGGTCGAAGGTGAAGGCCCGATTGCCTTCGAGCCAGCCAGCGCCCAGTTGCTGGAACTGGCGGCCCGCGTGGCGCGCAGTGACTCTACCGTGTTGATCTCGGGCGAGTCCGGCACCGGCAAGGAAGTGCTGGCGCGGTATATCCACCAGCAATCGAGTCGCGCCAAGCAGCCGTTTATCGCGATCAACTGCGCGGCGATCCCCGACAACATGCTCGAAGCCACCTTGTTCGGCCATGAAAAGGGCTCGTTCACGGGCGCCATCGCGGCGCAGGCCGGCAAGTTCGAACAAGCCGATGGCGGCACTATCCTGCTCGACGAAATTTCGGAAATGCCCTTGGGTCTGCAAGCCAAGCTGCTGCGCGTGCTGCAGGAGCGTGAAGTGGAGCGCGTCGGCGCACGCAAGCCGATCCAGTTGGATATCCGCGTGGTCGCCACCACCAACCGCGATCTGGCGGGTGAAGTGGCGGCGGGGCGCTTCCGTGAAGACTTGTTCTACCGCTTGTCGGTGTTCCCACTGGCCTGGCGCCCACTGCGCGAGCGTCCGGCGGATATCATCCCGCTGGCCGAGCGCCTGCTGAATAACCACGTCAAAAAAATGAAGCATGCTCAGGCGCGACTGTCGGCCGAGGCCCAGGCCTGTCTGATCGGCTATCCGTGGCCCGGCAACGTGCGTGAACTGGACAACGCGATCCAGCGCGCGCTGATTTTGCAGCAGGGTGGCCTGATCCAGCCCCAGGATTTCTGCCTGGCCATGGGCAGCGGCGCCGCGCCATTGCCCACCTTGGCGCCAGCGCTGGTGGTGGCTGAAGCCGAATCTGCGGGTGGGTTGGGCGACGACCTGCGTCGCCGCGAATTCCAGATGATCATCGACACCCTGCGCGCCGAACGTGGCCGTCGCAAGGAGGCTGCCGAGCGCCTGGGTATCAGCCCGCGCACCTTGCGCTACAAGCTGGCACAGATGCGCGATGCCGGGATGGACGTGGAAGCGTATCTATTCGCCACTTGATTGGTATCTAAGCCGATAAGGTTTGTCGCCTTTTCTTACGTGTTGCTACAGAGCTGGCACCCTTGTTGCTACCTCCCCTAGTAATTGCGGCGTAGCGTCAAAAAAATGCGGGTTGTCGGAGAGAGAAGGTCATGAGCCAGGGTATTGAGTTCAATCGGTTGATGTTGGATATGCGCTCCATGCAAATGGATGCCATGGCTCAACCGAAATCCGTCGCGCCAGCGCCGGAATTGGGCCAAAGCAGTTTCGCCGACATGCTCGGCCAGGCAATCAATAAAGTCAGTGACACCCAGCAAGCGTCGAGTCAGTTGGCCAACGCCTTCGAGATCGGCAAGAGCGGTGTGGACCTTACCGATGTCATGGTTGCTTCGCAGAAGGCCAGCGTCTCCTTTCAGGCCTTGACCCAAGTGCGTAACAAGCTGGTTCAGGCTTATCAAGACATCATGCAGATGCCGGTTTAAGGACGAGATTTAAGTCATGGCAGAAGCAGTCGTGGACAACGTACCCGCCAAGGCAGACGGCAAGCCGCCGCTGTTTGGCCTGTCGTTCCTGGAAAATCTCTCCGAAATGACCATGTTGCGTCAGGTGGGCCTGATGGTCGGCCTGGCTGCCAGCGTGGCGATTGGTTTTGCCGTGGTGTTGTGGTCGCAGCAACCCGATTACCGGCCGCTGTATGGCAGCCTGGCGGGCATGGATTCCAAGCAGATCATGGAAACCCTGGCCGCCGCCGACATCGCCTACACCGTGGAGCCCAACTCCGGTGCCTTGCTGGTCAAGGCCGATGACGTGGCCCGTGCACGCATGAAGCTGGCAGCGGCTGGCGTGACGCCGTCCGACAGCAATATCGGTTTTGAAATCCTCGACAAGGACCAGGGCCTGGGTACCTCCCAGTTCATGGAGGCCACCCGTTACCGTCGTGGCCTGGAAGGCGAGTTGGCCCGCACCATCTCCAGCCTGAACAACGTCAAGGGCGCTCGCGTGCACCTGGCCATTCCGAAAAGCTCGGTGTTTGTGCGCGATGAGCGCAAGCCAAGCGCCTCGGTACTGGTGGAGCTGTTCTCTGGCCGTTCCCTGGAACCTGGCCAGGTCCTGGCGATCATCAACCTGGTGGCCACCAGCGTTCCCGAGTTGAGCAAGTCGCAAATTACCGTGGTGGACCAGAAGGGCAACCTGCTGTCCGACATGGCAGAAAACTCCGCGCTGACCCAGGCCGGCAAGCAGTTCGACTACAGCCGCCGCATGGAAAGCATGCTGACCCAGCGTGTGCACAACATCCTGCAGCCGGTACTGGGCAACGACCGCTACAAGGCCGAAGTGTCTGCCGACGTGGATTTCAGCGCCGTCGAGTCGACCTCCGAACAGTTCAACCCGGACCAGCCGGCCCTGCGCAGCGAGCAGTCCACCAGCGAACAACGCACCGCCGCCAATGGCCCGCCGCAAGGCGTACCGGGTGCCTTGAGCAACCAGCCGCCAGCCCCGGCCTCGGCCCCGCAAACCACGGGTGGCGCCGCAGCCACCGCTGGCGCGATCCAGCCCGGTCAGCCACTGCTGGATGCCAACGGTCAGCAGATCATGGACCCGGCCACCGGCCAGCCAATGCTTGCGCCGTACCCGGCGGACAAACGTAACCAATCCACCAAGAACTTCGAACTCGACCGTTCCATCAGCCACACCAAGCAACAACAGGGTCGCGTCAATCGCCTGTCGGTTTCGGTGGTGGTGGATGACCAGGTCAAGGTCAACCCGGCGGACGGCAGCATTACCCGTGCGCCGTGGGGCGCCGACGAATTGGCGCGCTTCACTCGCCTGGTGCAGGACGCCGTCGGTTTTGACGCCAGCCGTGGTGACAGCGTCAGCGTGATCAACATGCCGTTCTCCGCCGAGCGTGGCGAAGTGATCGCCGAAGCGGCGTTCTACACCCAGCCGTGGTTCTGGGACATCGTCAAGCAAGTGCTGGGTGTGTTGTTCATCCTGGTGCTGGTGTTCGGCGTGCTGCGCCCGGTGCTCAACAACATTACCGGCAACGGCAAGAAGCAACTGGCGCTGGCCGGTGGCGACGTGGAACTGGGTGGCATGGGCGGCCTGGACGGCGAACTGGCCAACGACCGCGTCAGCCTCGGCGGCCCGCAAAGCATCCTGTTGCCAAGCCCGAGCGAAGGCTATGACGCTCAGTTGAACGCAATCAAGAGTCTGGTGGCAGAAGACCCGGGCCGTGTGGCCCAGGTCGTGAAAGAGTGGATCAACGCAGATGAGTGATAATCGAGCCGCTGTTGCCAAGCTCACCAAGGTCGATAAAGCCGCCGTGTTGCTGCTGTCCCTGGGTGAAACCGACGCCGCCCAAGTGCTGCGCCACATGGGCCCCAAAGAGGTCCAGCGAGTAGGCGTGGCCATGGCGCAGATGCGCAATGTGCACCGTGAGCAAGTCGAACAGGTGATGAGCGAGTTCGTCGAGATCGTCGGCGACCAGACCAGCCTGGGCGTTGGCTCCGACAGCTACATCCGCAAGATGCTCACCTCGGCCCTGGGCGAAGACAAGGCCAACGGCCTGATCGACCGCATCCTGCTGGGTGGCAATACCAGCGGCCTCGACAGCCTCAAGTGGATGGAGCCGCGTGCTGTCGCCGACGTGATCCGCTACGAGCACCCGCAGATCCAGGCCATCGTGGTTGCTTACCTCGACCCGGACCAGGCCGGTGAAGTGCTTGGTCACTTCGACCATAAAGTGCGCCTGGACATCATCCTGCGCGTGTCGTCGCTGAACACTGTGCAGCCGGCTGCCCTGAAAGAACTCAACACGATTCTGGAGAAGCAGTTCTCCGGCAACTCCAACGCTTCGCGCACCACCCTGGGTGGTATCAAGCGCGCAGCCGACATCATGAACTTCCTCGACAGCTCGGTCGAAGGCCAGTTGATGGACTCGATCCGCGAGATCGACGACACGCTGTCCGGCCAGATCGAAGACCTCATGTTCGTGTTCAACAACCTCTCCGATGTCGACGACCGTGGCATCCAGGCGTTGCTGCGCGAGGTGTCCTCCGACGTGCTGGTGCTGGCGCTCAAGGGCTCCGACGAAGGCGTCAAGGAGAAGATCTTCAAGAACATGTCCAAGCGTGCTTCCGAACTGTTGCGCGACGACCTCGAAGCCAAAGGCCCAGTGCGCGTCAGCGACGTGGAAACGGCGCAGAAAGAAATCCTCACCATTGCCCGCCGTATGGCCGAAGCCGGAGAAATCGTTCTCGGCGGGAAGGGCGGCGAAGAAATGATCTAAGGCGCCTCTGATGTCGAACAAAGATGAGGCACCCAGCGATCTGATTCGCGCACGGGATGTCGGCGGGTTCGACATCTGGTCGTTGCCCAGCTTCGACCCGCATGTGCCGGAGCCAGAGCCGGAACCAGAGCCCGAACTGCCGGTGGAGTCCGAGGAAGTGCCGCTGGAAGAAGTCCAGCCACTGACCCTGGAAGAGTTGGAAAGCATCCGCCAGGAAGCCTACAACGAAGGCTTCGCCGCCGGTGAAAAGGATGGTTTTCGCGCAACGACGCTCAAGGTGCGCCAGGAAGCCGAGGCGGCGCTGGCCGTCAAGCTGGAGAGCCTGGAACGCTTGATGGGCGTGCTGTTCGATCCTATTGCCGAGCAGGATTCACAGCTTGAAAAAGCCATGGTTGGCCTGGTGGAGCACATCGCTCGCCAGGTGATCCAGCGTGAGCTGGTGCTGGACTCCAGCCATATCGAAAGCGTCATGCGCGAAGCCCTCAAGCTGCTGCCCCTGGGCGTGGGCAACGTGCGGCTGTACATCAATCCCCAGGATTTCGAACAGGTCAAAGCCCTGCGCGAGCGTCATGAAGAAACCTGGCGCATCGTCGAAGACGCCGCGTTGCAGCCCGGTGGTTGCCGCGTCGAGACCGAACACAGCCGTATCGATGCCACGGTGGAAACCCGCATCAGCCAGATCATGGCCAAGTTGCTGGACCAGGTTCACGAACAGGTACTGAACCCGGCCGAACCTGACCTGAGCGTGGACTTGGACGCCGCCGATGCGCCTTGATCGCACCAGCTTCGCCAAGCGCCTGGGCAGCTACGCCGAGGCCACCGAATTGCCCGGCCAGCCGATCCTCGAAGGGCGCCTGTTGCGTATGGTCGGCCTGACCCTCGAAGCCGAGGGCCTGCGCGCCGCCATGGGCAGCCGCTGCATGGTGATCAACGACGACAGCTACCACCCGGTGCAAGTCGAAGCGGAAGTGATGGGTTTTTCCGGCAACAAGATTTTCCTGATGCCTGTTGGCAGCCTGGCGGGCATCGCCCCCGGCGCCCGCGTGGTGCCGCTTGCCGACACCGGTCGCTTGCCGATGGGCATGAGCATGCTCGGTCGTGTGCTCGACGGCGCCGGGCGTGCGCTGGACGGCAAGGGCGGCATGAAGGCCGAAGACTGGGTGCCGATGGACGGCCCGACCATCAACCCCCTCAACCGTAACCCCATCAGCGTGCCGCTGGACGTGGGCATTCGTAGCATCAACGGATTATTGACGGTGGGCCGTGGCCAGCGTCTGGGCCTGTTTGCCGGTACCGGTGTGGGTAAGTCCGTACTGCTGGGCATGATGACCCGCTTCACCGAAGCCGACATCATCGTGGTGGGGCTGATCGGCGAGCGGGGCCGTGAGGTGAAGGAATTCATCGAGCACAGCCTGGGTGAAGAGGGCCTCAAGCGTTCGGTGGTGGTGGCATCGCCAGCCGATGACGCGCCCTTGATGCGTTTGCGCGCCGCCATGTACTGCACGCGTATCGCCGAATATTTTCGCGACAAGGGCAAGAACGTCTTGTTGCTGATGGATTCGCTCACACGTTTCGCCCAGGCCCAGCGGGAAATCGCCCTGGCCATTGGCGAGCCGCCGGCCACCAAGGGTTATCCGCCGTCAGTGTTCGCCAAGCTGCCCAAGCTGGTGGAGCGCGCCGGTAACGCCGAGGCCGGTGGTGGCTCGATCACCGCGTTCTACACCGTGCTGTCCGAAGGCGATGACCAGCAAGACCCGATTGCCGACTCGGCGCGGGGCGTGCTCGACGGTCACATCGTGCTGTCGCGGCGCTTGGCGGAAGAAGGGCACTACCCCGCCATTGATATCGAAGCGTCCATCAGCCGGGTCATGCCGTCGGTGGTCACGCCGCAGCACATGGCGCGCGCGCAACAATTCAAGCAGCTGTGGTCGCGTTATCAGCAGAGCCGCGACTTGATCAGCGTGGGTGCCTACGTGGCCGGTGGTGATCGCGAGACCGATCTGGCGATTGCCTTGCAACCGCAACTGGTGACCTACCTGCGCCAGGGCCTTAACGACAAGATCAGCATGGGCGAAAGCGAAGCGCACCTGGGCTCGATCTTCGCCCCGGCGCCAGGCGGCTAAGCCATGGCCAGCAACCGCTCTTCACGCCTGGCCCCAGTGGTCGACATGGCCGAAAAAGCCGAAAAGACCGCCGTGCAGCGCCTGGGTTATTTCCAGGGGCAGGTGCGTTTGGCAGAAAGCAAACTGGGCGACCTGGAGCGCTTTCGTGGTGAATACCAGCAGCAGTGGATCGAGCGCGGTACCAAGGGTGTGTCGGGGCAATGGTTGATGGGCTACCAGGGCTTCCTCAACCAGCTTGAGACGGCCGTAGACCAACAGCGCCAGAGCCTGGCGTGGCACCAGACCAACCTTGATCGCGCGCGGGAGAGCTGGCAGGCGGCGTTTGCTCGTGTTGAAGGGCTGCGCAAGCTGGTGCAGCGCTATATCGACGAAGCGCGGGCCATTGAAGACAAGCGCGAGCAGAAGCTGCTCGATGAACTGTCCCAACGCCTCCCACGCCAATCGCACTACTAGCTCCCACATTTGATACTGCGTGTTGCTCGCATCGCCTTCACCTGCTAAACCTTGTCTCATTGCCAATGACAAGGAAGCAGTCGCATGTCAGTCGTTCCTGAAGTGTCCGCGGACGGGAAGAAGTTGACGATCGCCATCAAGGGCCGGTTCGATTTCAGTAGCCACCAGCATTTTCGTGAAGTCTACGAACGCATCTACCCCAAGCCCGACGCCATCGTCGTGGACTTGAAGGAAGCCACCTACCTCGACAGCTCTGCGCTCGGCATGCTGTTGCTGCTGCGCGATCATGCCGGCGGCGATGACGCCGATATCCGCGTGATCAACAGTAACTCCGACGTGCGCAAGATCCTCGGCATCTCCAACTTCGACAAACTGTTCGACATCAGTTGAGCGGCCTGGCCCCCGTCCTTGAGCCGCTGACCATCCTGATCGCCGAAGACAGCGCCGCCGACCTGTTGCTGCTGTCGACCATCGTGCGGCGCCAGGGCCATCAAGTGCTCACCGCCACCAACGGTGCGCAAGCGGTAGAGGTGTTTACCCGCGAGCGGCCGCAGCTGGTGCTGATGGATGCACTGATGCCGGTGATGGACGGCTTTGAAGCCGCGCGGCGCATCAAGCAATTGGCGGGGGAGGCGTTGGTGCCGATCATCTTCCTCACCTCCCTGCGCGAGAGCGAAGCCCTGGCCCAGTGCCTGGATGCCGGCGGTGATGACTTCCTGCCCAAGCCCTACAACCAACTGATTCTCGCGGCAAAGATCAACGCGATGGACCGCCTGCGCCGCCTGCAAGCCACGGTGTTGCAGCAGCGCGACCTGATCGCCAAGCACCACGATTATCTGTTGCATGAGCAGCGGGTGGCCAAGGCGGTGTTCGACAAGGTCGCGCATTCGGGTTGCATCAATGCCGCGCCGAATATCCGCTACCTGCAATCGCCCTATGCGCTGTTCAACGGTGACCTGCTGTTGGCGGCCTACACACCGTCCGGCGACATGCATGTGCTGCTCGGTGATTTCACCGGCCACGGCTTGCCGGCGGCGGTAGGCGCCATGCCCCTGGCCGAAGTGTTCTACGGCATGACCGCCAAGGGCTACGGGCTGGCGCAGACCCTGCGGGAGATGAACGCCAAGCTCAAACGCATCTTGCCGGTGGACATGTTCTGCTGCGCCACCCTGTTGTGCCTCAGCGCGCAACGGCGGGTGGTGGAGGTGTGGAATGGGGGTATGCCCGAAGGCTATGTGCATGAAGTCGCCACCGGCAAGCGCACGCCGCTGGAATCGCGGCATTTGCCGTTGGGGGTGTTGTCGGCGGACGCCTTTGATGACCGCACCGAGGTCTGGCCGATGGCCTTGGGCGACCGCGTGTTCCTGCTCTCCGATGGCGTGCTGGACACCGCAGACGCCAATGACCAACTGTTCGGGGTCGAACGCTTGCAGCGGGTATTCGCCGCCAACCGTGAGCCTGACCGATTATTTGAAGATATCGAACAGGCCCTGGCGGCGTTTCGCGGCGAAGTTCGCGATGACGTCAGCATGGTGGAAATCACCCTGCAGTCCGGCCAATCGCTGCGTGCGACGGGGCCGTTGTACGCTGACAGCGGGCAATCGTGTCCGCTGGATTGGTCGGTGAGTTTCGAATTTCGCGCCGACACCCTCAAGCGATACAACCCGTTGCCCTATCTGCTGCAACTGCTGCTGGAGATCCACGGCCTGCGCGAGCAGAGCGGGGCGCTTTACAGCGTGATGGCCGAGTTGTACTCCAATGCGCTTGAGCATGGGGTGCTGGGGCTCGACTCCCGGCTCAAGCGCGATGCCCAAGGCTTTGCCGAGTATTACCGCCAGCGTAATGATCGTCTGGCGCAGTTGAACAGTGGTTATGTGCGGGTGCATATCAACGTGGTACCGACCGCAGCGGGCGGCAAGATGACCCTGCGTATCGAAGACAGCGGCCCAGGCTTCGATGTGGATAAGGTGCTGGCGCGACCGCTGGACATCGACCGCCTGTCTGGCCGGGGCTTGAGCCTGGTGCGCCAATTGAGCAGCGCGGTGGGTTGGTCCGACGGCGGGCGCAGTGTCTGCGTGGAGTTTTGCTGGGGGGCTCTGGCATAATCCGCCGATTCTTGATCAAGGAGCGAGCAAGTGGTCGATATTCATCTGGACCCGCAGGTGCTGTCGGGTTTGCAGGAGGTCATGGAAGGCGAGTATCCCAAGTTGCTCGACACCTTTCTCGATGACTCCCAAAAACGTGTAGAGGCGCTGCGCAAGGCGCGCGACGATGCCAAGGCGTTGGGGCAGATTGCGCATAGTTTCAAGGGCAGCAGTGGCAACCTTGGGGCGGTGCGGCTGGCGCATTTGTGTCAGCGGTTGGAGTCGGAGTCGGTTGAGGCGGCGGCGGATCTTGGGGCGTTGGTGGATCAGATTGATCGTGAGTTTGCGTTGGTCAGGCCGATGTATGAATTGGAGCGGGAGCGGTTTGGGGTTTGAGGTTGGGTTTGTGTACATATCCGTTGCTGCGGTAACGGCCACTTAGGGTTCCGCTCTTACAGCGGCTCACTTTTGGAAAGGCCCAAAAGTAAGCAAAAGGCCTTCGCCCCAACACTCGGCACCTCGCTTAGGCTCGGTGTGCCCTCACTCCGGCTTTGGAGCGTGGGCCGCCGCGATGGGCCATCCCTGGCCCAGCGCGGCTAACCCGGCGTCCTGCCGGGTTACCCACGCTCCAAAGCCTGCGTTCGGCCAGCG